>JANWZM010000141.1 GCA_025054635.1 Thermoflexales bacterium
CTGCCGATGGTTGCGCCACAGCGCAAAGGCGACGTAGCCACCCATGGACAAGCCGCAGAACGTCGCTTGGGCAACGCCAAGCTCGTCCAGCAGCGCTGCTACGTCGTCGGCGAGGTCGTCGATTGTCCAGCGTTCACCTTCTGAGGGCGGCGCGGACGCGCCGAAGCCACGCAGGTCTGGAGCAAGGCAGCGATAGCGGCCGCAGAGGGCATCAAGTTGGTGGTGCCACATCGTGTGGTCGAGCGGGAAGCCATGCAGGAAGATAATTGCCTCGCGGGTTGGCTCACCGCGGTCTGTGAAGCTAAGACGCACAGGCATTGGGACTACCTCATCAAGGTTAGATTAAAACCTGAATCGAAGCGGCGCGTTGTGTTCCACCCTTGCTGTGCTAAGCTGCGGCTTATTTGGAGTATAGGCGTTTACTGAGATGAGGGCGCAGCGAGCCGTGGTAAGCTCTTAACAGCGTCCTAATCCTGCTCCCGTAGGTACTAGCAGATAGATAAAAACTCAAATTAGCTAGCACTGCCCTGGAGGACATAAATGGCACTGTTCAGCAGGGTTCGCAACGCGCTTGTTAGACTAGTTATCTGCATTGCTGCTCTCGTGGTCTCTGTGGTTGTCGCTAGGAGCGCATCGGCGCAAGTGGTCACGGTGACAACTGGTGTTGACGAAGCGGCGTCGCCTGGCGTAGGGTGCTCGCTTCGTGAGGCAGTTGCAACGGCAAACGGGATCGGCACCTTCACCGAGTGCGGCACGGGGTCAACCATCGTCTTCACCCCTACAGTTAGTGTAGTCACACTAACTGTTGCTGGTGCAGGCAACTCAAACACTCTGCTCGGTGACCTGGACATAAGCCAGACCGTGACAATCAGCGGTGGAGTCTCTGGAGTCACGATCACAGCGGGTGCGGGCTTCGGCGACCGCATTTTCGACGTTGTCGCTGCCGTGCCTGTGACCTTCACCAACATCGTGATTCAGGGTGGAAGCGCTCCAGCAAATGATGACGACCCAAGCAGCAGTGGAGCTTGTGGAAGTGGGGGTGGCGCAATCCGCACTACGATTCCCGCGGCTTCCTTGCGTCTGGAAGGGGTCACCCTGAAGGGCAACAGCGCTCTCGCCATGGGCGGTGGATTGTGTGCTCGGCGCGCAGTGGTTAATCTAGTCAACACGCTGGTCTTCACTAACACCGCTCAGGACGGCGGAGGCATATTTGCGGCGGTCAGCCAGGTCTCGGGTGAGGGCATCACCGTCACGGAGAACGCTGCCTCTGGACAAGGTGGCGGTGTGCTGGTGACGAACGGCAGCGCCTTAACGCTGACTGCAAGCCTACTGTCCGAGAACCAAGCAAATGGCAGCGCGGGAGGTGGCTTGATCGTCAACACCAACTCGCGCGCTTTCATCAGTGCAACGCAGGTCTTGACGAACAGCGCGCAGAACGGTGGTGGTGTTGCTGTTGGGTCTGGCAACGTGGTCACGCTCACGGGCGGCAGCTTGGTGGGTGGAAACCAGGCCGCCGTGGGATCGGGGGGTGGCATCGCCAACGGCGGTTCCGTGTTCATCCAGGGCGCGCGGATTGAGGACAACTCGGCGGCGCAGAGAGGGGGCGGCATTGTCAGCAGCGGCTCGGTCAACATTCTGGATGGTCGCGTGGCAGGGAACGGAGCATCCAGTGGCGCAGGGATCTACCTCGCCTCTGGCACGCTCGAGGTCAGCAGCAGTGAGCTGGAAGCTAATATTGCCATAGATGATGGTGGTGGCATTTACGCTGCAAGCGGTGGTGTGGTCACGCTCAAGCTGAGTGAGCTCAGCAGCAACTCTGCCGGGGACGGCGCAGGCTTGTATGCAGCAGGGGCAGCAGTCAACGCGCAGCAAGTCACCGTCACGCTGAACACCGCTAGCCTGAATGGAGGTGGCATTGCACTGAATGGCGCCTCAGCGGCTTTGCAGGAAAGCTTGGTCGCAACAAACACAGCTTCTAATGGGTCGGGAGGCGGCTTGAGCATCGAGAACGGCGCCTCGGCTCTGCTGACAGCAACACGTGTGATCTCCAACCAGGCAGACATAGATGGTGGTGGTATTGCGGTCACCAGTGGTGTGCTCACTGTGACCAACAGCAGTGAAGTGCGTGAGAATCGGGCTATCAATGGCTCAGGCGGTGGCATTCTTGGGGATAGTTTCATCATCCTTGTAAAAGACTCTCTGATTGCTGAGAACATCGCGGATGACACCGGGGGTGGCATCTCAGCTAACGTTGGCACACTCACCCTGCGCAATGTTCGGGTGTTGACCAACACCGCGGGTGCTCCATTCGGCGGAGGTCTCGGTGTGACAGGCGCCAATGTGTTCATCCACGGTAGTGAGTTTGTCTCGAACACGGTCGGCGACGGAGCAGGGGGTGGTGCGTTCATCGGCGGTGCAAGCGTCTTCATTACTGAGACGGTGTTCGACCGGAACGCGGCACGGGATGGTGGTGGCGTGCTAGTCACTTTCGCTAGTCTGACGGCGAGCGCAATCACCGTCACACGCAACTCGGCGAGCCAGCAAGGTGGTGGTCTCGTCGCAGACAGCGCTACAGTGGTGCTTGCGAACAGCTACGTAGCGGAGAACAGCGCAGACAACGGCGCAGGTGGTGGAGTCGCGATTCAAGATGCAACAGCGCTCGTCACGGCAACCCGAGTGCTAAGCAACCAGGCTTCGGACAGTGGTGGTGGCATCGCCAACACAGGTCTGGTCACCATCACAGGTGGCAGCGAAGTGCGCGGCAACCAAGCTGCGCTTGGTGGTGGGGTTGCTAGCATTGGCACAGTCTTCGTCGAGGGCAACAGCCAAATCCGAGCCAACCGTGCTATATCTGACAACGGCGGCGGGATTGCCAACACGGGCAGCTTGTTCATCCGCGACGCTCAGGTCATCAGCAACAGCGCAGTGTTCTCTGGCACAAATGGCGGCGGCATCGCCAGCCAGGATGGCTCTGTTGAAATTCGCAACACAGTGCTGCAGTCGAACACTGCCTTCAACGAGGGCGGCGCCGTGTGGGTGACAGGGACAGCAACTGTGCTCATCACGGACAGCAGCTTGCTTAACAACGCAGCGGACGTGGGTGGTGCAGTCTCGGCAGGTGGTAGCTCGCACGCAGAGATCTCTGGGGTGTTGGTGCAGAGCAACCAGGCAGCATTAGATGTTGGCGGCGTCCTGGTGCGCGACACCAGCGTGCTGACGCTCACTAACAGCACTATCACGAACAACGTTGGCACAACAACCGGCGGTGTTGCCACAACCGACGATGCGCGTGTTTTCCTGCGAGGCAGCGCAGTCGTCAGCAACACCAACGCAGGTGTGAGCTTCAACAGCGCAGGGCCTAACCTCGTGGTGAACACCACCGTGGGCGAGAACGTGACGGGCGTGGTTGTCATCACGGGCACGGCGCACCTGACGCACACCACGATCGCAAGCAACACTGCCGTGGGGCTGCAGGGCGCTGGCGGGAACGCAACGGTGGTCGCTTCTCTGCTCGCATACAACACCCCGAACTGCTCCGGCACGATCACCGCGAGCGGCGTGAACCTGAGCAGTGACGCCACATGCGCAGGATTCTCGATCCTGAATGCGAATCCGCAGTTGCAGCCGCTCGGGTTGAACGGCGGTCCAACCTTGAACTACGCACCAGCGTTTGCTGGACCTGCGCGTGATGTCACGCCGTGTGCAGCGGGCACTGACCAGCGCGGCGTACCGCGTCCACAAGGATTGGCGTGTGAGGTTGGCTCGGTCGAGCTGCAAGGGGTTGACCTACGAGCCTCCAAGACGGCAACACCTGCGCTTGTGCTGGTCGGCAATGTGGTGACCTACACTGTCGTGGTAACGAACGCTGGCTCAGCTACGCTTGCAGTGACGGTGACAGACGTGCTCAGCGGCGGAGCACAGTTCGGCGGGTTGGTCGCGGCAACGCCTTCGGTCAATGCCAACTTTGGGGTGACCACAGCGACGTTCACGCTCGCCAGCTTGCAGCCGAGCAACCTGCTCACAATCGTGTACACAGCTACCACAACCGCTGCAGGGACGCTGACCAACTCGGTCGTCGTGACGGCAGACCAGACTGAGGCCGCTCCAGGTGACGAAACGGCGAGCACGTCGGTGACTGTTGAGCAGCCAGCCAGCTTGGCGCTAGTAGCCGCGCCGACAACAACGGCAGTGGGCACAAGCAGCACACTCACAGCAACTGTGCTCGGCTTCTCTAACGTTCCTCTCCCAGGTGTGGTCGTGAGCTTCACCACCTCACTGGGCACATTGAGCGCAGTGACGGCGACCACGGGCGTGAATGGCAACGCGACAGTGACGCTCAGCAGCACGGCTGCCGGCGTCGCCACGGTCACCGCAACAGTGGGCACGATAAGTGCAACCGTGCGGGTGACCTTCACGGCTGGCGCGCCGTTCACAATCTCGTTGGTTCTGTCGCCGACAGTGATCTTCGCAAACGGCATCAGCCAGAGCATCGCAACTGCGACAGTTGTCGATCAGTTCGGCAACCCTGTGAGCAACGCGGCGGTGCAGTTCTTTGCAGGCGTAGGTCAGTTCAGCCCTGTGACTGCGACCACAGGCTCCAACGGTCAGGTGACTGCAGCACTGACTTCTCTCGTGCCTGCGGTTGAGAACGTGTCTGCTGCTGTGGTTGGTGCTGTGCCGCCCAAAGTCGCCACGGCACAGGCGACCTACATCAACCTGCCAGCAAGCCAAGTGCCACTAACAGGCACGCTGAGCACACTCACGCAGTCGATTGGCGCAGTGCGCAAGGGCAACAGGATCACGTATACCGTTGTGGTCACCAACCTCGGCCCTGGGCAGGTCAACAACGTGTTGCTTGTTGCGCCGATCCCAAGCGGCACCACTTATGTGGCTGGCTCAGCCCAAGGTGGCAGCTTCGTGGGTAGCTTCTCCGCTATCCTGCTATCAGATGGGTCGGGCAGGGAGAGCGTGTTTGGCCCGCAAGCCGCACTGAACGCGGTCGTGTGGGGCGGCAACTTGGCAGCAGGTGCAGTGCACACGATGACCTATGCCGTCCAAGTGCAAATCCTGGAGGGTCAGGTTGTCAACCAGCCGAAGGTGTATGTGGACAACAGCTTGACCGGGATCAACCTGTCCAGCACGGTGGACGTCGTCGCGTTCAAGTGCTATCTCCCCATCGTGCGGCGCGGTAGTTGAGGCGGGATGCAGTTTGCACACGGCAACAGGCGCAGCCAACTGAGCTGCGCCTGTTGTCTTGCTGGGGCTAGTGCGCCAGCTTAAACTTGGAGTTGGAGTAGCTAGCCAATATGGTAGCATCGCGGGCTGTCCGCGAGGTGCCTGGAGAGTGGTCCGCGGCTGAACCGTCATCAGACGGAGAAAGTAAAGAAAGGAAGGTCTAGATAAAGCCCGTGTCCTCAAACGCACAAGTAACCCCGCCCATGCAGGCTGCATCGGTTAGTCCTGTTCTCAAGCAGACTCCAGTCAAAGCGCTGCCCTTCACTCGCCAATATGGATTTCGGCGCGTGTTGAACGAGCGCGTGAACGCCTTCTTCGAGGCAACTGGTCTGCCGCGTCGTGACGTTCCGCGGATGTATGTCAAGACTGCGCTGCTGTTTGCAGCGTATGCCGCGATTTACGCGCTGATCCTCACCCTCGGCGCGCGCGTGCAGCCCTTGATCACGGTTGTTCTCTACGCTGCTTGGGGATTCGTGATTGCTGGGATCGGCTTCAACGTGATGCACGACGCGATCCACGGCAGCTACAGCAATCGCCCGTGGGTCAATCGCTTGCTTGGCTTCTCCAGCGAGCTGATTGGCGTGAGCAGCTTTGTATGGCGGCACAAACACAACGTTTGGCATCACACCTACACCAACATCGCTGGGCTGGATGAAGACCTAGAGACGAATGGACTCTTCCGCCTCAGCCCGCGCGAGCCATGGCGACCGCACTTTCGCTGGCAGCATCTCTACAGCCCGTTCGTGTACGCGCTGACAGGGTTCAGCTTCCTCCTACGCGACTTCCGCGTGTTCCTCACGGGGCGGTCAGACCAATACCACATCTACCCCAAGATGAGCTTGCAGGAGCGGCTGATCTTCCTAACTGGCAAGGCTGTGTTCTTCACGGTGTCGCTTGCTCTGCCCATGCTGCTGTTGCCATGGTGGCTTGCGCTCGCGGGCTGGCTCGTGATGGTGATCGTTGTGGGCTTGACCTTGGCTTCTATCTTCCAGTTAGCGCATGTGATGGAGCCAGCAGACTTTCCAGAGCCGACAGGTGACCCGCTGCAGATTGAGAACGAGTGGGCTATTCACGAGGTCGAGACGACCGTGAACTTCGCGCCGAATAACCGCTTTCTGAACTTCTATGCTGGTGGGTTGAACTACCAGATTGAGCACCACCTCTTCCCTCACATCAGCCACGTGCACTATCCAGCGCTTGCGCCAATTGTGCGGAAGACGTGTGAGGAGTTCGGGATAGCGTACCATAGCTATCCGCGTTGGCGCGACGCTTTGCTGGCGCACCTGCGCACGCTGCGCGAGCTTGGGCGCAGTGCTAGTGCCGTGCTCAAGCCACCCCCAAGCTGGTCATCTGCAACCTCTAGCCAGTGAGGCTCTGCCTCAAGGCGCTTGCTTTGTTGCGCTGGTGACAAGCGCGCTGGATCGCGGCAAGCTGAAGTGAAAGGTCGAGCCAGACTTGCCGTCGCTCTCAACCCAAATTCGCCCCCCGTGTGCCTCGACAAGCGCGCGAGTGAGATACAAGCCCAGCCCCGTGCCCGGCTTCCCGCCGCGCAGCGCGTTCTCGCCGCGGTAAAACCGGTCAAAGATGCGCTCTTGTTCCTCTGGAGGGATACCAGGGCCTTGGTCGCTGATGCTCAGAATGACCTCGGTTGGCGTGGCTTGCCCAGTGATGCGGATTTCGCTGCTCGGCGGCGAATACTTGATTGCGTTCGACAGCAGGTTGCCCAGGACTTGAGTGATGCGCGCCTCGTCAGCAAAGACCAACGGCAAGTCTTCGGCAAGCGCGACCTGGATGCGATGCGTCGGCGCTTGGGCTTGAAACTTGCGCGCGACCTTATGCACTAACTCGTTCAAATCTAACTCCACTGGAGAGAGTCGGAAGCGCCCTGTTTGCGCGCGCGAAGCATCGAGCAAGTTCTCAATCAGCTCATGCAAGTGATCTGCCTCCTCCTCGATGACGCGCAAGCTCTCGCGCACGACTTCCTCGTCCCACTGGGCGTCCTGGCGCAGTAGGGTGCTGGCGTAGCCTTTGATTAGGGTGACTGGGGTCTTCAGCTCGTGTGAGATTGCCGAGATGAACGTTGCTTTTATCTCCTCAGCGATGCGAAAGCGGGTGAGGTCATACACATCGGCGATGATATTAATTAGGCGCCCCTCGCGGCTGAACAGCGGCACAAACGCGATTTCGACGCTGACGGTGCTGCCGTCGCTGCAACGTAAGTCGCCTTCCACACGCACCGGGCGTGTAGCGCCAACGATCGGCCAACCGCCAGCTTCCGCTTCCTCGAGCGTCATGCCTGAGCGCTTTTGCACCAGCTTAACCACGTCCTCGAAGCGCTGCCCGAGTGCCCTCTCAGCGGGGATTTTGAGTAAGCGCGACAGCGTTCGATTGAAGGTCAAGATGCGGTGCGCCGCGTCCAAGATGGCGACGCCATCAGCGCTGAACTCCAAAATTGCGTCGAGGCGGCGCTTCTCGTGGGCAAGCTGCTCGTACAGACGCGCGTTGTTGACCGCAATTGCCGCCTGGTCGGCGAAGCTCTGCAACAGTTGGCGGTCGCTGACGCCGAAGGGAATGCCGCGCGCGCGGAAGACGTAAATCGCGCCTAAAAACTCGTCCTCGCCTACCTGCAGCGGCATCGCAATAACCTGCCATGTGCCTAACCCAAACTCACTCGCCAAGCGCACTAGCCGCGACTCCAACTCACGGATTGCCTGCTTCAGCCCGCCACCGAACTTGAGCGTCCCCAGTCGCTCCAGAAGCACCTCGGAGATACCGTACGACTGTCGCACGCGGTAAGTGCCGTCGGCTTCGACCAACGCAATCAGCGCTGCGCTGCCGTTGAGCAGGTCAGTCGCCTGCTGGAGGATCATGTTGAGCACCTCGGTGAGATTCAAGCGCGAGGTGAGCGCACGGCTGATCTGGAGCAGATAATCGCGTTGGCGGACGCGGTAGTCTGTGAGCATGGCTTGGGCTGATTATCGTCTTGGGCGAGCTTGTGCGGCAACGGAGGCAATCGCGTCGAGCTTCTCGCGCACCTCTGGGTCGAGCTGCGCATTAGGGACGAACGGCGCGAGCTGATGGAAGTTGGTCTTCTTCATCTCGTTCGGTCGTCCTATTGCGTTGTAAAACTGTCCGAACACTGGAGTGAGGAAATCCTCGCTTGCCTTGACGTCTGCGCCCCAAGCGTCTTTGCCAAGCGTTCTCAGGGCGTCCTCGACAGACTGAATCGCCCTGTCCATCTTGGTTCGCCAATCCTCTTTGAACAGGGCTAGAGCGCACCGAACTGCTTCCATGCTCGGCGAAGGCAAGCAGTGCCTCGCGATGGCACAGGTAGTTCTCTATCTCGCGCCGCGACCACATCAACTGCTGCAGTTCTGGTCTTTGCTCTAGGTCTCGGTTTAGCCTGTCGAAAATCGCAATCCCCACTAAGTCTGGTTTTGCCTCGCGCAGAGCGTAGAAGTGCTCCCGCACGCGCTTGGGTTGGTTGCCCACGTAACGCACGAAGGGGCGCTCCAGATGCGTTTGGGCTGGGTGCTCAAGTGAACGCGCGAACGCTCGCAAAATGTCTAGGTCTGTAGCGCCTTCCAGGTAAAGCACCCAGCCTACTTCTTCAGCCAGGTAGTCATCCTCGAAGCCGACATCCCTGAGCGCTTTCAGGACTTGGTCGCCTCGATTGTCAATCCGATGTGGTTTGCCGATAAAAGCGATAACGATATCCTTCTGAGCAGCTTCGTTGAGCAGGACTTCAGAGTGGCTCGCGGCAATGATCTGGCTCCCTGTGCGCTCAGCTTGCTCGGAGATCACGTCGTAAATCTGCCGCTGTCGCAGGATTTCCAAGTGAGCATCTGGCTCGTCCAGGAGCAGGACTGCGCCAGGGTTGACTGCCATATGGGCGAGTAAGAGCAGCGTCTGCTGCTCGCCGCGCCCGCTCGCAGTGATGTCCAGCTCGACCCCGCTGCGGTTTCGATAGCTCAACGTGATCTCACCGCGCTCTACGATGTATACAGGTCTGTTGAGCCGAGACCCAAAAAGCCTCTGGAGGCTGTCGCAGATTTTTGACCACTCCTGCTCTCCGCCTGAGCGCTGCAGCACTTGCCAGCACAAATTGCGCAACACCTCTGCGGTTCGCCCTTCACCTAGCCTCACGCGGATGGACCCCATCTCCAGCCGGTCTTCCCGCGCTGCCAGACCTGACATCGGTGGTAGATATGCCACCTGCAGCGTCCGCAAGTGCTCTGGGACAGGCAGGCGCTTTTGGTCGTCGCCGAGCTTAGAGCGACAGTAGATGGACTCCTCGTTGGCGTAGTCGAATTCCATCGCACATCGCCAAGTCCGCTCGTTGACGCCCTCAACGTCGATTTCGACGCGAACGTTGCGCGTGCGCTGCTTACCCTCGATTCGTTCTGCCTCGCGCGTATGGAGATCGCGCCACAGCAAGCTGGCAGCAGGGGCTGGAATTGCGATCAAGTCCTGCCGGCTAATGGTGACCCCTGCGCGCTCAGCCGGTACAGACCCGTTGCCGCGCTTCTCCAGCCACCGCTTCACGCCCACGTCCCACAAGGCGATTGCCTGCAGCGCTGAGGTCTTGCCAGAGTTGTTCGGTCCAACGAAGATCACGCGGCTGCCCAACTCGATCTCTACCTCATCGAAAAGCTTGAAGTTCCTCAGCGTGAGCTTGGTGAGCATAGACGAATGATACTTTGCGCGCATAATCCAAGAGATGCCTGCCGACTTCCGTCCCTGTGGGACAGCTCTGGCAGCGCTTGGGCTGGCTCTCGCAACGCTGATGCCTGCCCGTGCACAAGCCCCGACGATCACGATGAGCGCTGAGGCAGGGCTGGATGGATTGGCGCGCGCTGGAGGCTGGATGCCTGTGCGTGTTCGGATCGCAAACTTCGGGCCGGCTTTGCGCGGGGAGGTGTTCACGATTGCCTCAGAACAGGGCGCGAACAGCGTTTATGCCCAGTCCGTGGAGTTACCCACCGACAGCCAACGTGAAATTGTTCTATACGCTCGGGCAGGGCGATTAGCGCGCGAAGTCTCCGTCAAGCTGCGGCAGGAGGGTCAAGTGCTCGTCACAACCACAGCGCGCTTGCGTGTGCTCTCGTCGCCTACGCCGCTCGTCCTCGTCGTCGGTGAGACGCCTGATGCGTTCAGCATCGTGCGCGCCGTGCGCGGTTTGAACGGCGACCCTGCGGCGCTCGCCTTCATGCGCTTGGAGCACTTGCCCGATCAGACGGCTGCGCTCGATGCAGCCGATATCCTGGTGATCAGCAGCGCGAACACAGCTCGGCTCACGCGCGCTCAACGCGCTGCGTTGAAGGGATGGGTTCTCGCTGGGGGGCACTTGATCCTTGCCGGCGGACCAACCGCACAGGACGTCGTGCAAGGGCTTGACGACCTTGCGCCTGCTCGCGTGGGACTAACAACCCGCACAGCGTCCCTCGCGGCGCTGGAGACGCTTGTCTCGCCATTTGGCGGACAACCTGCCTTGCCGCTGCTCCAACAGCCTGTTCCAGTTGCACCTCTGGAGGTTGCTCGTCCTGAGGCGCGCCTGCTCGCAGGCGACCGCGAGTTGCCGATGGTTGTTCGCCGCCCTGTTGGGCGCGGCACAGTTGATCAATTGGCGTTTGACCCTGCGTTTGTTTCTTCTGAGGTTCGACCTTTGCTGGCGGAGGTCTTTGCTGCGCTCGCGCGCGGCAGCGCGGGGCGAGCCCAACAGGTTGGGTATGCTCCTCGAGAAGATGCCTTGTTCACCGCAGCTTTAGCTGCTGCGACGCCGGCGCTGATGCCAGTTGGCGTCATTGTCGGCCTGTTACTTGGTTATGTGGTTTCGGTTGGGCTGCTGAACGCATGGGTATTGCGGCGTCTCCGACGCCCGACCTTAGTTTGGCTCGCCATGCCGTTGCTTGCTGGACTATTCACCACGGTGGTGATGGTCGGGGGACACAGCGCGTACGACTTGCGCCCTCAACTGCACCGGTTGAGCTTGTGGCTGGGTGACGCCGGTGTTGACATCGCCCGCGACTTCAGCCTGTATAGCGTGCGCGCGCTGCGCCGTTCGCAGGTCAGTTTGACTTTCGATCAAGCGGTCGGTTCGGCATACGTCCGCGACGCGGAGGGGTGGCGCTCGCTGCCGGTTCACGCGACGCTTACGACAACGTTGAGCTTCGGCGTTCCCAACGCGCTGAATAGCCTGCCTGCCTCGCTCGACGCGCGCGCTGCCTTCTACGCAATTGGTGCGCGCGATCAGCCCATCGCGCTGCAGGCGACGCTAAGTCACACTCGGTCTGCCGGGCACGCTCCTGTCCGCCTCGAGGGCGAGGTGCGCAACCTGTCTACCCGTGCGCTGCAGGATTGCGTGCTGCTTGCCGGTCGGGAGTACCAGGTAATCGGTGATCTCGCGCCACAAGGCGCCATCTCGGCTTACATCGCGCTGACGACAGGACATCCGCAGCCGCTTGTTGATCTGCAGGCAGTCCAAACCAAGTCAATCCCTCCATGGGTGCTGCGTCCGGGGGCATGGACAACGCCTGTAAACCTTTGGGCGACGCCATCCGTCATAGACGAGCATGCTCCGTTTGAACGCAGCTTTCCGCCGCTCCACGCGGGTTTGGTCGCTTGGCAGCCCTACGACGAAGACCGATTGCGCTTCTTCGCACGCTTGGGATGGGTCGCTGCTCTTTTTGGTGAAGAGGGGTTAGCGCCAGGCGTCTACGTTGCCTGCTGGGGTGAGATGCCTGCACCCGGCGATCTGACGACGGCGCGGCATGTGACAGACCGCAGCCTGCACCTGTGGCGCGTTCATCCGCAACCATGGGTAGTCCAACAACCAGGGCTGCGTCTCCCTGCTGAAGTGTTTACCTGGGACATCAAGCCGCTCAGCGGAACAGTCACTGCCCGCCCATCGGGCGTCGCGCTTTCCCAAGGTGAGCACGTGATCGCCCTAGAGAGCTGGATGCCGATTGAGGTCATGACCTCAAAGGTGGAGCTATCCCCTGGTTTGGTGTTCGACACCGCCGAGACTGCGATGAGTGTGCTGCAGGGCACGGCACTGTCGCTCTACGACTGGGACAAACGCGCGTTTGACTGGGTCGCGACTGACCTAAGCACAGTTGACCTGGAGAAGGCTCGATACACTGGGCGATACTTGTCCGCAGACGGGCGCGCGCTCTTCAAGCTCACTTCGCTGCAGGGCGCTGTTGTCCTGCGCGCCATCAAGCCGACAATCGAAACTCGCTAATCTCTCTCAGCCGATACTCATCTCGGCGGGCTTGTTACCCAGCCCATCGTATCATCCGAGCAGAGACCTCTCTCCAACATTTCGGTGAACAGGTGGAGGGGTCAGATTTTGGAGGAGAAGACATGAAGAGAGTGATCTACACACTTGCTGCTGGTGCCGCTGCGCTGTCTTTGAGTGCTTGTGTCGTGAGCACCACCAGCACCCAGCCGAAGAATGCGCCTGCTGTTGTTGCGCCCGCACAGCCCGTGCAGGACGCCACGGTGTCGAATGAACGTGCTGCAGCAAAGGCTGCTGCCATTGAGAAGGAGAAGGCAGCCGCGATGAAGGCGAGCAAGGCGGACATGGGCTACTACGGTAGCTGCGCCGGCGAGGCAGGATATAGCACCGCTGCGCTGGACGATTAGTCCACCTAGCAAAAAAGGGTAGATAGCTGTGCGCTCCAAGCACCTAGCTTGGAGCGCTTTTATTTGCGCGAGCTACTAGGGGCAAACAACTATGAGTCTCGCACGTGCTCGAGAGCCATTCGCAACTCAGCGGCAGACAGCTCCTCAGTGGAACTTTGTCCAAATCGGTGTGCTCGCGTCGGCTGCACCGTCTGGAGAAGCATCCGCAGGCGCGTAGCTGCCGCGGTGAAGGTGTATGGCGTCCCAGCCCTCAGGTCTGATCGCTAGCTCCTTGCCTGCTAGCAAGTCAGCGACGCCGCGCTGCTGTTGCTGGGCAAGCGGCAGGTCTGGCACCCACTTTGTCTTCTTCGGGCGCTGGTAGTCAGTTGGCTCAGTGTAGGTGCTGATGTAGCCCTCAAAGTTGCGGAAGACCAGCCGCCCGTGAGACTGGGCGATCAAGTAGTTTGGCAGCACAGGCACTTTGCCACCGCCGCCGGGCAGGTCAACGGCGAACGTTGGGATGGCGTAGCCACTGGTGTGACCGCGCAGCGTTTCCATGATTTCTAGCCCAGCCGCAATTGTGGTGCGGAAGTGACCCGAGCCTTGCACGAGATCGCACTGATACAGGTAGTACGGACGTACGCGCAGTTTGACCAGTTCGTGGCACAGCTTGAGGATGGTGTTGGGGTGATCGTTGACGCCAGCCAGTAACACGCTCTGGTTGCCTAGTGGGATACCCGCATCGGCGAGCTTGGCACAGGCGCGCGCAAGTTCCGGGGTGATCTCCTTTGGGTGATTGACGTGGATGTTCATCCACAGCGGGTGGTATTTGCGCAGCATCTCGACCAAGTCGTCGGTGACCCGTTGCGGCAAAAACACGGGCACGCGCGTGCCAATGCGGATGATCTCGACGTGGGGGATAGCGCGCAATCGCTGCAGCAGGTCCTCCAAGATTTTCTGCGGCAGGGTGAGCGGGTCGCCGCCGCTCAGCAGCACGTCACGTATCTGGGGCGTGCGACGGATATATTCGATTTGTAGGTCGTGATCGCGTCGGTTGAACGTGGCATGGTAGTCGCCCACGATCCGGCTGCGCGTGCAGTAGCGGCAGTACGAGGCGCACTGGGTAGTGACCAGCATCAGCACCCGATCCGGGTAGCGGTGCACCAGACCGGGCACGGGCGAGTGCGCATCCTCCGCCAACGAGTCCACCATCATGCTCTCGAACCCCTCAAGCTCCCTCGCGCGCGGGATGACTTGCAGACGGACGGGGCAGTCAGGGTCGTCTGGGTCAATCAGTGAGGCAAAGTAAGGCGTAACGTCCACGCGGAACTTGTTCGGCGCGCTCAGTCCGCCGATTTCTTCCTCGGTCAGCCGGATGAGTTTGGCGAAGTCCTCAACGCTGTTCAATCGGTGGCTGAGTTGCCAGCGCCAATCGTTCCATTGGTCTTCTGGCACATCAGCCCAAAGCGCTGGGCGCGGTGTTGCGTCGGAGGACATTCGATTAAGGCAGGACGCCTGGGGCGACCTGGGCAAAGATCTGGCGCAGCTCTTCTGCGCCGCGTGCGCCTGCGAAGAGCTGGCCATTCACGATGAGCGTTGGGGTTGAGTTCACGCCGCGCTGCGTTGCCTCGCGCTGCTGCTCTAGCACGACCTGCTCATAGCGATTGCTATCTAAGCAGGCGTTGAATGCAGCCGTGTCCAAGCCCTCGATTGTGGCAGCCATTTCCTTCAGCCTTTGGCGGCTGTAATTACCAATGTTCTCGCGCCCGCCGGCGGGTTGATTTGCAAACAAGGTGTTGTGCATTTGCCAGCCTTTGTCTTGCTCCGCAGCACACAACGCAGCTTGAGCCGCATCGCGCGATTCTGGACCGATGAAAGCGAGGAACTTGATCTCGTAGCGAACCTTGCCGGTGTTGGCGAACGCGGCGATGATGCCTGGCTCGAAGTTGCGCGCTTGGATGCCACAGGCAGGACACTGGTAATCAATGAACTCCTCGACGCGGATAGGCGCATCCTTCGGCCCCCAGGCTAAGCTGCGCGGCTCAGCGTTGGGCGGGGCTTCCTTTGCCGCCGCTCGCACAGGGGCAAGCCCGGGCTGCTGTCCGCCGCTGGCTTGGCTGAGCAGCACTGCGCCGCCGATGATGAACACCGCCAAGCCCGCAATGATCACGACAATCTGAATTGTGCGCTTGCGCTCCTCTTCGCGCCGACGTGCCTCCAGCTCCTTTCGTTTTGACATCGGGTTGCTCTTGCTCTTCTGTGTTCGCAGGAATGGACTTAGATTGTAGCTGCGAACTTCGCACTTGCAGGGCGTGGTGGAGTGATTGCGTCTGGGTTTGTGCTTTGCTACACTGCTAGGCGAGTATGGCGACCTTGATCGAATACGAGCAAGCCAGCGACGAAGTGCGCGCTGTTTACGACGACATCCGCGCCACGCGCAAGACAGAGTACATCAACAACTTCTGGAAAGCGCTCGCCGTCCATCCACCGACGCTCAAGCGCACCTGGGAGATGGTCAAGTCCGTGATGGCACAGCCAGGCGCGCTTGATCCACTCACCCGTGAGCTGATCTACATCGCCGTGAGCCTCACCAACAACTGCGAGTATTGTGTCGCCTCGCACAGCACCGCGGCTCGCGCCAAGGGCATGACCGACGAGATGTATGCCGAGCTTGTCAGCATCGTCGGTCTGGCGAACATGACCAACCGTCTGGCACACGGATTTAACGTCCCTGTAGATGACGTGTTCAGGCGTTGATGCAAGGCTGCAATTCGGCTGAGAACACTCTCCGCAGCACGTCGTGCAGCTCCTCCCAAAAATGCGTATCCCTGTGGCTGGAGGTTGAGTGAGATGACGGTTTTGTCACCGACTGTTCAGATGGGCACATTTGCCCAGCCAAGCGCAAGCCTGACGGCAGAGCAGTTCTTCAGTGCCCAGGTTGTCACGTTGTTGTGCTGGGTGACCCTCGGGGCAATGGCTGTGCTGCTCTTCCTGGGGCTAAGCGACCAAGTGGTGATCTTCTTCGATGCTAACGACGTATTCTGGTCTCTTATGCCACTTATCAGTTTAGTAGGAAGTTTTATTGTTGTGATGAGTCTTCTTCCACCGACAGAAGTTTCTGAGGTGAGCCAAGCGTCTATTGTGTTGATCAACTTGGTGATGATTGCGGGTCTGATATTTTCTTTTATTAGCACTTTTATATCTTTTCGTAACGCGGTTCTGTACAACAGAAGCTTGATCGTTGGTCTATTTGTTGGTGTGTTCAAGATTTGTATTGCTTTGTTGATGAGCGTGCTATTTGTGAACTATATCTTCAAGGCGCCGCGCAGCAAGACGATGATTCTGTTCATCTGGAACTTGCTCTCTGCTGGCGTGCTAGGTTGGCTGTGGACGCGCCTTGTCAACGGACCGCGCGTCTACCTTCGGCGCGGATGGGCGGTGCAGATGGGCAACCAACTCTGGATCGTCTGACCAAAGATTGTCTCTCGCAAGCTCAACAGACCACGCTCAGGATCAAAGCCCGCAGCAACTGAACTGTTTCGTCAGATTGTCCAGCCCCTGCCCTACAGGTCTCTCAGCTTTCTAGGAGCGAGGTCAGAGCGGGCAGGGGCAGCGATGATCATGCGTTCGCGGGGGCACGTCGCATGACTGCGAACAAGGGTTGCGGAGAGGAACGAACAGCCTTTCCAGAACGTCATATGGGCAATGCGAGTAAAAGCTGATCCGTTGCCCTGTTTGCTTGTCACGAGCCTTGTCCTCGCAGTTGGTTGCACGACCAACACGCCTGCCAGCCCAGCGCCTGGCTCACCAACTTCGCCCGCTTTGACCGTGACTTCCACGCGCGCTGTCGAAAGGATCGCTTTCCGTACACTCGCTCGTGGCTTTCGGCTAGGTGGCAGCCTGTCGCAGCCCACCTTACTTGTCGCCACTGATCCAGCAGGTCGCGATGCGCTGAGCGCCCTCGTCGCTGGTGACCATAGGGCGCTGATTGAGGCTGTTGACCTACAACAAGAGGCACTGCTCGCTGTTTTCCGCGGAACGATGCCCTTCGGCGGATTCTCAATCACGATTGATTCGGTCTCTATCGCTGATACAGAGATCGTCATGGAAGTGACCCTGCGCGACGATGATCCAGCGTTTGGCAAGATTGAGGCTGCGACGCTGCCCTACCACGTGGTTGCTATTGACCGCAGTGCGCTGCTGCAGAGTCACAATTGGCGTTACCGCCTGATGAGCGGGACGACACGGCTCGCCGCAGGTGAGCTGTCCCTGCGCTGACGCGACAAAGCTGAAACGGACTGCCGAGAGCGCGCTGCGCTTGTAGCGAACTGGGAATGTTCGCGGACTGCGTTCGCCTCAGACCAGAGCCTCGCGCAGCGCCGCGTTCAGCCGCTCCCGTGTGCCGTTCTTGCGCCAGCGGCGAAAGTAGAGGATGGCGCTGAGGATCTCGCGCGGCGAGTGGATGCGCTTGCGACCGCGTGGGGAGGCGGGCTTGGGAAGGTGAGGCGTGATGGGTGCCTACTGCGCCTCAGTGAGGTCGGTTGGGTAACGCCTGCGCTCCGACGTGGCTCTGTTCTCCTTCACACCGAATTGTAAGACATGTTCTGATAGCTTGAAAGCGGTTTTTGTAACGAAGTAGCTAAGATACACAGACCTTCTCTCCTCTAT
>JANWZM010000160.1 GCA_025054635.1 Thermoflexales bacterium
GTATCGGCGGTTGAGCAAGGACTATGAGTTCGTGTTAGAGAGCAGTGTGAGCTGGATTTACTTGGCGATGGTGCACATTGTCGTGCGGCGGCTGGAGGGGCTTAAGACTGGAACAAGTGTTCAATTGTAAGACATGCTCTAACCCACAAGACACGATCTGGATTGCTGGGCGTAATGCTCCCTCCTTAGGCGAGAAGTTCAGAGTTCGTTTGAGCTTCTCGCGACTAAAGCGTAAAGCGGCCTGGCGTGTTCAGGTCATTCCAATGCCACCATATACGTTCAGTTGGAGATCTTGACTTCACAAGTTGCCAAACACGAAGATCCACGCCGGGGAGAGCGGCAGCGAACGACTTGAAATGAGGAATCCGCCAGGCAACGCTTGAAAGCTGTTCAGGAAGCCAACGGAAACTTTTGCACAAGTCGGAGACAGTCTTCGAACCCGCAAGCTCTGCGCCTTAGACATCTGAATGTGCACCTTGGACGACGTGAGTCCCTGCCGAGACGTCAGGTCGCCTTGCCTTGTCTTAGCCTTCTCCTCTGCCTCCAGCGACATGCGCCGCGTACGGAATTAGCTAGTTCTGAATTGACACGCTGATGCTACATCCTGCCCTATGGGTCAGTTCCCAGTGCCACGATCAGCGCTCGGTACAACAGATATCCCCATGCTCACGCCCTACTCATCATCGCCTACAATCCTCATGAAATTTTCATTGACCTCGGGTCTCCATGGCTGAACAAACACGCCCCTCGCAGAGGCTTCTGAGCGCGGAGCAAGTCGCCGCGCTGATGGCGCAGATGAAGGCGATGCGGCAGCCCAAGTCGTTCGACGGGCGCTGTCCTTATGTCGGCTCTCGCCCCTTTCAGGAGGCTGACGCGCGCCTCTACTTCGGTCGCGAAAGTGCAATTGACGAGCTTCTGGACCGCATCGAGCAAGGGCGTTCCGTTGCAATCACGGGCGCAGAACACGTGGGCAAAACGTCGCTGATCCAAGCTGGGCTGGTTTTCGGGCTGCGCAACGGCGCACTGCTCGGCAGCGAGCGCTGGCTAATCCACACCTTTACTCCAGGTTCACAGCCGCTGCACAACTTAGTCGAGGCATGCGCTGCGGTCGCACACCAGGCTAAGCAGCCGCCGATGGCAATTGCAGCATTGCGTGAGCGCGGGCTAAGTGACCTTGACGCGCTGTATCGCTTCTTGGAGATGCTTCCTGGTCAAAATGGGGGGCGGCTGGTGCTGATCGCAGACCAGGTCGAGGCAATTTTTGCGCGCCCTGCCCGCGACCCGGAACGGGTGACGTTCGTCCGGTTCTTGGCGCACACCAAGCACTCGGATCGAGTCATCCTTGTTGCTGCGCTGCGCTCCAGCGCACTGCCTGAGCTGAGCGCGCACCCCGAGCTTGCCGAGTGGGTTGAGCGCCACCGACTCGATCTCCAGCCGCTCTCGCCGCGTGAGCTGGTGCGCGCGATTGTGTTGCCAGCGCTGGAGACTGGCGTTGAGGTCGAGCCGCAGCTTGTCGCGCGCCTCATCGAAGACGCCCTAGATCAGCCTTACCCACTGGTTGCGCTACAAAAAGCGCTGCACGCGCTGTTCATGGCGCTGCCGCACCGCCGCGGCAGAGAGGTTCGGCTTACCTTGGCGGACTACGAGTATTTTGGGCCGATTCGCCCAGCAGCTCCTCTGGCGGACAGTGCACAGTCGGCTGCGCCGCAGCCGCTGGTGGCGCGGCTTGGCGAGGCGCAAGCGATCTCCCAGTTCGAGCGCCAGGAAGCTCAAGTGCGCCTGATGCGCGTGGTGACGGGCGTTGCGGGGGTTACTGCCATCGCTGGATTGGCACTCGGTGCTGTTGGGCTGCTGCAGAACGCGCAGGCGGGCGAGCGCGCTCGCGTCGCAGCGACAAGCGAGGCGCGCGCACAAGCGCTGGCGACGGCTGCTGAGCAACTCGCGAGCCAGGCACAAGCAACCCGTTTGGCTGCCGAAGCCAGCGCAGCGTCGGCAGAAGCAGCGCGCGCAGCCGCGGTCGCAACCCGCACCCAAGCCGAACAGAACGCAGCGCTTGCCGCGCAGGCGCGCGCGACGGCTCAAGCGAACGAGTCAGCCGCAATTGCTCTGGCGACCAGCGTCGTCAACCGCGAGCAGAACGCCTTGCGCGCCGAGGCAACCGCCTCAGCGCTAGCAACCCAGTCCGCTTCGGAAGTCGCTTCGGCGCGCGCAGCTCGGGCAACTGCTGAGGAGGATCGCCAGCGCACGCGCGCCCGCGAGTTAGCTGCGCTTGCCCTCACGCAGCTCGACGCTGACCCGCAGCTTGCCGTGCTCGTCGCTGTCGAAGCCTATCGCACACTGCCGCTGCCTCAGACTGAGGACGCGCTGCGCCGTGCCTTCGCCCGTGCCTTCCCTGAGGAGGGCGCGTTCAGGCATCCGAACGCGGTGACTGACGCACAGTTGTCCGAAGACGGCGCGCGGCTGCTCACAGGCTGCCGCGATGGGATCGGGCGCGTGTGGGATGTGCAGAGCGGCACGGTGTTGACCGCGCTGCGAGGGCACTCGGGGTGGGTCACTCGCGTGGCGTTCGCTCCAGATGGCTCGCGGCTGCTTACAGGAAGCACCGACCGCACAGCGCGCGTGTGGAACGCTGGGACGGGGCGGACAGCCGTTGTGCTGAGCGGGCACACGGCTGCAGTGAGCGCGGTGGCGTTCTCTCCAGACGGCGCGCTCGTTGCCACCGGCAGCGCTGACCGAACCGTTCGCTTGTGGGATGCGGCTACCGGTCAGCCTGCGCTTGGTGAGCCGATCCAAGTCGGTGCGCCTGTCAGCCAAGTTGTCTTCATCGGCAGCGACCAGATCGGCGTGCGCACCGCCCAGGGCGCGCAGCGTTTCGACGTTCGGACGGGCGCGTTGCTCGGGGAGTGGGTCCAAGGCGAGGAATGGCAAGTGGAGTCATCGGCGACGGGCGTGTTGAGTGTGCGCGTGTCATCGGCAGCGCCGCCGCTCGTCCTGTACGGGCACACGGCGTCAGCCACGCTCGCAGATCGGCGTGCGGATCGTCTTGTCACCGTCAGCGCAGACAGCACAGCGCGCATCCATCTGGTGCGCCCAGAGGATTTGGTTGTGCGCGCGCAGGTGCGCGTTGGGAGAGAGCTCACCTGCCAAGAGCGCGTGCGGCTGCTCAGCGAAGACCGTCAGTGCCCGTGAGCTACGGTTGCGCGTACTTGCGCAGGCGCGCCTGCATTGTCTCGTAGTCGAACGGGCCTGTGATCCGCGCGATGACTTGGCTGCCGCCGAGCAGCACATAGGTTGGAACTCCGCGCACGCGATATTGGCGGACGAACTCAGCGCTGCCGGGCTGGTCTACGTCGTAGGACAAGAAAGCCACCTTGTCGCCGAATTCTTCGCGCAGGCGTGCGAAAAGCGGAGCAGTGCGCTTGCACACCCCGCACCACTCCGCGTAAAACTCGATGAACGTCAACGGACCACTGACCTGCGCCTCAGCCTCAAACTCGACGGCTGAGGTCTCAAAAGTTGTCAGGTTGGGGTTGATTGTGGCAATCGGGCGCGGAGCGGCTTCCGGCGCGCTGCATGCGACCAGCAGCGCAAGCGCGAACACACCCCAAATCGCCTTTCCAGGGTTGAAGGCTTGCCTTGCTTTCATGACTTGAGCGCCATGCGGCCTGAGTAGACCGCACCTTCGCCCAGCTCCTCCTCTATTCTTAGGAGCTGATTGTACTTGGCGGTGCGCTCACCGCGCGCAGGTGCTCCGGTTTTAATCAGCCCCGTGTTCAGCGCCACGACGAGATCGCTGATGGTGGTGTCCTCGGTCTCACCGCTGCGATGCGAAACAGCGACCGCCCAACCTGCGCGCAAGCTGAGGGTAACTGCCTCGATGGTCTCGCTCAGCGTGCCGATCTGGTTGACTTTGCACAGCAGACCGTTGCAGGCATGCTCAGCAATGGCGCGCTTGACGAAGCGGACGTTGGTCACGAGCAGGTCGTCGCCGATCAGCCGCACGCGGTCGCCGACAGCACGCGTGAACTTGCGCCAACCGTCCCAGTCATGCTCAGCCAAACCGTCTTCGATTGAGACAATGGGGTATTGGCGCAACCAGTTCTCCCAGTAGGCGATCATCTCATCGCTGGTGAGCACCTTGCCCTCCTTAGCGAGGTGGTATTTGCCATCTGCGTAGATCTCGCTAGCTGCAGGGTCAAGCCCCAGGGCGATCTGCTCGCCGGGCTTGTAGCCCGCTTTGGTAATTGCTTCGAGGATGACCTCGACAGCTTCGACGTTGCTTTTGAGGGAAGGCGCGAAGCCGCCCTCATCGCCCACGTTCGTGGAATAGCCTTTGCTCTTGAGGACTTTCTGCAGGGCATGGTAGCACTCAGCGCCCCATTGCAGCGCCTCAGCGAACGAGCTTGCCCCAACGGGCAGGATCATGAACTCCTGGAAGTCGGTGCTGTTGTCGGCATGCTTGCCGCCGTTGAGGATGTTCATCATCGGCGTCGGCAGCACGTGGGCGTTGACCCCGCCCAGGTAGCGATACAACGGCAAGCCGACGCTTGCCGCAGCCGCGCGCGCCACAGCGAGACTGACCCCCAGCAGCGCATTCGCCCCCAGGTTGCTCTTGTTATCTGTGCCGTCCAGTTTGAGCAGCAGTTGGTCAATGCCGGTTTGATCCGTGGCAAGCCAGCCTTCGAGCGCGGCGGCGATCTCCGTGTTGATGTGATTGACTGCCTTGCGAACGCCCTTGCCGTTGTAGCGCGACTTGTCGTTGTCGCGCAGCTCGATGGCTTCGTTCTCACCGGTGCTTGCCCCACTGGGCACGCTGGCGCGCCCGAAGCTGCCGTCCTCAAGCAGAACCTCGACCTCGACTGTGGGGTTGCCGCGCGAGTCGAGGATCTCGCGGGCGAAGATGCTCTCTACGTAACTCATGATGCGCGTGGCTCCCTGGTGTGGTGTAAACCGAGCTTGAAAGCCCT
>JANWZM010000233.1 GCA_025054635.1 Thermoflexales bacterium
ATCGGCGACCCCATCCTGCGCAGGAGGGCGAAGAAAGTTGAGAAGATCACCAAAGACACCCAGCGGCTGATCGACGACATGATTGAGACCATGCGCGCTGCGCACGGCTTGGGGTTAGCAGCGCCACAGATCGGTGTTTCCGAGCGCATCGCCATCGTTGAGGTCGAGCAGGACGATGCCAACCCTGGCGACAGCAAGCTACATGTGCTGATCAATCCTGAAGTCCTCCGCGTCTCCGAGGAGACCTGGGAACACGTCGAAGGGTGCCTGTCCATCCCAGGCTGGCGTGGTGATGTTGTCCGCCCCGTGCGCGTCACCGTTCGCGCAACCGACCGCGAGGGCAAGCGCTTCACGTTGGACGCCGAGGGGATGTTGGCGCGCGCTATCTTGCACGAAGTCGATCACCTCGACGGCGTGCTCTACATTGACCGTCTGGTCGCGCCTGATCGCATCTGGCGGGTGGACGAAGAGGCACTGATAGCAGCAAAACGCTGAGCGGATGCACGTTCAGGTCTTCGATACCCCGCGTGCCTTTGAGGAGCTGCGCGACGAGTGGAACCGCACGCTGGCTGCCTCGGCTGCCGACACGCTGTTCCTAACGCGCGAGTGGCAACAGGTGTGGTGGCAAGTACTAGGTGATGGTGAGATGCGCGTGCTTGCCCTGCGCGAGGGGAGCGACCTCGTCGGGATTGCGCCGCTGTTCTTCAGCGAGAACGCGCTTGGTGCAGTCGAAGTCGCGCTGATTGGCTGCAAAGAAGTTTCTGACTACTTGGACTTCATCTTTGTGCGCGGCTACGAGGCGCGCTGCTTCGAGGCAGTGGTCAGCTTTCTCAAGAGTGAGGCTTGCCCGCGGTGGGACACCATTGGGCTGTGCAACATCGTCGAAGGCTCGCTGACGTTGTCGGTCTTTTGTGAAATGTTGGCAGCCGAGGGATGGCGTCCCCACGTCGCGTTTGAGGATGTCTGCCCCGTGGTCGAGCTGCCAGACACGTTTGACGCATACCTTGGGATGCTGGACGGCAAGGAGCGCCGCGAACTGCAGCGCAAGCTGCGTCGCGCCAGCGAGGACACACGGATCGTCTTCGCAGAGCGCGCTGACACCTTGCATGAGGACGTGGAGGACTTTTTGCGCCTGATGGCTGCCTCAACACCGCAGAAAGCAGCGTTCCTCACCCCGCGGATGCGGCGCTTCTTTCATGCGGCCGCGCGCGTGATGTTCGAGTGCAGGCAGCTCCAGTTGGCTTTCCTGGAGGTCGAAGGTGTGCGCGCAGCCGCATACATGAACTTCCTCTACCGCGACGCAGTGCTAGTTTACAACTCCGGGCTTGAACCAGAGCGCTATGCTTATCTCAGCCCCGGACAGGTGCTCATTGCGCGCCTGATCGAGAAGGCAATTGCGGAGCGTCGGCGAGTGTTCGATTTCCTGCAAGGGGACGAGGAGTACAAGTACAAGCTGGGCGGCAAGGATGTTCGCCTTTACACGCTTAGCGCGAGGCGGGCACAGGCAGCGCATTAGCTGTAGCGAGCTTCTTCCATTCGTTTATGTCAAACGCGCAAGCGATATGCCGCAAGAGGAACACAAGGTCATGACCACAGATGCGTCTCTCTCATGGGCGCCGTAGGTTGGTTGAATGTCTCACCTCTCTGATTTCCCCGTTCACGTCCGCGCGAGCAGAAAGAACGCCCAGTTGGTCTACCAACGCGACCTCAGCCTATATGCTGAGCGCTACCAAGTCGCTGCGACATCAGGCTCAAAGCCCCCTACGCTTGTCCTCGACGAGGGGCGTGTACGCATCTTCAAGGGGAAACCTCCGGCGGCAGCAGCAGGGCAACTTTGCGCAGTGTATCGGCATGGCGGTTGGCTCGCTGTTCCTACCGGGCTCGTCTTCGTCGTCTTCAAGCCAGGTGAACGGGCTGCCGCTCACGCGGAGGCAATTCGGCAGGCAGGCTATGAGATTGTAGAGATACCGCCCTATGCGCCAAACGCAGCTTGGGTGCGCGACGCGAACGAAGACATCGCTGCTGCGCTGAAGAACCTCCTTCGACTCGAGCAGATCAGCCAAGTAGAGAACGTTGAACCTGAGTTTATTACTGAGCGAGCTTGGAGGGCGTAAGCAGCAAACGTTTGCGCAAGCCTACCACACACTCTCAACACGGTAGGATCGGAACCCAAAGGGAGGTTAGCGCACAGTGCCAGTTCGCTCACGCATCCCCTCTGACTCGGGGTTAGTTCTCGCATGGCTTGCCTGTTTTGCGCTCTTTGGAATTCAGGTCGCACTATTTCACGAGTTCACCATCGACGACGCATACATTACCTTTCGCTACGTAAAGCAATGGGTGGCTGGCAACGGTCTGGTGTTCAACATCGGAGAGCGCGTCGAGGGGTATTCAAACTTTCTGTGGATTGTGCTGCTTGCGCCGCTATATGCCCTGGGTGTTGACCTTGTGCTTGCGTCAAAAGTGCTCGGCGTTCTGCTCGGCGTGGTTACACTCCTGCTGACAGCCGCTCTGGTAGGCGGGGGCTGACGCGGGGTTGGCGCGAGCTTGTTGCTCGCCGCTGCAGCTCCCTTCGGCGTGTGGGCAGTTGGGGGATTGGAGGCGATGCTGTTCGCTTGCCTGTTTGCAGGCTCAGCCCTAGCGTTTGTGTGCGAAGAGGAGACAGGGCGCGGTTGGCTCTCAGGTCTGCTGTTCGCACTCCTCGCGTTGTCTCGCCCTGAGGGAGTGATGTTTGGGCTGTTGGCAAGCGCAGTGCGCGGGGTGCGCTTGTGGCGTGAGGGCAAACGTGCCCAGCGTCATGATTGGCTGCGTCTAGCGCTTTGGCTGACGCCTGTGGTGGTGCATCTGGTTTGGCGACTGAGCTACTACGGCTACCCCCTTCCTAACACCGTGTATGCCAAATCTATGGGGTTGCATCCCCGGGCTTTGATCGAGGGCGCCTACTACCTCTACACCAGTGCCCTTGCTTTCGGTGGTATTCTGCCCTTGCTTGTCGCTGGATTCGTGATTGCGCTCGTGCAGCCCAGCCCGCGGTTCGTGTATCTGTTGCTGTCGGTGCTGGGCTATGCTGCGTTCATTCTGATTGGGGGCGGCGACTGGATGCCTGCCCAGCGCTTCCTAGTGCATGTTCTTCCGGCCGTTGTTGTGCTCACCTACCGCGGGCTTGTCTGGATAGCGCAGCAGGCTGACATACGCTGGCAGCGTGTGCTGCTTGGCAGCTTGACCGGCACGCAGGTTGCCTTCCTGCTCCTTGGTGCAGTGGAGACGCGCGCGCTGCAACGCCTCCCTCAACCCTCTCCCAACGCAGAGACTGGCATGAGTTACATTCGGGAGCGCCTCAAGTCTGGCGACGTGATTGCCGTCACAGATGCGGGCGGGATCAGCTACGCGCTGCCCCTCGACATACGTGTCCTGGACATGTTCGGTCTCACTGATGCTCACATTGCCCACCTCAAACCCCAATTTCCCAGTGGCTTGTTCGGTCGCGGCGATGGGTTTGGCAAATGGGACGTGGACTACGTCCTCGCCCGCTCTCCTCACTTCGTACAGGCACATGTCCTCGGTGTAGATGAGCAGGGAAACTACAGCTCGAACACGTCTAACCGTCTCTTGCTCAATGACCCGCGCTTCAAAGCGCGCTATCGCCATTTAGGGGACTCTCATGGATTTGTCGGTCTTTTTGAGCGGATTCCATGAGTGCGGCTAGGCTGTCCCCTGCTCTACAGAAGAGCCCCACCAAGCCTCGCCTGGCGCTGAGTGACTAGATCGCAAATGCTGAAGGCAAC
>JANWZM010000018.1 GCA_025054635.1 Thermoflexales bacterium
CTGTTCGCCCATCCCATCGTGCGAGAGTCCATCAACACGCTGACGCGCTGGGGCGTTCGCGTTGTGTTGCCCAAGGACAGCGGGGATGGGCTGACCATGGCGCCGACGAGCGAGATCCTGCGCGCGCTAACAGGGGATGGATTCACATGAAGCTGCTGCTTGCCGTGATTCAGGCAGACGACCTGCAGGCGGTCACCCAGGCGCTCAACGCTGCAGGCTATCGGGTGACGCGAATCGCCACTCAGGGGGGATGGCTGCGCCGCGAGAACGCCACCCTGCTCATCGGTGTCGAGGAGAGCCAGGTAGAGCAGGTTCTCTCCATCCTGAAGCGCACGGCGCAACGCCGAAGGACGTGGGTCAATGTTGCTGCTGAGGCGCCAGGCATGTTTGTCTCGCACCCGATCGAGGTCGAAGTCGGCGGGGCGGTTGTGTTTGTGCTCAACGTCGAGCGGTTTGTCCAGCTCGGCAGCTAACCCCTGCCCAAATGCGCCTGACGTTTGTCCGCCACGGTCAATCGCTGAGCGGCTGAAGATCAGTTGGTTCAACTGCCCTGGCGCGCGCTGCTTGGGACGAACAACGCCGTGCGCGATCTCGTCAGTGGGGCACGCCTCAGCGTGCACGGTCCTTCGCTCAAGCTCGCCCCGTATGCCATCCGCTGGTTGTCGGCGCAATAATCATCCTATGCGCATCGCGTTGATCAGCGGTGAATATCCACCTTTGCAAGGCGGGGTTGGCGACTACACCCGTTGCCTGGCTCAGGCACTGAACGAGCTTAACCACGAAGTGCATGTGCTGACGCTGTTCGTCAACGGCAGGTCAACGCTGGAGCGCGAAGCGGGTATTTATGTCCATCGCCTGGTATCGCGCTGGGATTGGCAGACCCGTCGCCGCGTTGAGGGCTTCGACCGCCTGTATCGCCCAGAGGTGATCAATTTGCAGTATCAGGCGGCTGCCTACAACATGCACCCTGCGATCAACCTGTTGCCGGGGATGCTTGCTCGCCGCATCCCGACCGTCGTGACGTTTCACGACCTAAAAGTGCCCTATCTGTTCCCGAAGGCAGGGCCGCTGCGGTGGAAGTCCATCGTGCATATGGCGCGCAGCGCCTCGGCGTGCATCGTCACCAACGTCGAGGACTACGACACCTTGCGCAACGAAGGTGTCTCGGCGCTGCATCTTGTGCCGATTGGCAGCAACATCGCGCCCGCAGCGATGGCGTCGTTTGACCGCGAGGCATGGCTGCAGGCGCGAGGCATTCCGCCGAGCCAGACGCTGATGGGCTACTTTGGCTTTCTCAACGAGAGCAAAGGCGGCGAGACGCTGATCCGCGCGCTAGCGGAGCTGCGCCGCCGGGGGCTAGATATTGGCTTGCTGCACATCGGCGGCGTCACGGGCGACAGCGACCCCACCAATGCAGCTTATGCAGCGCGGATTGACCAGCTCGCCCACTCGCTGGGTGTTGCGGACGTGGTGTATCGCACAGGATTTCTCGAGCCGAGCGGGGTGAGTGAGGCATTTCGCGCCTGCACGTGCGTTGCTTTGCCCTACCGCGACGGCGCCTCCTTCCGCCGAGGGACGTTGATGGCGGCACTAGTGCACGGCTGCGCCATCGTCACCACCCTGCCCCGTGTGCCCATCGCTGAACTCAAGCACGCCCAGAACGCGCTGCTTGTCCCGCCCGATGACCCGATTGCGCTGGCGGATGCCGTTCAGCGCGTCGTCAGCGATGAGGCGCTGCGTCACACCTTGCAGCAGGGCGCAGTGGCGCTCAGCGCGCTTTTTCGCTGGGATCGCATTGCCCAGGAGACGTTGTCTGTCTACGCGCAGGCGACGCGCCGATGAGGGCACAAGCGAGGCGCAAGAAAGCTAGGCTGAGCTCACCTGCATCCTTCTCGCTCAAGAGGGCGGGCGTGTCTAAGCTCGAATGCATGGTGCGTGGTGTGTCGCCGTTGCCCTCACCCACATCCCCTCTCCCCCAGGGCTTTTCATTAACCAAATCACAGGCCGCCCTTTGGGAGAAGAGCAAGGGGTGAGCATCGGGCGCGCACGACGCGCCCCTACGGCATCCCGGGACGACGAGCACGTAGGGGCGCATTGCGTGCGCCCCGTCGTGCCAGAACGCGCGCACGACGCGCCCCTACCCTGCCACTCCCCTACGCTTTGCGGGCTGTTTGTCGCTCACGCTTCAAACATAGACGCTGGACGGGTTGGATGCCCTTCTCTGCAGCGTTGTGGGTAATGGATAGCCCTCAGGGAGAGGGGCGCGAGGTTGAGGGCAGGGTGACATGCGCTGCCATGTAACGTAGTCACTCCCTAGAGAGCGCGCGAGGACGGGGTCAGGGCGACATGTCCGATGGTCGCCTCTCTCCAATCAAGTGTAGGGTTCTGTAACAGTAGAATGCCCCAGCAAACGCACATGGACCTTGAAGCCCTCTGGGAAGCTATCTTCAGCGAGAACCCATCGCGCATCCGCGCCGCCTGGCAGCAGCTCAGTTTGGAGGAGCGCAGTGCAGTTCAGACCTTGCTGGTGAACATCGTCCGAGACGTGCAGCGCATCGAGGAGCAGCGCCAGGCTGCGCGCGTCGCGTTGCACGCCCTAGGCTACGACGTGCCAAACAGTGAGCTAAGCGAGATGTTGATGTTTGCGCGCACTGTTGCTGAGGATGTCGGTCTGGAGCTGGAGGAGGGGTTTGGTCAACTGGATAGCTCGCTCAAGGCGGATGGCTCACTGGTCACCCGCTGGGACCTGATTGCAGATCAGCGCATTCGCTCAGCGATCGCGGCGCGCTATCCCAGCCATGCGATCCTCTCCGAGGAGCACAGCCATCAGTGGCACGGCGAGGAGTGGTGCTGGGTGATCGACCCGATTGACGGCACGACGAACTTCGCCTGCGGCGTGCCGATCTGGGGCATCTCGATTGGGTTGCTGCATCAAGGCGTGCCTGTGCTCGGCGTAGCGGAGTTCCCGATGTTCCAGGAGCAATACTACGCAGTGCGCGGCGGCGGCGCGTGGCTCAACGGCAAGCGCGTCCAGGCTCAGCCCAGACCTGCCCCGGGGATTCAGCCGAACGACTTGTTCGCTTGTTGCACGCGCACGCTGCAGGCAGGCCCAGTGCGCATCCCGGCTAAGCTGCGCGTCCCGGGGACGACAGCGTACAACCTGGCGCTTGTTGCCCGCGGCGCGTGCATCGGCAGCTTTGACCTCGTTGTGCACCTGTGGGATGTGGCTGCGTTATGGGTTGTGCTTGCTGAGGCAGGCGTCCTGGCTTACACCAATCTGCCCTCGGGACTGTTTCCCTTGCGCCCCGAGCTTGACTACGGACAAGTCACCTTCTCTGTGCTCACTGCGGCAACAGAAGCGCTTGGGGCACTTTTTGCAGATTTTTTGAGCGACCGCTTTACACCGAGTTGGTGACGCTGCGCGCTAGGCGAATCCACTCAGCGAGTGAGAGTGATTCGGCGCGCCGACTGGGGTCAATCCCGACGCGCATGAGCGCTGCCTCAACGTCCGCCTTGGGCATCTGAAGCCCAGCCGCAAGCGTGTTGCGCAGTTGCTTGCGCGGCTGGCTGAATCCAGCGCGCACCCAGCGGAAGAACACCTCGCGGTCAACCTGTGGCTGGCTCGGGTGCGGACGAATTCGGACGACGGCGGAATCCACCGCTGGGCGAGGGTGGAACTGGCTGGCAGGGATGCGGAAGAGTAGCTCGGGCGTGCCGTAAAACTGGACGCTGACCCCCAGCAAGCTCATGTCTGGGGGCTGTGCCGTGATGCGCTCCGCGACCTCGAGCTGCACAGTGAGCACAATTGTGACGAAGGGGAGCGGGCTTTCCAACAGGGAGCGAATTGCCGCAGAGGTGATGTAGTAAGGCAGGTTGGCTACGGCGCGAACTGCCGCAAAGGCGATGCCTTGTGCGTGCAGCGCGCTTGCGACTTGCGCCAGGTCTGTCGTGAGGAAATCCTGTTGGATCAGCGTCAGGTTTACGGCTGCGCCGAACGACTGGCGCAGCCGCGCAATCATATTCGGGTCGATCTCAATTGCCACGACGTGGGCTGCCCTTTCCAGCAGCGGGCGGGTGAGCGCGCCCGTGCCTGACCCGATCTCGATGACCAGGTCGTTCGGGCTGATCTGCGCTGCCTCGACGATGCGGCGCGCCAAGGCAGGGTTGACCAGGAAGTGCTGCCCGAGGCTCTTGCGCGGGCGCAGAGGCTGCCGCGAGATCTCAGTCAATCCGGTAGCGAATGTTCGCCGGGACAGGCGGCAGGAGATACACATCAACCCAGGAGTACCACATACGCAAGTTGGTGTCGTCGTAGCCTAGGTCGATCCGCTTTCCACGAATAGCGCCCCCTGTGTCGCAGGCTAGACCTTGACCGTAGCCTGGGACGTAAACGTTAGTGTTCAGCGGGATGATGCCTGGGTCAACCGCGACAATTCCGAAGCGCATCGGGATGCCACAGCGCGTCCGCCCGTACCAGGGTGAGCTGCGGGGGACGCCGGCGGTGCTTGCTGAGTAGGATGTCGCCAGCATGCGGATTCTGCGCCAGTACTGGATTGGTCCGCTCGGGGTGTCCAACGTGCGCAGGACGATCTTGGTGCCGTACTTGTTGATGCGCGGCTGGGGCTGGCGGGCGACAAAGTCGGCAAGCAGCTCGCGTTTCACTTCGACGCCGTCCTCGTAGGTCACCAGCCGGCGTTGCTCGCGCACCCCGGGGGCGCCTTCCTGGCTGAGCACTTGGGTGTCAAGTTCAAGCTCCGGGTCTGGCTGCCAGAGCTTCTCGAAGGGGATTGGGTCTTGCCTGATTTGAAGCTCACGCTGCACGCGCACGACGCGGATTTCGGTGTTTGGCAGCGCCGGCGCGGACAGCTCAGGTCGCGTGTAGTCCTCGCCGAGGAGCACGACGTTCATGTCGGCGAGCACCTCGCCGACCGTGCCGCGCAGGGTGCGGGTGCGGATTGGGCGACCGTCAACCCAAATCGTGACGGGCTTGGCGCGCTCGACGACGATCTCCATCCCCGGGCGGATCACGCTGCCGGGCGCAGGCTGGACAGCGTCAGCCAAGTAGATCACGTAACCGGCTTGCAGCAGGGCTTCGCCGACGGTGCGGGCAGTTGTCTTGAGCGGGATTGTTGCGCCGCCGACCTCGCGAATGGTGACAGGGACGCCACGGCGCAGCTCGACCTCGGCGTCGATCTGTCCATTTCCGCGCGCCAACAGCGGCAGGTTCTCGTCGTAGCGCCCGTTGACCTTGAGGGCGTCATTGACGGTGAGGGTGTAGCCCAGGTCTGCCAGCAGCTCGTAGGCCTTTTGTCGCTGCGTTCGGACTAGGCGTGGTTCGTTGCCGTCAACCGACACCTTGACCAGGCGCGCGCGGCGCACTTCGATAATGCCATTGCGCGGGACAGGGGCTTGCAGGCTCGGGATGACCACGTCTTCGGGTTGGAGTTGCAGCCCGACCTCGCGCAGTGCGCCCTCAACTGTGGACTGATGAGTGCGCACCTGAATCACGCGGCTGCCGTCAACGACTCTAGCAGGGGTGAAGGTGCTGAGATAGCCCGCGGTCAACAAGCCCGACAAGGCAAGAATGAACGGAACCGCTAGCAAGCGGCGGCTAAGGCGATGGGCTTGCCGAAGTGCCTGGCGCGAACTCGAATAGTCTTCCATGCGCGCAGCATTCAGTGCGTTGCCGGGGGTGCTGCGGCACCCGAAAGGGATGTCTTACCGTTGCTACCTTCCGGTCCTGGCGGGGTTCGACAGCTTTCGCCGCGCAGGTCCCGGCAACGTGCCCTCGATGATACTCTAAGGCGAAAACGAGTGCCTCAGGCTGTCAGTTGTGGTAAATTAAAAGCGCTATGCGCCCATAGCTCAACTGGATAGAGCACTTGACTTCGGATCAAGGGGTTGTGGGTTCGAATCCTGCTGGGCGCGTTTATCCCCAAGCGTTTCACGTGAAACAATGCCCTTGTAGTCTAGCCTATGGTTTGCTTCAAGCCGAGTCTAACCCCCGAATAGGTTTCACGTGAAACATGGCTGCGCCTATGTCTGACCCAACGCTTCCCAAGCTACGCGCCATTCTGCTCAGCGAGTTCACCGAGGCAGAGCTTGCTGAGCTGTGCAAGCAGATTGGGCTGCACTACGATGCCCTGCCAGGGACAGGGCGTTTCGGCAAAACGCGCGAGATCATCGAAGCAGCGCGCGCCCAGGGCAAGCTGCGCCTGCTGCAAATTAAGCTGCGCGAGTTGCGCCCAGTCGCCTACGCTGCAATTGATCTCCCGCTGCCCGACCCGCCTACGTTGGGTCAGTCCCAAGACCGGTCGAGGTCCAATAGGCAATCGCAGCCGCGCAGTCCAGCCCCTGCCATTGCGGTTGTGCTTGTGGTGATCGCTGTCGCACTGCTGCTTGTCACTGTGCTCATGCCGCGCCAGGGGACGCTGCCTGCAGGGGGCGAGGCGCCGTCGGTCGTGCCTGTGCCGACCTCACCGCCCTCGCCAGAACCGACTGCCGAAGAGCTTCCTACACCCACGCCTGAACCCTCGCCCACGCCAACGCGCGCGGAGCTCCCTGTCGTCGTCGTGCAGCCTTCCGCAACGCCCGAACCTGCACCCGCCGAACCGGCGATCTCAGAGACGCGCGTGCCAACAGAGGCACAACCTGCGGCGCACCCGGCGGTGCAGAC
>JANWZM010000020.1 GCA_025054635.1 Thermoflexales bacterium
GCCACAAGGTAAACTGCGCGCCATGCAGACCGCCACGCTTGCCCCTCTTCGTGAAGGCGAGAGGCTCACCCGGGAGGAATTCGAGCGCCGCTACGAGGTGATGCCCGACGTGCGCGCTGAGCTCATCGAAGGGGTCGTCTATATGGCTTCGCCGACGAAGAATCTGCATGCTGCTGCTCAGGCTGTCCTGGTCGCCTGGGCTGGTGCGTATGCCGCACGAACCCCAGGGGTGCTCGTTCGTAATGCGATGTCCTACCGCATTGATGAGCGCAGTGAACTGCAACCCGATGTCGTGCTGATGCGCGAGCCGAGTCAGGGCGGAAAGGCAAAGATCGATGCGGATGGGTTTCTCGTCGGCGCGCCCGAGCTGGTCATCGAGGTCGCCGTCACCAGCTTCGCGCACGACCTTGGGGCAAAGCTCAAGCTCTACGAGCGGGCTGGCGTGCAGGAGTACCTCGTCTGGGAAGCCGAGGCGCAGCGAATGAACTGGTGGTCGCTGCACCAAGAGAGGTACGTTCCACTCACCCCCAACCCTGCTGGGATGTGGTGCAGCCAAGTCTTCTCGGGGCTGTGCCTGGATGTAGCTGCGCTGGCGCGCTTGGACATTGCAGCCGTGCTCAAGCCCTACTTGACTTCCGCAGGCTAAGCTATCGCCGTCGCCGACCGGTCTTGGGCTTCTTGATCGCGTAAGCTACAGGTTGGGGCTGCGCTGCCTCGGCAGGCTCGCGCTCGCCATCGCGCAGGCGGCGGATCTTCTCCCATTCGGGGGTGGACTCGTCAATGTCGTTCAGCACCATGCGCAGCTCGAGGATTTGGTCGCGCAGGGCGGCTGCCTTCTCGAACGCCAATTCTTTGGCAGCTTGGCGCATCTGCGCCTCGAGGTCGGCGATCATGCGGCGCGCTTCGTCCTTCGGCAGGCAAGCGATGTTGGCGACGAGCGAAGGCGCCGCCTCGGGTTGCTCCTGCCCGCGCTTGCCATATTTCGGCTTGCTCTCCAACACCTTGACGCGGTCGGTGAGGTCGCGCACTGCTTTGTAGATCGCTTGGGGCTGGATGCCGCGCGCGCGGTTGTAGGCGATCTGCTTGGCGCGGCGGCGCTCAGTCTCCTCGATTGCCGCGCGCATGGACTCGGTGATGCGGTCGGCATACATGATCACTTTGCCGTTGACGTGCCGCGCCGCGCGCCCGATGGTCTGGATCAGCGAGGTGGTGCTGCGCAGAAAGCCCTCCTTGTCCGCGTCGAGGATCGCCACCAGCGACACCTCGGGCAAGTCAAGCCCTTCGCGCAACAGGTTGATCCCGACGACCACGTCATATTCGCCCAAGCGCAGGTCGCGCAAAATCTCAACCCGCTCGACGGTCTGCACTTCGCTGTGCAGGTATTGCACTTTGATGCCAATGTCCTGTAGGTAGGCGGTGAGGTCTTCCGCCATGCGCTTAGTTAGGGTAGTGACCAAGGCGCGTTCGCCGCGCGCGACGCGCTGGCGGATCTCGCTGATCAGGTCGTCCACCTGTCCGCGCACAGGGCGCACCTCGATCTCGGGATCCACGATCCCTGTCGGGCGGATGACCTGGTCAACGACGACCGCGCTGTGCTGCAGCTCGAACGGGCCAGGCGTTGCGCTGACGAAGACGACTTGTCGGTAACGCTGCTCAAACTCCTCGAAGGTCAGCGGGCGGTTATCCATCGCGCTAGGCAGGCGGAAGCCGTAGTCGACCAGGATCTGCTTGCGCTGGCGGTCGCCGTTATACATCCCCCGCAGTTGGGGGATGGTCATGTGGCTCTCGTCAATCACCAACAAGAAATCGTCGGGGAAGTAGTCCAGCAAGGTGAAGGGCGGTGTGCCTGGCGGGCGTCCGTCCAAGTGGCGCGAGTAGTTCTCGATCCCACTGGTGAAGCCGACCTCGCGCAGCATCTCGAGGTCGTAGCGCGTGCGCTGCTCGATGCGCTGTGCCTCTAGCAGCTTGCCCTGCGACTTGAAGTACTCGATTTGCGCTTCCAGCTCCTTCTCAATCTCGTTGATAGCGTGCTGGAGCTTTTCTTGCGGCGTGACGTAGTGCTTCGCAGGGTAGATCTCGACTTCGTCCAAGTCGCGCAGGATTTCGCCGGTGAGCGGGTCAACCTCGGTCAGGCGCTCGACCTCGTCGCCGAAGAACTCGATGCGATAAGCCGTGCCTGAGTAGGCAGGCTGCACTTCGAGCGTGTCACCGCGCACGCGGAACTTGCCGCGCGTCAAGGTGTAATCGTTGCGTTCGTATTGGATGGCGACCAACATGCGCAGCACCACGTCGCGGCGGCGAACCTCGCCGCGGCGCAGCTTGACCACGAAACGCCCGTAGTCCTCTGGGTTGCCGATGCCGTAGATACACGACACCGAGGCGACGATGATCACATCGCGGCGGCTCATCAGCGCGCTGGTAGCCGCCAGGCGTAGGCGGTCAATCTCGTCGTTGATCGAGGCGTCCTTCTCGATGTAGAGGTCGTAGCGCGGGACGTAGGCTTCGGGCTGGTAGTAGTCGTAGTAGCTGACGAAGTATTCGACCGCGTTCTCGGGGAAGAACTCCTTGAACTCGGCGTAGAGTTGCGCTGCCAGCGTCTTGTTGTGGGCGATGATCAGCGTCGGGCGCTGCGTCGCCTCAATGACCTTTGCGATGGTGAACGTCTTGCCTGTGCCCGTCGCACCGAGCAGCGTGGTGTAACGGTTGCCCGCGTTCAGACTGGCGACGATTGCTTCGATGGCTTGCGGCTGGTCACCGGTCGGCTGGAACGGGGCATGGACTTTCAGGTCAGGCATGCGCGGAGTGTCAGCCTTGCTTTCCTTCCCATGGAATCATGGTCTGGGCAGGTGTCAACGCGTTGAGTTCTCAGCTTGCACTAATCTCAACTCTGCTCCGCGTATCGCCAAACGACATAGCTGCTGAGGATGTGTGCGCCCAGAATGAGTATGCGTGCTGGGGAAGCGGCTGAACGCCTGTTCCGGCAGTGCCGACTAGACTGCGTGCTAAGACAGCATCGCGTGTCAATAGATACTCTGGCGCGTGATCGCGAAAGAGATGCTATCGCAAGTTCCTCACGTTCTGGGAAGCCAAGTCAGTTTGGAAGTAGGCAGGCTTGTCCGAAGCCTTGACGGTCTGCGAGGACAGCGACCTATCGGTGGATTGGTTTATCTATGCTCATAGCTCCTGCACCGCCGACACCACCAGCAGCGTCGGTGCTTGCTGCTGCGCTGCACGAGTGCCCTCTGTCGCTTCTACCAGCCCTCGCCCAACGCTGCCTATTCTGACACCACCAGCACTTCTCGCCTAGCTGCGTCAGCGGCTTGACTACCCTTTTGCTGTCTGTCTAGCAGATGCGGGCGGATTTATCCACATGTCGCCGCGCGCATTTTTGCATCCTGCTGACAACTGCGCAGTCCTGCTGGCTTAGGGATTGACTGACATGGGTACACTCCCCAAGGGAGAGCTGTTACTAAGATACGAGGGGATGGAGGTGAGGGCAGAGTGACAAGCCCTGCCATGTATTCATGTGATTACTCCCTAAATCCATCCTCATCCGTCCTGATTAGGTAGAATGTAAGTTGCTCGCAGAGTTGGACACAGCTTAGCTCTAGGAGACAAGACACGTGGCGAACACTGCATCTGCAAAGCAACGGATTCGGAATAGTGCGCGCAAGGCGGTTTACAACCGCCTGCATCGCTCACGGGCGCGCACGGCGATCAAGAAGACGCGCGCGGCAATCCTAGCCAAGGATTGGGCAACCGCCCAGGAAGAGCTCAAGAAGGCAATCAGTTACCTTGACCGAGCGGCAGGCAAGGGCGTCATCCACAAGAACAACGCAGCGCGGCGCAAGTCGCGCCTGATGAAACTGCTGAACAAGGCGTTAGCTGCCCGAAAGCAGTAACGCGACAATTCGCGTCGTGCCGTTCGGCGGGTCGCCACAGGGCGACTCGCTTTTTGTTGCAAGTGACATGGACGCTTTCCGCCTGCAGATCCACAGCCTGCCCGAGTTAATCGGCGAGCGCCTCGGCGCATCAGCCGCGGAGGCTGCGCGGGTTGTTGAGCGGTTAGGGACGCCAGCTCGACTGTTCGTCATCGGCTGCGGCGACAGCTACTTTGCTGCACTAGCTGCCGAACTTGCCTTCGAGATGATTGCGGGCGTGCCTACCGAGGTGCACAACGCAATGTCGTTCTCTCGCTACGCGGCTGAGTTCGTGCCCGCTGAAGGCAGCTTGGTCGTTGGCATCTCAGTCTCTGGTAAAGTCAGCCGCACTATCGAGGGGTTAGCACGAGCGCGCAAGCGTGGTCTGCGCACGCTGGCTATCACTGGCTCAACTGAGACCCCTATTGCTCAGGTCGCCGACGAGGTTGCCGTGACGACGGTGAGCGACCTGCCGAATCCCGATGGCGTCCAGTCACCTGGCGCGCGCTCGTATGCAGCCTCGCTGGTCATGTTGTATGCCATAGCCCTAGCCCTCGCTGAGGCAAGCGGGCGCGATGTTCGTCGCTGGCACACCGCGCTGGAGGCGACTGCTCATGCGGCGCAGACAACGATTCGCCAGACCGACGAGCGCGCCAAAGTGCTCGCTGAACAGACGCGCCATGCCACTGAATTCGTCTTTTGCGGCAGCGGTCCGAACTTCGGCACGGCGCACTTTTGCGCAGCGAAGGTCGTCGAAGCAAGTGGCGATCCTGCGCTCGGACAAGATGTCGAAGAGTGGGCGCACGTCCAGTATTTCGCCAAGGCAGTGGACACCCCGACGTTTCTGATCACCGCCCGCGAACGCGACGCTAGCCGAGCGGAAGAGGTGCGCGCAGCGATGCAGGCAGTCGGGCGGCGCGTTGTTGAGGTAGCGCCTTCTGAAGAGGTCGAGCTTCCCTATACGCCCTGCCCCGAGGTTTTCTCCCCCCTCGTCGCAGCCATCCCGGGGATGCTGTTCGCTGCTCACCGCGCAGCGCTGCTCGGCGAGCCTTACTTCCGTGGCTTTGGCGGCGGGCGCAGCATTGAAGGCGGAGGTGGAGCAAGCCGCATCCGCACCAGCCAGATCATCGTGTGAGGTTGGATTGCCTGCTTCACGCTGCAGCGTTCAGCGCAGGCGGCGAGCAGCGCATGTGTCCGTGCTGGAAACTTGAGCTTGGAGTCAACCCATGAACGCCTGGCTTTCTGATCGCCCGTTGCCGCTGGTGATTGCTCATCGCGGCGCCAGCGCTCATGCGCCAGAAAACACCCTAGCTGCCTTCAGACTAGCAATGGAGCAGGGCGCGGACGGCGCTGAATTGGACGTGATGTGCTGCGCCAGCGGTGAGGTCGTCGTTATTCACGACGATACGGTAGACCGCACAACGAACGGTCGCGGGCGCGTGTCAGCCCTCAGCTTGCGGGCGCTCAAGCAGCTCGACGCAGGCGCAGGCGAGCGCATCCCGACGCTATCTGAGGTGCTCACCGCGACAGAGCGCCCCGGGACGCCTTTCCTGCTGAACATTGAGCTGAAGCCGAATGCCGCGCCGCGTGACCAGCTTGAGGCGAAGGTCGTTGATTTAGTGCGTCAGCACGCCTGCACGGAGCGCGTGCTGTTCTCCTCGTTCAATCCCCTCATCGTGCGCAGGCTGGCGCGGCTAGCGCCCGAGGTGCCGCGAGCGATCCTCTATTTCAGCGGAATGCCCAAGCTGCTCCGGGCGCTTGTGATAGCCCTTGCCGGCGCTCACGAGTTCCAACACCCTGACCATCGTCTAGTCGTTCCTGAGCATGTTCAGCGTCTGCGCGCGATCGGCAAGCGCGTAAACACATGGACGGTCAACACACTCGAGGACGCGCTTCGCGTTGGGCGCGCAGGCGTTGCGGGAATCATCGGCGACTCACCTTCGCTGCTCCGAGCTAGTGTTGAAGCGCTGGGGCTAAAAATTGAGCGCGGCTGAGGAGAACATCGCCGCGCTGCTGGCGGAGAGGACAGGATTTGAACCTGCGAGGCCTTTCGGCCCACGCGCTCTCCAGGCGCGCGCATTAGACCGGGCTATGCTACCTCTCCGCGTCTGCATCTATTTTACCAAGCGCTGCACAGAGGGCGAGGGGCGCATTTTGTGCGCGCATGCAGGCGCGTCGCTGCGCCGGAGAGCGTCTGCTGCTCTTCGAGATGCTGTAGAGGGTAGTCTAGTTCGAGCGCGTACGGGCAAGGCACAAACCTGGCGCCCACCTACAATTCTTGCGCTATGAGCATCCGCGTCACAGTCTGGAACGAGTATCGCCACGAGCAGACGCACAAAGCAGTCGCTGCGCTATACCCCCAAGGTATCCACGAGGCAATCGCGGCGGGATTGCGCGCCTCCGCCGACTTCAACGTGCGCACAGCAACGCTTGACGAGCCTGAGCACGGTCTCACGGAGGCAGTGCTGAGCACAACGGATGTGCTGATCTGGTGGGGGCACCTGGCACACCACGAGGTGCGCGACGAGGTCGTTGACCGCGTGGTGCAGCGCGTCTGGCAAGGGATGGGGTTAGTCGTGCTTCACAGCGGGCACTTCTCGAAGCCGTTCAAGCGCCTGATGGGCACAGACTGCGCGCTGCGTTGGCGCGAGGCGAGCGATAAAGAGCGTGTCTGGGTGGTCAGCCCAGGACATCCCATCGCTCAGGGGCTGCCTGATTACTTCGAGATCGATCAGGAAGAGATGTATGGCGAGTTCTTCAGCGTGCCGCAGCCAGATGAACTAGTGCTCATCAGTTGGTTCACGGGTGGAGAGGTCTTCCGCAGCGGGTGCTGCTGGCAGCGCGGTCTGGGCAAAGTGTTCTACTTCCGCCCTGGACACGAGACTTACCCCACTTATCACCATCCGTTGGTTCAACGTGTGATCGCCAATGCCGTGCGCTGGGCAGCGCCAACAGTCGTTGGCTCGTTCACGCGCGACGTGACGCGCCCGAGCGCGCCGCTCGAGCCGATGGGATAATTGGCTCGGTGTCGGTTCAGGGGAACACCCGCCGCGGCTTCACCTCAGCGACCGCGCTGGGGATACAGCGGTAGAGCCGCGCAGGACGCCCATCGCCAAAAAGCACCTCACCGGTCGGCTCAATGACACCAGCCTGCAGTATGCGTCGGCGAAAGTTGCGCTTGTCCAGGCTTTCGCCCAGAACTGCTTCGTAAGCGCGCTGAAGCTGGCTGAGGGTGAACCGCTCGGGCAGAAGCTGAAACCCAATTGCGCTGTGCGCCAGCTTTTGGCGCAGCCGCTGCACAGCGAACTGCACGATCTTTGCGTGGTCAAACGCCATCTCCGGCAGCATACGCACAGGCTGCCAGCACACGTCGGCGGCATTTCGCCCAGCGTGTGCGGCTAGGGGGGCAGGAACAACGGCGCAATATGCTACAGTTACCACGCGCCCGCGGGGATCGCGATCAAGGTCGTCAAAAGTGTGAAGCTGCTCCAGGGGTACGTTCTGGATGCCGGTTCTTTCGTATAGGGTGCGTCGAGCCCCCTCTTCAAGCGATTCATTCGACTGAACCAGCCCCCCAGGAATTGCCCACTGTCCAGCGAAGGGTGGGGCTCTGCGCTGAACGAGTAGGACATGAAGGCTGCTGTCGCGCAGCGTCAGGATGACAACGTCAACGGTCAGCAGAATCGCCGATGTGCCGTCCACGTTCCTCATCGGTGAGCATGCCTCCCACAGGCGCGTCGCTATGGCGCAACCGTCCCCATTATTGTATTTGCTAATGACGCCTCAGCACATGTCTCGTCAGACGATCCAGCCCATCGCCCAGCGCCCAACCAACTGCCTTGTCGTCGCGGAGACTAGCTCTGTGCCTAGCGTCTGCGCGCCTCAGACTCTGAAAAACGCCCGCGGCTGACCCACCAGCGTCTCAACCAGCACTGAGCGATCCAAGAATCGGTTGCCGCACTCGCAAGAGGGCTCAGGCGCAAACAAGCAGGCATGGCAGGCTGCACCATGCAGCGACATCTCGCTCTGGTCTGGCTCGTGCTCAGCGCAGGTCGGGTCGGAGCTGCACAGCTTGGCGCTCTCCAGCGCTGCGGTCAAGTGATACTCGAGCTCGTTCGTCTCGCCAAGCCGCACTAGCCCGCCCAGCGTGCCCTCGCTGTCGGGCGCTGAGGTGTAGATGAGAATACCTGCCATTGGGTCGTCACTGTCGCCAGGCTCGCGCGAGTAAATCCGCTCACGCATGCTTGCCTGGGCATAGCCGCACTCAAGCGCGAACTGCCGCATCAGCGCATGGGAGAGCGTGTGCAGCAGCACGTAGCGCAGACCGAGAAAGCCGCGGTCTGGGTCTTTCAACCCGCGCGCGTTGCGCCAGCGGCGGTGCCCCTCCAGAAACTTCTGTGCCCAAGCCTTGCACGCTGCTTGAGAGAGCCAATCCTGGATTGCTGCTTCGTTGAACTGCAGGAAGATGCCCTCCCCGCGCATCTCGGCCGCCGGCACCCAGCGCGGCGGCTGCTGCGATAGCGGCGCCAGTTGGCTGCCAACGATCTCGCAATCCAGGTCAGCGATCTCGCCCGGCGCGTCAATCCGCGTGAAGCCAACAAAGGCGCGCACCTCGCGCAGCCGCTCTACCAGCACAACTTGAGACAAGACAGGGCGATAACGCGCAGGGACAGGGACGGGACGCAGCCGAAAATCATCGGTGTGCGGCGCACTAGAAGGCTGGGTGAAGATGCGCCACTCTGGCGCCTTCAAGCTGTCGTGCTGCCTCGCACTAGGCTCGTCAGCGTCGCCATCACTGGCAGCGGGCGCGTGTTGCGCGTCGTCCTCGCGCAATGCCCTTCTGCGAATCGCTTCCAGCACGGCGGGCAACTCAAACTCAGCAAAAGCGCGCAGCTCGCCGCGCCGCTGCAAGAACTCAAGCTCGCTCAGCGCGCGCACCTCGCGCAGCGCCCCCCAAGCCTGCTGCACCAGCAAGTCGAGCTTGCTCTCTGCGTCGGGGATAGCGATCGTGCTGTAGATGACGGGAAACCACAGGTTCGACGCGCCTAGCAGAATGGTGCGCGCGTGCTTGTGCGCGCAGCCCTCCGGGTCATAGTCACGCAGGTGCGGCCGCCTGCTTGAGCAAGGGGGCATTTGCTCGCGGTTGAAGGCGTCCGCCATGCGCCGTTCTGCGCCGCACGTGGTGCACTTCACCGCCAAGTCGCGCGCCTCGCCGCTCGGACCTAGTTCGATCAACTGGAGCGCAGGACTTGAACACGGCGACCCGCGATGCGCAAACTCGACCCACGGGAAGTCATCGAGATGCCCGTTCTCGCAGGCAACCATGAAGCGCGCAGCGACAGCCGCAGGCGGTCTGGGCGACTTCTGGCAGTTGGCATGCACGAAGCGGGTGCGCTCCGGTCGGCCGTGCCGATCCGTCTCCAGCTTGAACAAGCCAGAGTCGCAGCGAGCTAAGGTGCGGCACGCTGGGCAAACCAGCCAGCGCGGGAAGACGCGCACGGGTAAGCCGATGGGCTGGCTTGTGCCCAGCGGGTTGCTCAAGCCAAGCGGGTCCGGCTCGTTGATTGGGATGCAGCGCAACTGGGTCACCGTCGGCAATTCAGCCTGAACCGCCTTGAGCAAGCGTGGCTCGTTGATCAGCAGGCGTGGATCGCCTGGGTCAGGCCAGCTATCCAGCCCCATCACCAGCACGGACAGGTGCGGCAAGTCCACGATGCTGCCGACGCCGTAGGTCGTCAGCGCCTGCGACATGCGCACCTCGCCGACGTTGGCTCTACAACGGGCTGCGCCTGGCTCAACCCGCTTGGGCTGGGTGTCGCTCGTCATCCCTGTCGTCCTCCAACACCAGACTCACCGAGGGTTCGACATCGCGCAGTGAGTTCAGGCAGGTGAACACATCCCAGCCAGCGCCCGCGTGGGCTTCAGCCGGCTGGAGCAAATTGCGCGTGTAGCCATCGCGGCGCGCCTTGTAGCCGAGCCGCGCACCGCCTGAACATGTCTCCTGTGCTTCGCGCCGCCACGTCTCCAGCGCGTGTTCCAGCATCTGTGCCACCAACTCTTTAACATCTTGCTTGCGCGTCACGTCCAGCGCGCGCTGGGCGATCAGCTCGCGCGCCTGGGCGACAAGCGGGTGTCTTGTATCGAGCGCCCCGGCGCGGTCGTTCGCGTTGAAGTCAACGCCCGCTAGACGGATCAGGCTCACCAGCACTGCCGACAAGCCCCGGTCTAGCGCGCGCGGGGAGAACGGCGTCACCGACAGCGCCTCCACGCGCTGGTAGAACGAGGCGTGGTCGTGCTCGAAGCGCTCGTAGTGGCTGAGGTCGCGCGGTCGCGCCCAGTTGTAGGCAGTGAATACCAAGCCCGGAGACGCGCGCCCAATGCGGCTGGTCGCTTGGATGTATTCAGCCGTGTTTTTGGGTTGACCAGCGACCACCATCAACCCCAGCCGTGGCACGTCCACCCCTACTGAGATCATGTTCGTCGCCAGCAGGACATCGATTGGGCTAGACCCAGCTCGGTCTCCATCTTCGCGCTCGCTCGCAGCGTCTTTGCCGTTGTTTGAAGCCGCAGCGTTGGCGACGAACGGGACTTCTAGGCGATCCAACATCTTGGGAATCTCGGCAGCGCCCTTGCGCGAGGTCAACTCTTCGATGCCATATTGGATGAGGCGACGGGCAAGCCCGCGCCGATCCATCTGCCTCAGACGCACAGCGACGGCATCTTCGGTCGCGCGGCGCATCCCGCCCAGCTCGCGCAAACTGTTGAAGTAACCCACCAACGTCATCCATGGGTCAACCAGGCTGCCGTACTGGTTGAACAGATACTGCGCTGCGGCGAGGCAAGCCTGGTATAGGCGGATCAGCAGCGTGCGCATCTGCCGCCCAGGCGCGCACACGCCGACATACAGTCGTCCGGGGTGCTCGGCAGTTGGCTCACGCTGCCGAGCGAAGAAGCTGTCCTTTGCCTCTAGCCCAGGCGGGGGGAAGACGTGCGCCTCGCGCGCATACAGTGCGCCGACCTGAGCATCAGCGCGGCGAATTGTCGCGCTCGAGGCGATGACCTTCGGCTTCACAAACTGACCGTTCAACGACCAGGTCGCCAGCCCGTCCACCGCTGTCTCGTACAGCCCAACCAGCGTGCCCAGCGGGCCGTTGATCAGGTGCAGTTCGTCCTGGATGATCAGGTCTGGCGGGCGCAGCAGCCCGCGCGGCTGCGTCCTCACCGCAGGCAACCGCCTGTCGCGGGTTTGGGGATGGGCGTCAGCATCCTCGATCTCTGGCGAGCGGAAACCGTGGCGTGGGCAGTAACCGGTCACCTTGCCGAACAGCATCTGCGTCTCGCCCTTCCACGGCAACTGGGCGAACTTGTCCACAGTTGCGATCAGCAGCGCCGGCAAGCGCCGGTAAATCTCCTCGTCCACAACGAGCACGGGCAAGCCCTCCCCAGGCGAGCGCCGCCGGCTGAAGAGGCACTCCCCGCTGGGGTCGCCGCAATAGATCAGCGTGCGGGCGCGTCCCTGCTTGTAGGTCTCAACTTCGATGTCGCGCCCGGGGTCGATCGCATGCCCGCAGTAGGGACAAGCCGTCAGTTGGTGCGGCGTGCTGCCGGTGGTGCGCCGACTGTTGCGTAGCTCGCGGACTTTGTTATCGCTCTCCTCGGTCGTGTTCGGCGTGCTGGCTTGCCCTACCCACAGCCCAATACGGAATGGCTCTTCGCCCCAGCGACTTGGGTCCATCCGGCGCAGCTCCTCGCAGGCGCAGATCAGCGTTGCCGCGCGTTGGAACTGCTGCAGCGTCAACAAGCGCAGGGTGTAGCGCATCAACACGGCGACGCCGGCGCTGCCGTCGTAGTCGCCGACCTTGCCCTGCAAGCGGCGCATCGCCAGCGTGAACGCCGTCAGACCCAAGTAGGCTTCGGTCTTGCCGCCGCCCGTGGGAAACCACAGCACGTCCGCGATCGCGTTCCGGTCAGGGTGCAGCGGGTCTGCCAGGCTCGGCAGATTGAGCAGGATGAAGGCAAGCTGGAAGGGGCGCCAGGCAGGTTCATCCTTGGGCTTGAACTGGTCGAAAGGCAGGTGAGGCACATCGCTGCCCGCCTTGCGCACCGCTCGGGCATATTCTGTGCGCAGGCGCTGCATCCACATCGCGCGGTTGGCGAAGCGAAATGCTTCCGCGGCTTTTGGGTTCGTTGCGAGCAGCTCCACCCCTGCGCGCATTCGCGCCAACGCGGTGCGGCAAGCAGCAAGGCATGCCTGCGCAGCGTCCAAGAAGGGCTGCAGGTCGGGCGTAGGGTTGTCCACCTCACGTTGGCGCGCTTCGATCCAGTCAGCGTAGGCGTCCAGCAGCGGCTTCAGCGCAGCTTCGAAGTCGTGGTCGGGCGTCTCTGCCAGCGCGCGCATCTCCAGCCGCGCACCTGGCACTGGTTCAGGCACGGTAGGGCCGACCTCGAACGAGGGCACGACAGTGGTGCGCAACCTGACCGCTGCGTCGAAGCGACCTGGCGCGCATTCAGCGTGCACGGCGACGCCATGACCGACGGCGAATTCGACTTGCTTGCGATACAGCATCCGCAGCCGCTTTTCCTCAGGGGTGAGATGGCTCGCTGTGTCTGGACGGGCGAGCACACGGCGGAAAAGCGGACGTTCCTCACCCTGCGCGTCCAGCGCGGTTACGACCAGCTCAGGTTGAAACACCCACGCCTCGTCCTTGTTTCTGCGTGGTTCGTGCTGACCGTTGACCAGATACAAGGTCACTGTCCAGCCGTGGTCGTAGCGTCGGATGCGACCGTCCACATACACGTCTGGCGAGGCAGGGTCTGGCTGCCAGCGGGGGAGGCGCCCATCGTTCAAGGGGATGTCGGGGGAGCGCCCCTCGACTTGTGTGCGCTGCCAGGCGTTGCGTTTGCCTTCGCCCAAGCCAGCCTCCTCGCGCGTGACGCGGCGGTAGCGTCCCCAGCGCGCGACAACCCGAATTGCCCTCGCCTCAGGCGCAAGGGTGAACGTCAACCCGATGGACGAGGGCAAGGCACTGATGGCTTTGGGGCGCGGCGCTTCAGGCAATCCCTCTTCGGTGTCCTGCCCACCCAGGGCAAGCTCTTCGCGCTCCTCGGGGGCATCGCGCCCAAGCAGGTCGTCTTCTTCTTCCTCGCCAGCAGAGGACAAGGGCGTCTGACCTCTGGGTGCAAGCAACCCGAGGATGTAGCGCCCGCGCACAGTGGCTTCTTCCACGATCTCGTCCTCGCCCCCCGCAGGGCCGAGCAGGTCGCGCACGACCGCATCGCGCAACCTGTCGCGCAGTTCAGCGGAGGAAGGGGGTTGCAGAAGGTTCGTCATGCTGACCACTCCACCGCCGTGCAGCAAGAATTACAGCGCAGCCGCTGTCCGCAGGTGACAGCTTACATGTTAAGGTCAACGCCGAGGTCGCGCAGGCGCGCCTTGAGCTGCTCCAACTGCCGCTCAGCCGCCTCGGCGCGCTGGCGCTCAGCTTCAGCGCGCTGGCGTTCCGCCTCGCGCTCGCGTTCAACTGCCTCAGCGCGTCGGCGCTCAGCTTCGGCGCGCTGGCGCTCTGCCTCGCGCTCGCGCTCGGCTGCCACGGCGCGTTGCTCAGCCGCCTCAGCGCGCGTCGGCACCAGCCGCCCCGCGCGGTCATACACCCGCAGCCAGCGGTTGTCCACACCCCCATACACCCCAGCCCACCCCCCCAACCACCCCCCCCACCTCGCGCGCCCCACCCCCCCCCCCGCCGCCGGCAACAAAGCCGCAAAGCCCCGACCCGCCCCCCCCCCCCCCGCCAACGCCGCCAC
>JANWZM010000021.1 GCA_025054635.1 Thermoflexales bacterium
CACAGCGCGCGCCAAACGACGCTGGCTTGCGCGCCCTCGCCTTCCGCATGGGCTACTTCACTGGCTACGCAATCGGTCAAGCCTCTGAGCTGCTGTACTCAGCGCGCGGCACGACCGACGACTGGGCATACGGCGTGCTCGGCATCCCTGCCTTCACTTTCGAGATTGGACCGGACTGGTGGCAATCGTGCGGAGGCTTCATGCCACCCTACACCTGTCAAGACACGTTCTGGGCGCTCAACCGCGAGGCGTTCCTGTATGCCGCAAAAGTCGCGCGACAACCGTATGCGCTCTCACACGGACCGACAGTCATCGCCGCCGCAGTGACTCCCTCAGCCGTTGTCGCTGGGCAAATTGTCACGGTGACAGCACAGGCGAACGACAACGCCCTCGGGCAACACCCAAACAGCTTCGGGCGTCCCACCGCGCAAGCCGTCGCCGCGGCTGAGGTCTACCTTGCCACACCCCCCTGGGACGGCGGCTCTCCCGCGCTGATGAGCGCCCAGGACGGCACGTTCGACACACCTGTGGAGCCGCTCATCGGGGTTGTTGACACGACGGGCTTGCCTGCGGGTCGCCACCTGGTGTTCGTCCGCGCCCAAGATGCTAACGGCGATTGGGGACCAGTCACAGCCGCTTGGCTGACGATTGTTGAGCCGAAGCTGCACTTGCCCGTGCTGCGACGCTGATGCTTATCTCCGGGCACTTGCAAGCCATGCCCTGAAAGGCAAGTTTGGTGGGGGTTGATACAGGTGCAGCAGGGTGATCGAGTATGGCGCGAGCGTGCGCGAAGCCAAGCTGCCGCTGGCGCTAAACGTCGCTGGCGGCTCAATCAGCCCGTCCGTTGGATTGGCGCTGCCGTTGTAGGTCACCGACTGCGCCAGCAGCCCTGCGGCTTTCACCTCCCACGCTGCGCCGCCGGTCAGCGGCCCGAATCCACTGACAGTAACGGTCAGGTCAACTGGCTGCCCGGTTTTGTTGATGGCTAACACGGACAGGGTCGCGCTGTTCACCCGCCCGGCATAGACGCTGAGCTGGGTTGTGCTCAGCGGCGTCATCGTGCTCGGCAGCATCTGGCTGCCGAAGCGCGTCCACAACGGATAGACGTAATACTGCGGCGCACGGTAGTAGTTGTTGTCCTCGTGCATCAAGCCATACTCCGTGCCCGTGCCCGAGTCGCGCCCGTTCGCCAAGTCCCATTGCGCAAACAAGGGAATGCCCAACTGTGCTGCCTGACCAAGCGAATCAGCAAGGAACAGTGCGTTGATGGCGCGCGTCATCAACTGGTTGGTGTCTTGACTGGAAACTGAGAATAGGTTGAACTCGGTGACAAAAATTGGCGCGCGCCGCCCGCCAGCGTAGGCATCGTAGGCAGCGTTGATTGCCGCAACAATGGGCGACCAGTGAGTCTGTGGGTTGCTCAGGATACTGGACAGCGAGGGGAGATTGAAGAAGGAGTAGGGATGAATTGCGTAGAAGTCGAGAGCACTCCCTGCGGCTGAGATCACCCGTGCTCCCCAGCCTGCGTAGGTTTGCCAACTGATCTGACCATCGAACGGCGTGCCTGGCCACTCAAACCCGACCGCCCCAACCTGAATCGTCGGGTCAACCGCGCGCATGGCGCTGCGGAACTCAAGATACCCCTCGTTCCGCGTCACCCCGCTGCCCTTGCCCAACACATACTCGTAGCCGTCGCACGTCCAGGTGTCCTCCCAACCCCAGCTTTGACACAAGCTCCCGCCCAGGTGCGGTTTGCTCGCATACACCTCGTTGCCAAACTCCCAACGTTTGATGTTGACTGGGTCGGTGAAGCCTGCCTGAACGCGCAACTGCGCCCAGCGCCCGACGGTGTACCAGTCCGTCCCGCGCAGGTCAACCCCGATGACGCGGTTGTCAGTCGGGCTGCCGTTGAAGTAAGCGACTGCTGCGGCTGCCTCTTTTGAGGTGCCCAGCGGGCTGACTACCCACATCCCCTCCATGCCGGTTGCTTTCAGGAAGGCGATGAAATCGCGCGGGCGCGCTACCCAGCTCTCCCAGCCTGGTCCGCAAGGCTGGCGGCTAGGGTGATTCTGGCGCAGCTCGCAGCTTAGCCAGCCGTAGCTGTTGCTCCAGCTCCCGCCAGGCAAGCGCAGCAGGGTGATCCCTGAGGCAGCCGCGCGAGCGCGGAAGGTGGCGTCGTTCAGACGGGTTTCGCCCAGCCAAGCAGGCAAGTTGCTTGCGCGCAGGTAGGGGCTGAGAGGCGTGACGACGGTATTTGCCTGCACGGTCACGTTTGCTGCGAGCGCGAGCAGCGGCGAGGTCCGGCTGATGATGCGGATATCGTCCACATAGAACGTCGGCTGCGCACTCCCTGTTCGGTCGGCGATGTTCAGCCGTTTGATTGCTACCGGGTTGCCCAGCGCGGCGAGCGAAATGGTGAACTGCGTCCAGACGCCAGCCGGCGCATCGAAGTTCACTGCGGGCGTCCCTGGCTGAGAGTGGTCTGTCTCGTCAATGTAGAAGCGCAAGTAGCGCGTCCCGCTGTTGCCGCCGTGCACCCAGAAGCTTACTGCCTCGTAGGGCGAGCCAGGCAGCCCAGGGTTGTCCACGCGCAACGACAGACCTGCCCAAGGTTGGTTGAGCGTCATGGCAATGGAGCGTGAATCGCGTGCTGGGCTGGCGTTGTTGAAGTTCACAGTCGCGTGCCAAGACCAGTCCTGCCATCCAGAGCTTAAGCTGTCGGTGTAGACAACCACATCGCTTGCGTGACTTGGTCGAGCCAACAAGAAGAGAGACGCGATTGCACCGAACACGGGGAAGACAAAGATGACCGCGCGCCTCATGTGACACCTCGCCTATCAATCTCTAACATTATGCTGGCACACTTTAAGCCGTTTTGAACGAGAGCGGATTCCCCCCGCTACGCTTCGGCTGGTATTGTAACGACACAGACGCAACGAGGGAAACACCATGATCCGAGTGGAAGGCTTAAAGAAGTCGTACGGACCGATTCAGGCGCTTCGCGACGTGAGCTTCCAGGTCGCGGCAGGCGAGATCGTTGGCTTGCTCGGCCCGAACGGCGCTGGCAAGTCCACCATCATTAAGATTCTCACGGGCTATCTTCAGCCCGACGAGGGGATTGTGGAGGTCGATGGGCTTGACGTACTTACTCATCGGCTCGAAGTCCAAGCGCGAATCGGCTATCTGCCTGAGAGCACCCCGCTCTACCCCGACATGTCCGTCCAGGCGTATTTGCGCTGGATCGCTGACGTGCGCGCGATCCCTCCGGACAAGCAGACCGAATACATTTCAGAGGCAGCCTATGCCACAGACATCGTTGGCTTTCTCAACCGTCCAATCGGCACGCTGAGCAAAGGGATGCGCCAGCGCGTCGGCTTGGCGCAAGCCATCCTGCACAAGCCGCGCCTGCTGATCTTGGACGAGCCAACCATTGGGCTTGACCCCACTCAGCTCATCGAGATCCGCCAGCTCATCCGTCGGCTCGCCGAGCGCAGCACGGTGCTCTTCTCCAGCCACATCCTGCCCGAGGTCGAGGCAGTGTGCCACCGGGCGATCATCATCATGAACGGGCAAATCAAGGCGGACGCGCGCTTGTCTGAGCTTGCGGCGACGAACAACGCCCTGCTCACGTTGCAGCGCCCTGTGGAAAACTTCGAGGCAGCGCTGAAACAGGTGCGCGGCGTCAAGCGCGTTGAGCGCCTGCCCGACGGTGGGGCGACCTACCGCGTGTACGGTGAGCCGCAGGTTGACCTGTGCCCTGCGCTCTATGCAGCCGCCGTGCACGCGGGCTGGCCGATACGTGAACTGCGCGCCGACACGCGCACCTTGGAAAACGTCTTCAACGAGCTGGCAAAAGGGGAGTCGCAGCCCCAACCTGTTCAGTGAAGGAAGGAGGAGCGAGCGATGCGAACCATCCTGGCAACTGCGCGCAAAGAGTGGAACAATTACTTCAGCTCGCCCCAGGCGCTGATCTTCATCGGCGTCTTCCTGGCGGCGTGCCTGTTTGTCTTCTTCTGGGTGGAGACGTTCTTCGCCCGCGGCGTGGCGGAAATGCGCCCGCTGTTCCGCTGGATGCCTGTCTTATTGATCTTGCTGGTCTCCGCGCTGACCATGCGCCAGTGGAGCGAGGAGCAGCGCAGCGGCGCCCTGGAGATCTTGCTGACCCTGCCAACTTCGATCTGGAAGTTGGTGCTGGGCAAGTTCCTCGCCGTGATGGGGCTAGTCGTCATCGCCCTGGCGCTGACCCTGCCGCTGGCGATCAGCGTCTCGATCCTCGGCAACTTGGACTGGGGACCGGTCTTTGGCGGCTACCTCGCTGCGGTGTTGCTGGCTGCAGCTTACGCAGCCATCGGCTTGTTCGTCTCCTCGCGGACGGACAACCAGATCGTGGCGTTGATCGTCACCGCGCTGATTGGCGGCGCGTTTTACCTGATCGGCAGCCCAATCGTGACCGAGTTCGTAGACGCGCGCACGGCGGAGATCCTGCGCGGCATCGGCACAGGCAGCCGCTTCGAGAGCATCGAGCGCGGGGTGATCGACTTGCGCGATCTGATCTACTACGCTGCCCTGGCAGGGCTGTTCCTCACCCTGAACGCGCTGTCGCTCGATCAAAAGCGCTGGAGCACTGGAAGCCGCACGGCAGCCTACCGCCGCGAAGCACAAATCGCGCATGCGCTGCTGGCGGCAAACTTGGTGCTGGTCAACGTCTGGGTCGCGCCGTTGCAACTGCTCCGCGCTGACTTGACTGCGCAGCGCGAGTTCAGCCTGTCGCAGGCAACGCTCAACTTGCTCAACAATCTGCAAGAGCCGCTGCTGATCCGCGCTTACATCAGTGAGAAGACACATCCCTTGCTAGCGCCGCTCGCCCCGCGCGTGCGTGACTTGCTGCAGGAGTACCAAATCGCTGGGCGCGGCAAGGTCACCGCAGAAGTGATTGACCCGATCACCTCACCCGAGATCGAGGCAGAAGCCGCCCGCGCCTATGGCATTCAGCCGACGCCTGTCCAAGTCGCCGGGCGTTACGAAGCCTCAGTGATCAACACCTACTTCGACATTCTGGTGCGCTACGGTGACCAGACCACAACGCTGAACTTCCGCGACTTGATCGAGGTTGAACAGCGCCGCGATGGCACGATTGACGTCCGCCTGCGCAACCTGGAGTACGACCTCACGCGCGCGATCAAGCGCACTACCAGTGGCTTCCGCGGCATCGAGACCGTGTTCGCTGCGCTGAAACAACCCGCGCGCTTGAACATCATCGTCACCAAGCAGTCGCTCCCGAATGAACTGCGGGAAGTCCCGGCGCTGATCGAGAAGGTGGCGCAGGAATTGCAGCAGAAATCTGGCGGCAAGTTCGAATACCGCGTGGTTGACCCCGACCAGCCTAACGCGCCGTTCACCCGCCAAGCGCTCCTCGAGCAGTACGCGCTCCGCCCAACCCCAATTGACTTCTTCGGCACAGCGACGTTCTACCTGAACATGCTGCTCGAGGTCGAGGGCAAGGCGCAACCGGTTTACCCCGAGCGCGAGTTCAACGAGACCTCGGTTCGGACAGCGCTGGAGTCCGCTTTGAAGCGCAGCGTCGGTGGAGGCTTCTTGAATGTCGTCGGCTTGTGGACGCCTGCCCCTGAACGCGACCTGTTCACTGGCCAGATGATGCCCAGCCAATGGCGACTCATCCGCGAGCAGTTAGGGCGCGAATACACCGTGCGCGACGTGGACTTGAGCACAGGGCAAGTGCCGCCTGAGGTCAACGCGCTGCTGCTGCTCCACCCCAGCAACCTAGACGAC
>JANWZM010000030.1 GCA_025054635.1 Thermoflexales bacterium
TAATGGCATTCTGCGCCAATTGCTGCACGATTTCTGGTTATGGCTGCAATACCTCAGCGGCGTCTCACCGCATGCCATCGCTCGCCAATATCGCTGAGCGATCACCCTCCTAGCCCCGCGCCACGAATGCAGGAGGGGGCATTCCCCACCCCGGCCCCCCCCCGCGGGGGGGGGGCGCCTACGGGGTGCGCCATTGACCCTGTTGACCGGGCAACGCTGCCCCCCCTTCTCGCCTCGTGGGAGACGGGGGCAGGGGAGAAGCGGGACAGCCCCCCCTCGCCCGAATGGGGATAGGAAGCGCGGGCGGGCGTAGCGCTCCTCGCCCGCGCCAGCGGGAGAGGGGATGGGGGTGAGGGCAACGTGACAAGCCCCGCCCTGTATTCGTGACTCACTCCTGAGGCACAAGCTCGTCGTAGCAGCAGAGGGTGTCCGCCGTCTCACCAGGTCAAACCGAACGTGCCGCTGTCCCGAACACTGCGGAGACCTATGATCAGAGCATTCGAGCGCGCTAGGATAGGTGTGACTCCCCCTCACCCCCATCTCCTCCCCCTCCGAGAGAGAAGCGCAGAGGTGAGGGCACAAGGCGCGACCCCCTACACCATGTGTTCGAGTCTGGTCACTCCGCAGCTCTGACCCTACAATCGCACCCAGGCGCGATGGATGCCGAGGCTGTTGACAAGCGCGCTGAGCGCGGCGTGCCTTCCCTTGTCTGGCGCGCAGGGCAGGAGCGCCGCCTGTCTCTGATTAACACGGTTGCGCCGTTGCAGGGCGCGCGCGTGCTCGTGGACGGCTGCGGCATCGGCGCTTACGTGCGAGCTATCCGTCGCTTCACCCCTCACGTCGTCGGGCTAGACATCGAGCTCAGCCACGTGCGCGAGGGGGTTCGCCGCGGCACGCCCAACCTGCTGGTCGCGGCGTGCGAGGCGCTGCCCTTCAGCGACGCAGCGTTCGACGTGGTGCTCAGCCACGAGGTCTTGGAGCACGTCCGCGACGACCGCGCTGCTTGTGCTGAGATCATCCGCGTGCTGCGCCCTGGGGGGCGCGCAGTGGTCTTCGTGCCGAATCGGCTGTATCCGTTCGAGACCCATGGCGTTTACTGGCGCGGGCGGTATGTCTTCGGCAACATGTTTGGGGTGAACTGGCTGCCGAATGCCCTGCGCAACAGGCTTGCGCCTCACGTGCGCGCCTACACGAGTGCACAGGTGCGCGGGTTGTTCAGCAGGTTGCCTGCGCGCATCGTCGTGCACAAGCAGATTTATCCTGGTTTTGACAACCTGATTGCGCGCCGAGGTGCCGCTGGGCAGTTGCTGCGCCGAGTGATGCACGCGCTGGAAGACACCCCGCTGCGGATGTTTGGGCTGTCACACTTTCTCGTTGTTGAGCGCTTATAGGGGCGCACCGCATACGCCGTTGCAGGCGTGCGCAACACGCCTGCCGACCTGAGCCGGTGTAGGGGCGCGCTGCGCCCGCCTGCGTTCTAGTGCGACGGGGCGCGCGCCATGCGCCCCCACGCGCCTATTGACCCGAGCAACTGTAGATGCGCGCTGCGCGCGCCGAATGTTCACCCCTAGTTTCTTCCCAGTGGGCTGCCTGAGATTATGGGTGATGAAAAGCTCGGGAGAGGCGAGGGCGCAGGGGCGAGGCGGATTGGCACTTCTCAGCGCTACAGAACTAGCCCCCAAGGGTTCTCGAGCAAGCGCTTGATCTCGTTCAAGAACTGCGCTGCTTCTGCGCCATCGGTCACGCGATGGTCACCCGAGAGCGTCATGTTCATCATCGTGCGAATGACGATTTGACCCTCGCGCACGACGGGGGCAGGCTGTGCTGTGGCGACAGCAAGGATTGCAGCATCCGGCTGGTTGACGATGGCGATGAAGTTGTCCACCCGATACATGCCGAGGTTGCTGATGGTGAAGGTCTGACCGCCGTAGTCGGCGGGCTGCATCTTGCCCTCGCGGGCGCGCGCTGCCAGCCCAGCCATCTCTAGGCTGATCTGGCGCAAGCTCTTCTTGTCCGCGTCGCGCACCGTTACGGTGACTAGCCCATCTGGTACGGAGACAGCGACACCGACGTTGACCTGGTCGTGGCGCTGGATGCCATCACCCGCAAACGAGGCGTTGAGATTGGGGAAGCGGCGCAGCGCTAACGCTGCCGCGCGGATGACCATGTCGTTGACGGAGACCTTCACGCCCTCAGCCTGCAGCGCAGCGTTGATCTGTTCGCGCAGGGCAAGCGCCGCGTCCATCTCGACGGACACAGTGATGTAGAAGTGCGGCACTTGCTGCTTGCTGGCGACCATGCGCGTCGCGATGGTTTGCCGCATCCGCGTGAGCGGTTGCTTCTCGCCGCTGACGGAGACTGGCGGGGGCGGCGCTGCCACAGGCGTGGGAACAGGCACTGGCGGGGGCGGGGGCACAACGACAGGCGCAGGGGGCTCAACTTTGGTCGGCGCAGGCGTGGCTGACAGGATGAACGCTTCAACGTCAGCTTTGGTGATTCGTCCCTCTGGACCTGTGCCCTTGACCAAGCGCAGGTCAACACCGCGCTCCTGGGCAATGCGACGTGCGACAGGCGTAGCGATGACGCGGTCACTCTCCGTGACAACGCCCGATGCGGTCACCGGCGTAGGTGCCGGCGGTGTCACGAGCGCTGGCGTTTGCGTAGGCTGCTCAACAGGCGAAGGTGAGGCAGCCTCGACGACCTCGTTGGGGTCGGCGATGATCGCGATGACCTCACCGACAGGCACTTTCTGCCCAGGCTGGGCGACGATCTTGCGCAGGATGCCGTCGGAGAAAGCCTCGATTTGGATGGTTGTCTTGTCGGTTTCGATCTCGGCGATGGCTTCGCCTCGGGTGACAGGGTCGCCCTCTTTCTTCAGCCAGGCAGCGATCGTGCCTTCGGTCATGTCGAAGCCCATCTGCGGCATGGTGATGTTGGTTGCCATAGGGTGTGCTCTGTCAAGTCAGTATTGGTTCTGCATCATGGCGCGCACGGCAGCGACGACGTCCTCGGCGAAGGGCAGTGTAGCGCGCTCGAGGTTCTTAGCGTAGGGCATTGGCACTTCCAGCCCAGCCACGCGCGCGATCGGCGCGTCCAAGTAATTGAACGCCACCTCCTGCACCGAGGCGGCGATCTCCGCCCCCAAACCGCCGGTGCGCCAGCCCTCCTCGACAACGATCATGCGATTCGTCTTGCGCACAGACTCGAGCGCCAGCGACAGATCGAGCGGGCGCAGCGTGCGCAAGTCAACGATCTCAACCTCGATGCCTTCTTCAGCCAGAATGCGCGCCGCTTTGAGCGACTCGACCGTCATCCGCCCCCAGGTCACAATGGTGACGTCTTTCCCGCGACGCTTGTAGTCAGCCTCGCCAATTGGGATCAGATACTCCTCGTCGGGAACCTCGCCGCGCGTGCTGTAAAGCTGCAGGTGCTCCAAGAAGACCACAGGGTCGTCGTCGCGGATGGCTGTCTTGAGCAGTCCTTTGGCGTCGTAGGGCGTCGCAGGCGCAACGACCTTTAGGCTGGGGATCGAAGCGAACCAGGCGTCGAAGTTTTGCGAGTGTGTGGCGGCAGTGCGACCATGTCCGTTCGGTGTGCGGATGACCATCGGCACCTTGATCTGTCCGTTGAACATGTGGCTTTGCTTCGCCGCGTGGTTGACGATCTGATCCCAAGCCACCAAAGTGAAGTTGACCGTCATAATCTCGCACACCGTGCGCAAGCCGCCCATGGCGGCGCCGATGCCAATGCCGATGATGGCTTCTTCAGCAATGGGGGTGTCGCGGACGCGCCCGGGGAACTCCTTCGCTAGCCCAGCCGTGACGCCGTAAGCACCACCCCCGGCATATGCGACAACGTCCTCACCCCAAATGACCACGGTCGGGTCGCGCTGCATCTCCTCGCGCAGCGCACGCTTCAGCGCTTCGCGGTAAGTGATCTCTGGCACGGTACCCCTCCTTGGCTAGTGGTGCTTGCCGTTAGGCGAGACGCGCCCGCCGAGCTTTGGCGGGCGGATCAACGACCCGCTGATCTGCATGTGGCTGACGGGCTGCATGTAGATGTAATCATACAGACTCTCCAGAGGTGGCTCTGGGCTGTTGTCGGCAAACTCGATTGCGTCTTCGACTTCAGCCTCGACCGATTTGCGGATCGCGGCGAGCTCCTCTGGCGTCGCCAGCTCGCGCTTGAGCAGCACTTCATCAGCAAATCGGGTGATTGGGTCGCGTCGGCGCCACTCGGCAATTTCCTCCTTGCTGCGCTGCACGTCAGGGTCAGCCATCGAGTGACCGCGGTAGCGGTAGGTCACGGCATTCAGGAAGACCGGGCCGTCACCTCGCCGCGCGCGCTCGGCAGCCCGGCAGACTGCCTCGTGCACGACGAGGACATCCATGCCATCCACTTCCTCGGCATACATGTCGTAGCCGGCCGCCTTGGTCAGCATCGGCACAGCACTGTGAACCTCGTAGGCAGTGCCCATGGCATACTGGTTGTTCTCTACCAGGAAGATGATGGGCACATTCCAGAGCTTTGCCCAGTTCAATGCCGCGTGAAAGGTGCCGATGTTGGTTGAGCCGTCGCCCATCGAGCACAGGGTCACACGCCCTGTCTTCAAGTATTGGGCGGCGACAGCCAAGCCGACTGCCAGAGGTAAGTGACCGCCGACGATGGCGTAGCCACCCCAGAAGTGCCGCTTGACATCAACCAAGTGCATCGAGCCGCCGCGCCCGCCAGTCGTTCCAGTCGCGCGTCCGAACAGCTCTGCCATCACCGCGCGTGCGGTGCACCCGCGCGCCAATGCCCAGCCATGATCGCGGTAGTTCACCACAATCTCGTCGTCGGGCGCAAGCGCCGACACAGCGCCGACCGCAATCGCCTCTTGACCGTTGTACAAGTGCAAAAAGCCTGCGATCTTCGCCTTCGCATACATCTCGGCAGCCCGATCCTCAAAGACGCGGATCAACAGCATCTGCCGATACAGGGAGATCAGGGTATCTCTATCCATTTCTCGTGTGCGCCGCTGTTGCTAATGACTATGAACAGCAGCACCTCCTTCCATACCGTGAAACCAGCTTTGCCAGTGGCTCATTGACGATGGAAAACGGTAGGACTGCCTGCAGGAACAGTTGAGCTTCTCGATAGCCACGACAGGCGCATCGCACTGCCCGAGCCACGCTGTCACGGGATCTCATTGTACGCCACAGCTCGAATGGGGCGTCGCTACGGGGAGTGACTCCATGAATGCATGGCAAGATGGATCGCCCTGCGCTTTCCCCAGCGTCTTTCCCCTTGAGGGAGAGGAACTGGAGGTTAGGGCAAAGCAGAGCGCCAAGCACTACGTGTCTGGGTCTGGACATCTTCTCGTCACGGATTGGCTCAGCAAATGCGAAGCGCCTCCAGCCGCTGGCTTGCGCAGCGCTGCTTCTCGCAGTCGTTCGGGCAATTCTGCCGCCCACTGGGCAGTCATTTCCGCACCTAACGTCTACCTTGCCACAACTGCCAGACTCTATCTTTGGTCATTGCTTAGTCTATCGGTTTGCCGCAGTGTGGACAAGTGCGCGCGCCCCGCTCGACCTTGAGTCGCTCTCGCTCCTCTGAGAAGCCCGCAGCCAGGATACCCGCGGGCAGTGCGAAGATGCCAATGCCAAGCACGGCAACGAATGAGCCGACGATCTTGCCCAGCGGCGTGATGGGGTAGATATCGCCGTAGCCAATCGTTGTGAACGTTGCCACACCCCACCACATTGCGGCTGGGATCGAGGAAAACGCCTCTGGCTGCGCTTCGTGCTCAACGTAGTACATCACACTCGACGCCAGCACCAGCGCAACAAGCAAGATGAGCATTGTCACGGACAGATCGGGCAACTTCCGCCTGAACACTTGCCCAATTAACGCCAGTGATTGCGAATAACGCCCAAGCTTGAGCACGCGCAGCAACCGCAACAGTCGAAACAGGCGCAGCAAGCGCAGGTCAACCGCCAGGAACATGAGATAAGAGGGCAGAAATGCTGCAAGGTCGATCAGCGCCATCGGCGTCAAGGCAAAGCGAACCCGCCCCCACACCGGATGGGCAAAGCGTGGCTCGACCGTGCACGCCCATAGCCGCAGGGCATACTCCATCGTGAAGACCGCCACTGAAACGACTTCGAAGACCTGGAACGCAGTGCCGAACGCTTGAGCAAGCTCAGCGACGCTCTCCAGCACCACAGCGATAACGTTCAAGGCGATCAGAACGCTCATCCCTACGTCGTAAATGTCGAGCGCCAGGCGATCTGAATCGCTCCCAGAGGCAGTTTCGAGCACGCGCCAGACAGCTCGGCGAAGAGGGGATTCACGGGTGTCGCTCATCGGAGTGCAGAGTGTAACCCCCGGTAGGGTGGCTACGTCGCATGCCTCGACTAGGCTAGATACACTACGGGTGTGCGTAGGCTTTATTGGCTCGTGGCATTTGCCCTCCTGGGTCTCCTGGGGACACCTGTCCCTGTTCGCTCGACTGATGATGAATGGTCGCCACCGCCGGAGGCGCTGATTGTGGACGACACCTCGCCACGATTCGTCCAGTTCGGCCCGCCTCAGTGGTGGAACGTCGCTACTGGCACAGAGTTCAGCTACTACGGCGGGCGCATGGTGTGGACGTTGAATGAGCAGACCCAGCTTTACAACTACGCCCGCTGGTATCTGCCGATCTCGGCGACGCTGCCGCTAACCTACGAGGTCTACGCCTTCATCCCGCGCTACAACGCTACGACAAGAAATGCGGTCTATCGCATCGTCCAAGGCACAGCGCAGACCCCGCTGACCCGCACGCGGGCAATTAGCCAGAACGTTTACTATGCTGAGTGGGTAAGCCTGGGACAGCACTACTTCCAGGCTGGCGGGGCAAACTATGTTGAGCTAACCGATGTCACCGGTGAAACGACTGGACAGCGCCGAATCGCCTTCGACGCCATCGCATTTGTCCCTATCTCCCCGACTGCAACAATCACTGGTGAACATACCGTTTACATTCCAGCCGTGATTGGCTCCGGCAGCAGCCAACCAACCTTCCGCTACACGACCTCGCGCTACATCTCGACGGTCAGCCCTGCCCATCACGAGCGGATGGGGTGTGCGGCTGGACAAAACGATGAGCAGGGGATCGTCATCCTTGCCTTCGGGCAGGCTTGGGCGCAGTCAGGACAGTTTGGGGTCCTGTATTACCGAAGCAACTACACCTTCGCTTCGACTGCAGTCATTGCAAACGCGGTCAAAGGGTTCTTGCGCGGCTACTGGGCGTGCGCTTCGCCAACGGCGCAGCTCAAACTTGTCGTTGGGACAAACAACTACCGAGGTGCGACAGGACGCCCGCACGGCGAAGCCTGGGGAGAGATGATCACTCAACTCAACGCCTGGTTGCGGTCTGATGAAGTGCCGCCCGACGTAGCGAGTCGCATCGAGGTGCTTGGCGGCAACGACATCGAGATGTCGTGGAACACCCCGACCAACACCAAGCTCTGGGTGGACGGCTACGCTTCGCGGACGATGCACCGGTTGATCAACTTCGGCACTTGCGACGGCTGTCCCACCCAAGGCAATCCTCACTGGCAGCCGAGCAACAATTGGACGCTCGCGGACATCCTGTATGTCAACACAGGGATCGCTGCGCCGTTCCCAGAGATTTACCTGCGCAACGGCATCAACGCCGACCAGTGGTACCGGATGAGTTCGTATGCGTATCAGTCTCGCGGACAACCGCTCGCGTTTGCTGGGTTGCTGACGCAGTGGCAAGCCTGTCGAGACGTCGGCGGTTGTCGCGGGACAGACAACACGCCGCGCCAGGGTTGGTATCAGCTCCAGTGGGCACTGAACGCTGACCCACGCACTGCGATGACGCTGCCGCTGCCGAGCGACATCACGTGGAGGGTGATCACAGATACCCTTCTAACTGCTGCTGCGCAGTCAGACGAGCTTGAACTCGCTCAGCTTGCGGTCTTGGCGACGACACCCGCGGGCACAGGGGCGGTCTTCGAGGGCGTCGCACCCCCCATTGAGCCGTCGCAGTTTCTCGACGAGAACGCATGGCGCGGCTTGGTCAATGGTCAGGTCGTGCGCGTCTTCGCTGGCTTGGTGCGCGATCCTGCTCTGGGCGGCGCTGACGAGCAAGCTCAAGGCGGCATCTTGCTCGTCTCAGATGCTGACGGGCAGATGCGCTTGATCGAAGCGCCAACTCCAGCGCGTGCGTTTAGGATTGTCGGCGCGGAAGGGGCTGTACTTATACTCAGCGACGGCAGCCTAACGTTGCGTTTTGACCTGGAGCGCGAAGCATGGCTCGAATGAGGAAAGGACAGCTCCCGACGAAGACCTGCCCGATCTGCGGACGACCGTTTGAGTGGCGCAAGAAGTGGGCGCGCGACTGGGAGCGCGTGATTTACTGCAGTGAACGCTGCCAGCGCGAGGCGCGCCGCCGACGGGTTGCCTCGACCAGCGCCCAGTCAAGTTGACTAGAGTTGCTTGCTGATCTCGTCGTCGAGCGCTGCCAGTCGCCCTTCGATCTGGTCCTTGACTCGTTTGAGCGCCTCAGCGAAGGCATCAGTTGCCTCAAGCAGCTCGTTTGCCAGCACGCTAGGGCTCTTTAAGCCGAGCGGGTTGTCCTGGGCGTTCAGCGCTGCTAGTCCCAAAAACGTTCCATCTGCACTGCGCACGGCTCGCCACACGCGGACGATAGCCTCGCGGTTGATTGGTCCATAGATGTGGGGAAACCTGGGCGCGACACCAGCCGTATCGCTGACCTCGACCTCTGGCGGCAGCCCAGGCATCGGCGCTTCCCAGCGCACCTCACTGGTCAGGCGAGCCGGGTCTATCTCGAGTGCGACGAACTCGCCAGGCAGGTGCTTGTAAAGCGCGTTTGCAATCTTGAGCAGCAAGCCCTCGCCCTCCGTCGCGTGGATGAACCCCTCTGACGCTAGGCTTGGCGCGACGTAGGGCTGATCGGCTGGTGCAGCCTCCCAGTCGGCGCGGGACAAAAGGTGTAGGAGGGTCATGCTTCGCGCACCTTTTCCTCTGGGTCAAGCATGGCAGGGATCGTCGCGTTGCGCCGAGCTAGCGCTGCCAAGAAGATGCTGAACAGGTAAAGCAACAGCAGCGGCAGCATGACGATGCTCATGTTGATCGGATCAGGGGTTGGCGTGATCAGCGCAGCCAGAAGTGCTATGATGATGATTGCCCAGCGCCACTGGCGGCGCAGCACGCGCGCGTTGATCACGTTTGCCTTTGCCAAGACGAAAACAATCAGCGGCATCTCGAACGCAACCCCCATCCAGAACATCACCCCCGCTACAAAAGGAATGTAATCGTCTGGCGTCAGCGCAACCGTGAACACGCTGGGAAAGATGTTGGTCAGAAAGCTGATCGCTGCAGGCAGCATCACAAAGAAGGCAAACGCCGCGCCGAGGAGAAACAAACCAAACCCGAACGGCAACCCAATCAGCACCCACCGCTTCTCATGTGGCAACAGCCCTGGGAAGACAAACGCCAGAATCTGATACAAGATGAATGGCAGCGCCAGGATTGCACCCACGGTCACTGAAACTACAAACACGTTCGTCACCGGCGACAGCGGATTGGTGACTAGCAGTTGCTTCGACAGACCGTAGGGGCCGAGCAGGATCTTTAGAATCTGCTCCGACAGAAGCAGCCCAATCCCGACGCCGATTGCGAGCGCGACCACGGACTTCAGCAGCCGGTCGCGCAGCTCGGCTAGGTGCTCCATTAGGGTCATGCCCTCATCCTCTGGAGGGGTCGCTGCTCTCTGCGCCATCGTTACCCTAGTGTACAGGGTGGAACGCTTCTAGCCCACGCAAAATGCGCGTTCTAACCTTGGGGAACGAGTTCACCCTCACGCGGGTCGTCGTAGCAAGCAGCTTCCTAGGAGCAACGTGCGGTCGAAAAATCAACTCAGCGGAAGGGGATTCCGCTGAGTTGACCGTCCAAGAAGAGGTAGAGGTTGGAAGAAGCGCCTGCTACTGATCCTACATATGCTTTTTAAGCTGTTGTAAAGAAGCTCTTAACTTGGATTTGTTCTGTGGTCACCTACCTTCCGTCTTCAGCGAGGCGCTTCAGCTCGTAGAGCGTCGTCAGCGCCTCTAGCGGGCTAAGCGCGTTCGGGTCAAGTGTCCTGAGCCGCTCTAGGGCAGGTGAAGGTTGAGCGAACAGCGGCAGTTGGTAAGGCTCGCTGTGCTCTCTGACGCTGGGGGGAGTGCGTCCGTTGCGCTCAAGGTCTTTGAGCACGTCCTGGGCGCGGTGGATCACCGCGGGGGGCAAGCCAGCGAGCTGGGCGACGTGAATCCCGTACGAGCGATCTGCGCCGCCAGGCACGACCTTGTGTAGGAAGACGACCTTGCCGCCCTCCTCGCTGACTGCAATCGTGTAGTTGCGCACATGCGGCAGTCGATCTGCAAGCTGAATCAGCTCGTGGTAGTGCGTCGCAAACAGGGCGAGCGCCTGGCGTTGGGGGTGGTTGTGCAGAAACTCGATCACCGCCCAAGCGATCGCCAAGCCGTCGTAGGTGCTTGTGCCGCGCCCGATCTCGTCGAGGATCACCAAGCTGCGCGGGGTGCAGTGATTGAGGATGTGCGCCGTCTCCAGCATCTCAACCATGAACGTGCTTTGCCCTGCAGCAAGCTCATCCTGGGCGCCGATGCGAGTGAAAATGCGATCCACGATGCACAGGTCTGCCTCACGCGCAGGGACGAAGCTACCCATCTGCGCCATCAGCACGATCAGCGCGATTTGGCGCATGTAGCTGCTCTTGCCGCTCATGTTCGGGCCGGTGATCACCAGGATGCGCGCCTCGCGGTCGAGCTGGGCGTCGTTCGGGGTGAACGGGATCTCGCGCAGCAACTGTTCGATTACGGGATGGCGACCGTCGCGGATGAGGATGCGACCCTCAGCGTTGAAGCGCGGGCGCGCGTAGTTGTTGCGCACGGCAACCTCTGCTAATGCGGCTGCGACATCCAGTCGGGCAGTGGTGTAAGCAGCATCGTAAAGCGCACGCGCCCGCGACGCCAAAATCTGATTGATCTCCGCTAGCAGCCGGCGCTCGATCTCAGCGATCCGCTCATCGGCGTTCAAGATCAGCGTCTCATACTCTTTGAGCTTGGGGGTGATGTAGCGCTCGGCGTTGGTCAACGTTTGCTTGCGAATGTAGTCGCTCGGCACTAAGTCGCGGTTGGCGTGGGTGACCTCGATGTAGTAACCGAAGACCTTGTTGTAGCCGACCTTGAGCGACTTGATACCCGTGCGCTCGCGCTCGACCCGTTCCAGATTAGCAACCCATGTCTTGGCGTCCCGCGCAGCCGCATGAACGCTGTCCAGCTCTTCGCTGTAGCCAGGCTTGATGAAGCCCTCGCTGCCTGCGTCCTCGCGGATCGCTGCTGTGATCAAGTCAACAACAGGCTGTAGGTCAACGACGGGCAACGCAGGGTCAACGCGGACGCAGAGTGGCACAAGGTGCTGCCACTGTTCCGCCGCTTTGCGCACGTTGAGCAGATCGCGTGGGGTGGCGATGCCGCTGACCACCCGCGAGGTTAGCCGCTCTAAGTCGGGCATGTGCTTGAGCCGCTCGCGGAGCTGGGCGCGCAGCAGCGCGTCGTTGACTAGCGCTTCAACGCGGTTTAAGCGTTGGTCAATTGCGGCTGGGTCGAGCAGGGGCTGGTTGATCCACGTCCGCAGCAGGCGTGCGCCCATTGGGGTCAGCGTCTCGTCGAGCACTCCCAACAGAGTAGGGGGCTTGCCCTTGCTCGTGCTAGGGCGCAGCGGCTCGACGAGCTCAAGGTTGCGTCGCGTGGTGGCGTCTAGCGCCATGAAGTGCGCTGTGCTGTATGTCTGCAGGCCAAGCAGTTGGCTGAGCGCAGCCGGCTGCGTCTCGCGCAAGTAGGCGAGGATCGCCCCAGCCGCGCTGATTGCAGCAGGCTTGTCCTCAACGCCGAACCCCTGCAGGGAAGCGACCTTGAAGTGATCCAGCAGCGCCTGCTGTGCAGTGCTCACCTCGAATCGCCAAGCGGCGTAAGGCGTTTGCGCGAACTGGCGCGTTTGGTTGGCTGCGTCCGCAGTCGCCAGAACAGGCTTGCCTTCTGGTTGGATCAGCTCGCGCGGCTGGATGCGCGCCAGCTCGCGTTCAAGCTCAACGGCGCTTCCCAGTTGGGTTGTACAGAACTCACCAGTGGTGATGTCGCAGTAGGCAAACCCAATCGGCTTGTCCTCGCTGAGTCGCACTGCTGCAGCCAAGTAGCTCGGGCGGCTTGCCTCGAGCATGCTCTCCTCGACGACAGTGCCAGGGGTGATCACTCGGCGCACCTCGCGCGGCATCAGCCCGTTGACAGCTTCCGAGCCGATTTGCTCAGCGATTGCCACGCGGTAACCGCGCTCGATCAAGCGGGCGATGTAGCTCTCAACAGCGTGATGGGGCACCCCTGCCATCGGCACGCGCACATCTTTGGCGACAGGGCGAGAGGTCAGCACCACATCAAGCTCGCGCGCGATCAGCTCAGCGTCTGCGTCAAACGTCTCGTAGAAGTCGCCCAAGCGGAAGAACAGAATGCAGTCCGCGTACTTGCGCTTCAGCTCAAGATACTGACGACGGATCGGCGAGACGTCAGCGGCTTCTGGCATTGGCGGAGTGGATTGTACTGACGAAAGCCCTGCTCTCAACAGGGGGAGTTCCAGGGCTCGAATACACGGTGCGTGGGTGTTGTCCTGCTCTCACCTCTGCGCCCCTCTCCCTGAGGAGGGGATGGGGGTGAGGGCGGTGTGACACGGTACTCGTGTAGTCACTCCCAACAGGGGTGACCGCGCCCGAGATACGCGACGTAGGTTCTCTACCCTACACCTGTCCCTTCTGTATCATAGGCTTAGGGCGGCTATGACCTCACCTGCCTACCTCTTATCCCCTCGTAATCCGGTTTCGGTAGCATTCCCCGTATGAAGTTGGAGAAGATTCGCCCGTCCGAGATCACGCCGGAGCACGTTTACCTTTCCCGCCGGCGTGTTCTACGGATCGGCGCTTTGGCGCTTGGCACAGCAGCGCTCTCAGCGTGCGGCTTGCCCTCACCGTCACCCGAGCCGACGCAGACTAACCCGCGCGTGCCGAAGGATCTGCCCACTGACAAACGCGACGAGTTCGGTGACCCTGCCAACCGCTGGGAGGAGATCACCAACTACAACAACTTCTACGAATTCACCATGGACAAGCAGGAGGTTGCCCGCCTGGCGCAAAACTTCAAGACCTCACCCTGGACAGTTACCGTCGGTGGCTTGGTCAATCGCCCGCGCACGTATGACTTGGACGACCTACGCAAGTTCGGTGAGGAGGAGCGGATTTACCGCCTGCGCTGCGTCGAGGGCTGGTCTATGGTGATCCCCTGGCTTGGCTTCCCGCTGCACAAGCTCCTGCGCGAGGTCGAGCCACTCTCAAAGGCGCGTTACGTGCGCTTTGAGTCGCTGTTCGACCCCGACCAAATGCCTGGTCAGCGTCTGTCCTTCTACCCCTGGCCGTACGCCGAAGGGCTGCGCTTGGACGAGGCGATGCACGACCTGACGTTGCTGGTGACTGGTCTATACGGGCATCCACTGCCGCCGCAGAACGGCGCGCCAGTCCGACTGGCAGTGCCGTGGAAGTACGGCTTCAAGAGCATCAAGTCAATCGTGCGGATTGATCTTGTTGAGGAGCAGCCTGCCACGCTGTGGAACACTGTTGCGCCGCACGAGTACGGGTTCTACTCGAACGTCAACCCAAACAAGCCGCACCCGCGCTGGTCGCAGGCGACCGAGCGGCGCATCGGTGAGCCAGGACGTCGCCGCACGCTGATGTTCAACGGGTACGAGCGCCAAGTCGCTGCCTTGTACGCGGGCATGGACTTGATGAAGAACTACTGATGCGCGTTTGGCTTCGCGCTCACGGGCTGCAAGCCCTAGTGCATATCGGCGCGCTGATCCCGCTGGGGGTCATGATCGCCGATTATGCGCAGGACAGGCTGACGGTCAACCCGATCCAGGAATTGACGCTGCGCACGGGCAAGGTCGCTTTGGTGCTTTTGGTGTTGTCGTTGGCGTGCACGCCGTTGAACACGCTGTTTGGTTTTCGCGGCGCGCTGCGCGTGCGCCGCGCGTTAGGACTGTACGGCTTTCTGTATGTCGTGCTGCACCTGCTCGTGTTCACCGTGCTGGACTACGTTGGCGATCTGGCGTTGATCGTGCAGACGGTGCTGGAGAAGTATTACATCGTGGCTGGGCTGGCTGCATTTGTGCTGCTTGTGCCGCTGGCGGTGACCTCAACGCGGGGGTGGCAGCGGCGATTGGGTCAGCGCTGGCGCGCGCTGCACCGTCTGGTTTACCTTGCGGTCCCTCTAGCCGTGCTGCACTTTGCGCTGCTGGTCAAGTCTCTGGTTGGGCGACCTGAGCCGCTGCTGTGGGGCGCGTTGGTGCTGGGGCTGCTTGCCTTGCGCATCCCGGCTGTTCGTCGCGCTGTAGCCCGCTGGCGCGACCGAGTGCGGCACACAACAAGCGAGTGGCGAGTGGCAAACCGCAAATGGCGAATGGCAAATAGCAAATAGCGCAGTTGGGCTCACCCTTGCGCCCCTACCTTCTGCTATCGGTTGGTACAATTCGGGCGTCAGCCGTGCATGACTGCGCCCGCTGAGTACCGCCTGCCGCCGAATCACGACTTCCTCTGGGCGCACCTAGCTGAGCTGCCTTACTTTCGCGCGTTGCTGCGCGCGACTGAAGCACGTTTCTACCAAGACCTGCCAATCGCGCCGCCGGTGCTTGACCTTGGCTCGGGCGACGGCAGCTTTGCTGCGCAAGCCTTTGCTCAGCCACTTGACGTTGGACTCGACCCGTGGCGCGCGCCGCTGTGGGAGTCGCGCGCACGCAAGGCGCACCGCCTGCTTGTGCTGGCGGATGGTGGGCACTTGCCGTTCGCTGATGCCTCGTTTCAAACCGTCGTCAGCAACTCAGTTTTGGAGCATATCCCGCATTTGGATGCTGTTTTGGCAGAATGTCATCGTGTGCTCAAGCCTGGGGGATACCTGTTGTTCTGTGCCCCGTCCGAGCATTTCACCGATTGGCTGATTGGGGGCTACTTGTTTGGCAGCCAGTATCGGCGATGGTTTAACCGCATTGCACGCCACTATCACTGCGACAGCCCAGCGCAGTGGGAAGCGCGCCTGACCCGCGCAGGCATGTCGCTGGAACGTTGGTGGTATTACTTCTCCCCGCGCGCACTGCAGGCGCTCGAGCTTGGACACTATCTTGGTGTGCCTAACCTGATCACGAAGAAGCTGCTTGGGCGCTGGGTGCTCTTTCCATCGCAGCGCAACCCGGTCTTACGGCTGCTGCATGCGCTGCTTAAGCCGCTCCACAATGAGCCGTTGCCCAACGTCGGGGCATACCTGTTTGGGGTCGCACGACGAGCTTGAGTGAGCTCCACAGTTGGCGGGCGAAGATTGCCCAATCCCCACGGGCAAACGACACAGACGGCACATGCAGACCTGCACAACCTGATATACCATCTCTGTGAAGACGGGTTTCAAGCTGCACAACAGAGATGCGGGCTGACTGGGAGCAATGAGTGGTGAAGCGGAACTCTACGTAAGTCACCTCACCGAAGAGGGTTACCAACCAACTGTGGACGCGGATGGAGATGTCGTGTTCAAGCACGAAGGGCTCACCTACTACATTGACATAGACACAAATGACGAGAGCTTCTTCCGTCTTGTTTGCCCAAACTTCTGGAGCATTGACAGCCCAGAGGAACTGCTACGGGCTCTTTTGGCTGCCAACTACGTCACCCGAAAGATGAAGGTCGCAAAGGTGTACGTGCACAACGACGGAAAGGATGTTTCGGCAAGCATTGAGATATTCCTAGCACAACCAGAGCATTTCAAGGCGGTCTTTCGCAGGTCGCTGTCCGCACTGCAATCTAGCATCAGTAACTTCAGGTCAAGAATGGTCGGCGGCGGTTCTCTGTGAGGTCAGGACGCTACTCTGGCAACAAGCCGCGCAGCCAGCGTGAGAGGTCAAACCGGCTAAGCAAACGGCGACGTTGCGCAGGTCGCGCAGTTGAGCCCTGCAAACTCCAGTGCAACAGCCCGACCGCAGTGGAGGCGCTTGGCGAGAGCAGCCCATCCGCCATCCCGAATAAGCGCTTGGGGCGCGCGGTGCGCACAGGACGCCCCGTGACCCGTCGGGCGCACTCGCGCAGCCCAGAGAGCAGCGCTCCCCCGCCCGTCAACACCAAGCCCGCTGTCAGCAGTCCTGGGTGGTCGCTGCGTCTGATCTCCTGCTCGACGAGGTCGAATAGCTCCTCAGCGCGTGCCTGCAAGATCTCGGCTGCTTCGCGCCGCAACAGGCGGACGCGTGGTTCGTCGCCGAACCCGGCGATCTCGCAAATTTGGTCTTGCGACACGTCTGCTGGATTAGCGTGACCGTAGTCGAGCTTGAACTGCTCGGCAGCCTCGAAGGGCAGGCGCAGCACCTGTGCTAGGTCGTTGGTGAAGTGCGCGCCGCCAACCTCGATCGCCTTGGTGTACCAGGCGGCGCCCTCGGTGAAGATCGTCATGCTGGTTACTCCACCGCCGATGTCAACCAGTACGACCCCCATGTCCTTCTCGGTCTGCGTCAACACGGCTTCTGCCGCGCCAAGGGGAGCGAGCACAAACTCAGACACGTCAACGCCCGCGCTGTGCGCGCACTTGAGCAAGTTCTGCTCTGCGGTCACCGCGCAAGTCACGACATGTGCCTGTACTTCGAGCCGAAAGCCCAACATGCCGAGCGGGTTGCGCACACCCTCTTGCTCGTCCACACGAAAGTGGCGCGGGATGACATGCAAGATGCGGCGGTTATTCGGCACAGGGATCGCCTGAGCAGCGTCCACGCAGCGGGCAACGTCCTCCTCAGTGACCCCTTGGTCACCACGGCTGATTGCGGCGGCGCCAGTTGTGTTCTGCGAGGCGATGTGCGCGCCGTTGATCGACATCACCACTTGCGTCGGCTTGACCCCCGAGGAAGCTTGAGCGCCTGCGAGCGATTCGCGGATCGCGCTGGTTGCATCTGCAACGCTGATCACCTGCCCTCGGCGGATGCCCCGCGAGGGAGCGCTTCCGACGCCGATGATAGTGAACCCCACATCGTTCGCCGCGGCTTCGCCGACCAGCGTCAGGATCTTGGTGCTGCCAACATCAACAACCGTGACAACTCTATGTTCTGCCATGTTTGCTGCCCAAGCTCAACCTTGCTTCAACGCACGAAGTAGGGTGCTTCGACGAATCGAACGTCAATGACAGTCGGTGATTCGCCTCGGTCGCGCAGTCGTTGGCGTATCTGGGCTGCTAGTGCCAACTTGTCGCGCATCGCGCCGTCGTACTCTGCCTTGCCTAGCCGCACCCGCCACCCTTCGCCCGTCACCCAGACCAGCCCGTAACGGCTGGAGTAGGCATAAAACCCGTCCTCTGGAGGCAGGTCAGCCAGCTCGTTCAAGGCGCGCACCAGTGCACGACCGAGTTGGCTACCAGGCTCAGGCAAAGCCTCGGCTTCGGCGTTGAGGCGGAGTTTGACCTCCGGCATCTCCGCGCCGACCGCATGGATGTTGCCTTCGCGGTCGCTCCACACCTTGCCGCGCGCTCCTTCGATGAGTGCAAGCGGCTCTGAGAGGTAGACCTTGATCCGGCACCATACGCGCCACTCCCATGTGCACTGCACCTCGGCGTAGGTCACCCCCCGCAGCGACCGCACTGCCTCCGCAGCGCGCTGTGGGTCTACCTGCAGGAAGTGCTTGCCGTACAGCCCACTGGCGGCAATGACTGCCTCTGTAGGCAGGCTGCTGCTGCCGACGACAGCGATCTCCTTGACGCGCCAACTCTCACCCCAGAACCACTGCCAGACCAGCCACACAAGCCCAGCGAGGGCTAAGACCAGCACAGCCCGTCGAACTGCGCTGCGACGCGAGCGCGCGCGCATCCGTGTGCGCGCTGCTACGGCTGCATCAAAGCGCGTGCGGGTGCGCACTTGGCGCACGGAGTGTCTCTGACGCCTCACCGTCGCGTCCTTGCCTCCTCCAACGCAAGCTCGATCAGACGGTCAAGCAGCTCGCTGTAGCTCATCCCCCCAGCGATCCAAAGCTTTGGGTACATGCTGATCGCGGTGAAGCCGGGGATGGTGTTGATCTCGCTGACGAACACAGCCTCAGTCTGCGCGTCCATCAGGAAGTCAACCCGTGCCATGCCGCGCGCCTCAACAGCTTGTGCTACTTGGATCGCTAACCTGCGAATGTGCTCGGCAAGGGCTGCTGGCAAGGGCGCGGGGATCAACAGCCGCGATGCCTTCTCTCCGCTATCGAGGTACTTGGCTGCGTAGTCGTAAAACTCGCGCCCGGGCACGATCTCGCCGACGATAGAAGCAGTAAGCTCGTCGTTGCCTAACACGCTGACTTCCAGCTCGCGCGTGTTGGGCACTGCTCGCTCAACCAGCGCCTTGCGATCCCAGCGCAGCGCCTCCTCGATGGCTGCGGCGAGGCTGGACGGGTCTTTCACTTTCGTGACCCCGACGCTGCTGCCCATATTCGCTGGCTTGACAAAACACGGCAAGCCGATCTGCTGCGCCACGCGCTCCAGCACAGCCGTCGGATCGCGCGCCCACTCCGCGGCGCGGACGAGCGTGCTCACGGGCACAGGCAAGCCGTGCGCGCGCATCACATCCTTGAAGATAGCTTTGTCCATGCCGACAGCTGAACCGACCACCCCTGCGCCGACGAAGGGCACGTCCAGCAGCGTCAACAAGCCCTGCACGGTGCCATCCTCGCCCATCGGCCCATGCAGCACAGGAAAGACCACATCGAAATCGCGCAGCGCCTCAAAAGGAATCGGCCAGCGACCCTCGCGGGTGATGTAGATCGGCGTTGGCTCATACCGCGCTGGGTCAAGTGCCTCCAGAATGGACTGCGCTGACATGATGCTGACCTCATGCTCAGCCGAACGCCCGCCATACAGCACTGCAATCCGCATTTTGTTCATAGGTGAAGCTGCCTCTCACGCGCCGTCTCTGAGTCGTTCTCGTTCTGCAGGCCAATCGCCAATCAGCTCAACTTCCAGCTCCAGGTCAATCCCGAAGCGGTCAAGCACTGCTTGATGCGCCAGGTCAATCAGCGCCTTCACGTCGCTGGCTCGCGCGTCGCCGGTGACGTTGACAAAGAAGTTGGCATGTTTGTCCGAGATCATCGCGCCGCCGATCCGGCGCCCTTTTAAGCCACACGCCTCGATTAAGCGCCCAGCGTAATCCCCGGGCGGGTTTTTAAACATGCTGCCGATGGTTGCGCCGGGGGGCTGAGTTGCCTTGCGACGGGCGATGAACTCGTTGGCGCGCCGCTCGATGTTGGCGCGATACTCCAGCTTCAAGTCGAATGAAGCGCTGAGCACAACTGCTCGGTCGGTCGGGGCATAACGCTTCAAGGCACTGGTGCGGTAGCCGAGCTGAAGCTGTCGCGGCGTCCAGTATTCGATGACGCCATCGCGGCGCAGCACGCGCACCAAGTACAAATTGCTGGCAACGTCTGCGCCGTAAGCGCCTGCGTTGCCCACAACAGCACCACCGACTGTGCCTGGCACATTGATCGCCCACTCCATCCCTGCCAGCCCGCGCTCGATGCAATCGCGCGCCAGCGCTGTCAGCAGGACGCCCGAATCTGCCTCTACGCGCGCGGTGGTGTGCCGCACGTCGAAAGTCACCTCGCGGCTGCGGTTGAGGACGACCAAGCCGCGCACGCCTCGGTCGCTGACCAAGATGTTTGCGCCGCCGCCAATGACGATGCAGGGCAGCCCAAGCTCATCCGCACGCTGCACGATGGCGACCAGCTCTTCGCGGCTGCGCGCCTCGATCAGCAAGTCTGCCGGCCCGCCGATGCGGGCGGTCGTGTGCTTCGACAGCGGCTCGTTTCGCTTGGCGCGTGCTTGTAGCTCTGCCCAGTTCATCGTCTATCGGCTCAACATCTCGAGCAGCCGCTCGCCGACCTGGTTGCCGTCGCCAGCGCTCAAGGTGATCACCACGTCACCTGGGCGCACCTGCGAGATGAGAAAGCCAAGCGCATCGCCGAACGAAGCGGCTGCGCGCACCGCTTTGTGGCGGATGCGGCGGGCGAGCGCAATGCTGTTCAGCGCGTCTGCAGCAAAGCCAAAGTCCTCCGCGCGCTCGCGGGCGGCATAAACTGGCAGCACGATCACGCGGTCAGCGTCACTGAAAGACGCAGTGAACTGGTCGAGCAGCGCCAGGGTGCGGCTGTAGGTGTGCGGCTGCCAGACTGCCCACACATTTGCCAGCGGGTAGCGCATCCGCGCTGCGCGCAACGTCGCCTTGATCTCAGTGGGGTGATGGGCGTAGTCGTCAATCACCCGCACGCCGTTCGCCTCCCCGCGCAGCTCGAAGCGCCGCGCCGCGCCGCGATAGCTGCCCAGCGCGCGCACAGCCTCGTCAATTGGAACGCCGCAAGCAGTAGCGACGACCAGCGCTGCTAGGGCATTCAGCGCGTTGTGCTCGCCCGGGACGCGCAACGAGCAGTGACCGGTCACCTCGCCATTTGCGGTTGCGCCGGTGAAGTCGAAGTCAACCCCTCCAAGCGTATTCGCACGGATGTCCATCGCGCGCCACATGCCGCGCTGCACCCCGTAGTCCACTACGAGCGCTGACGGCTCTGCCAGCCTGAGCGCGCGAGCGCACCCCTCGTCGTCAGCACAGATGACGATCAGCCCCTCTTGCGGCACGCTGCGCAGAAACAGCGCAAACGCTGAGACCACGCTTGACTCGTCAGCATACGTGTCGGGGTGGTCGAACTCGATGTTAGTGACGACTGCGATCCTCGGCTGGTAGCGCAGAAAGGTGCGGTCGTATTCGTCTGCTTCAAGCACGAAGACCTCACCCTGCCCAGCGCGCGCGTTCGTGCCTAGCCCAATCGGTTTGGCGCCGATGATGAACGACGGGTCTGCCCCTGCTTCCTGGAGGATTGTAGCGATCATCGCGGTCGTTGTGCTCTTGCCGTGCGTGCCTGCCACAGCGACGCTGAACTTGTCCTGCAGCAGCAAGGCGAGCAGGTCGCCTCGATGCAAGATGCGCAACCCACGTTGACGCGCCTCGACAAGCTCTGGCTCGTCGGGTGAAATCGCCGAGGAGGGTGCGACCAGCGTCGCTCCGTCGAGATGGCTGGGGTGGTGTCCAACGAACACTGGGATGCCCTCAGCGCGCAGCTCTGCTAGCGTCGGCGAGTCCATGCGGTCGTCGCCTGTGACGTAAACACCACGCGCGCGCAGGACGCGGGCGATTGCGCTCATGCCCGCACCGCCGATGCCAATGATGTGAACGCGCTCGTCTTGCAACCTCATACCAGCACCGTGATGACGAACAGGAACACCACGACGACGACGATGATCAGCGTTGTGCCGCTGAAGATGACCGGTGAGGCGCTCTGGATGAAGAAGAACTTCTCCCATCCTCCCTCAGGCGGTCTGAACAAGTTAGTGTTCTGCGCGAGCAACCCGGTGTCGAGCGCCCAATACGCTAGTGCGCTGAGCAGCAAGTAGCCGTTAAAGCCGCCAACAATGAACGCCAGCAGCCCGCTCTCAAACCGACCGCCGCCCCTGTCGCCATTTGCAGATCGACTCAGAATCGCTGGACCAAGGTAGCCCATGAATGCGATGAAGGCGAAGGGCAAGATGCGCCACACAAAGCGCGTGGCTGCGTCTTGTTGCTCTAGCAGCGGCTGGAGGATGCGGTTAAACTCAGGTAAAGTGTAGATGAACAAGCCAAACATCATCGAGAACAAAGCGATCACCTCGCGTGCCCAGCCGCGAACTGTGCCAAAGAAACCAAACATGACAATAAAGAAGATAAAGAACACAGTGGCGTCAATCACGCTCGCGCGACCTCCTCGAGCAATGCTGCGATTCGCTCCGCACCGTCGTGAACAGCAAGCTGGGCGCTTGCTTCACGCATTGCGTCGAGGCGCGCCGGCGATCCCAGCAGCTCGTTAACCACCCGAGCGAGCGCACCTGCTGCTGACAGGGCGTGATCCTCGAGCAGCACCGCAGCGCCGCGCGACGCCAAGTAGCGCGCGTTGACGCGCTGGTAACGCCAAGCGTGGGGATAGGGGATCAAGACTGCGGGCAAGCCGAAGAAGGTTAGCTCGCCGAGCACACTTGCCCCTGCGCGACACACGACTAGATCGGCTGCCGCCATTGCCAGCGGCATCTCATCGTGCAAGAAGGGAAAGACTTGGTAGCGTGCGCGCACAGCCTCGGGCAATGCCTCGCGGCGCGCGCGCACCTCCTCCCAGTCCGCTGCCCCTGTAATGTGCACCACTGTGGCGTGCCGAGTCAAGTTGGGCAGGTCGCGCAGCACCGCTTGGTTGATGCTGCGCGCGCCTTTACTGCCACCGTAAACCAACACCATCAAAGACGCCTCAGACAGACCGAAGCGCGCGCGTCCAGCCGCGCGCGTCGCCGACTTGAATGATGCGCGCAGCGGATAGCCCGTCGTGACAACGTTGCAATGGCGCAGATGGAATGTCGAGGCGTCAACGGTCGCCGCAACTCGCGTCGCCAGGCGCGCCATCAGCCGCAGCGCCATCCCTGGTTCAACGTCAGGGAGATAGACCACACTCGGGACGCGCCTGAGCCAACCCGCTAAGCTGACCGGAACACCGACGAATCCGCCGGTGAGCAAGATCACATGCGGGCGGAAGTCGCTGATTGTGTGCAACGCCTGGGCTGTGCCCTGAGCAACGCGCATCAAGCTGTGCGCAGCGCGCAACAAGCTAACCCCGTGCATCGCACCTGACCGAACAGAGCGGAAGGGAAGCCCAGCTCGCTGAGCAAGCTCACGCTCCATACCGCTTTCTTCGCCAACGAACAATGCTTGTGAATCTTGCCGACGCTTGCTCAGTGCCTCCCAGACGGTCAAGGCGGGCAAAACGTGACCGGCGGTGCCGCCGGCGGAAAGGAGCACCCGCATAGACATGCTTGCCTCCTTGGTCACCGATGGATGAACTTGGCTCGATAAGCACCCTACTGCCGCGGCTGACGCTGACCACAAGCCCCGCGCTTGCCAGCAGCGCAACAAGCGACGAGCCCCCCTGACTGAGGAAGGGCATTGGCATCCCTGTAAACGGGATTAGCGCTAGCACCGCGAGCACATTGAGCAGCATTTGACCGATCACCCAAGCGACGATGCCGACCGCAACGAACGCACCGAAAGCAGTGTCGGCGTGATGCGCGATCACTATCCCGCGCCAGGCGAAGATGACAAACAACACCAGGGTCGCGACTAAGCCGACTAGCCCCATCTCTTCACCGAGCACCGCGACGACGCTGTCGTGGTGCGGTGTCGGCAAAAAGCCAAACTTCTGCCTTCCTGCGCCTAGCCCGTTGCCGAACAGCCCGCCCTCGCCCAGGCTGATCAGCGATTGGCGAATGTGGTAGTCCGGCTCGCCTGCGGTGCTCCACAGCGAGATAAAGCCTTGAATGCGCTTCACTGCATGGGGGAAGAGTTGGGTTAAACCCGCAAACGCCAGCAGCGCAACGAGGAATACCAGCACCATCTGCTGAATGCTGGCGCCTGCTAAGAAGAACATCACCAGCGCGATCAGCACCAAAACAGCCGCTGTGCTGAAATCCGGCTGTATGACGACGAGAAAGGCGACGCTGCCTGCGATGATCCCAAACGGGATCAAACCATCCATAAAGCTGCGCACCTGTTCGCGGCGCGAGGACAGCCAAGCGGCTGCGTAGATGATCAGCCCGACCTTGGCGACCTCGCTCGGTTGCACGGAATTGTTCAGCAGCGTGCGCCGCGCGCCGAAGTGCTCCTCACCAAACAGAAGCACAGCAACCAACAACGCAAGACAGACCAGCATGATCCGCACCGCGTAGCGCCGCGCTATCCCATAGTCCGCGTTTGCTGTTGCTACAAATGCAGCGAGACCAAGCGCAGCAAACGCGGCTTGGCGCAGGAAGGTCGTTACGCCCTCTTCCCAGAAGAACGTGGTGCTGTAAGACATCAGCAGCCCAAGCGCGGTGAGCGCCAGGGTCGCCGCGACAAACCCCCAGTCAGGAGGGCGTCGCTCACGTCGCTGTCTCAAGGAGCGAATAGGGAGGGCACGGGTTACCATTGCTCGTTCACCCATTGGCGGAACTTATCGCCGCGTTCGGCAAAATCCTTGAACTCGTCATAGCTTGTGCCCCCAGGGGAGAGCAGCACGACGTCTCCTGGCTGGGCGATCTGCTGCGCTGCGCGCACTGCTTCGCGCAACGACGGGGTGATCACCCATGGCGCCTCACCCGCGGCGGCGCGTAGGTGCTCAGCGACCATCGGCCCCATCTCGCCGAAGAGCACGATTGCCTTGCAGCGCGCACGCATCAACCGCGCTGCCTCGTCCCAGGGCAAGTGCTTGTCCCGACCACCGCACAACAGAATGACAGGCTGTTCAAAGCTGTTCAGCGCAGCTATCAACCGCTCCGGTGCTGTGGCGATTGAGTCGTCATACCAGCGCACGCCGCCTCGCTCTGACACAAGCTCTAAGCGGTGGGCGACACCGCGGAAGCTCGTCGCAACCGTGCGCACTGCTTCAATTGGCGCGCCTGCAAGGACGCTGATTGCCGACGCTGCCAGCACGTTTAAGATGTTGTGCTCGCCCATTAGTTTCAGGTCGTTGCGGTGAGCAATTACCTGCTCTTGTCCATGCAGGCGCAGCCGCAGCGTGCGCCCAGCGTCTAGCCATGCGCCCTCTTGGTCAGGCGGCAGCGGATGCGCGCTGAACCACACCGTGCGTTCGGGCTTGCCCATCTGCACCGTGATGGGGTTGTCCGCGCACAGCACGCGCCAATCCGAGGGCGACTGAAAGTCCAGAATGCGCCGCTTGGCGGCAACATACGCCTCCATCGTCCCGTGGCGGTCGAGGTGGTTTGGGGTGATGTTGGTGATGCAGGCGATGTGCGGGCTGCGCGTCATGAGCTCGAGCTGGAAGGAGGACAGTTCCATTACAACGACGTCATCCGCTTGGATGTGCGCCAGGTCGGTGATCAGGGGATTGCCGATGTTGCCGCCGACCCAAACGCGCTGCCCGGCTTGTTTAAGCATCTCGCCAACGAGCGTCGTCGTTGTCGTTTTGCCTGCCGAGCCCGTGATCCCGACCACAGGGGCAGGGCAGCGCTCGATGAAAAGCTGGGCGTCGTTCGTAAGCGGGATGCCTCGGCGCTGCGCCTCGCGCACGATCGGCAAGTCGAGCGGCACGCCGCCGCTGACGCAGACCAAAGTGCACCCGTCGAGCAAGCCAAGAGGATGCCCGCCGCCGACAACGTTCAGCCCTTCTAGCTCTGCCAAGTCGTCTAGCTCAAGCGCCTGGACTGGCTTGGCGTCGTTTAGCGTGACGCGCGCGCCTTGCGCAAGCAAGTAACGCGCCAGCGCCTTGCCTTGCCGCGCGGCGCCGAGGATCAACACTTGTTGGTCGTGCCAGCTCTCAATCACGGCGATCCTCCTGCGCTCACACAGCCCAGCAAGCACCGCCCGGCGCGAATCTCCTCCATCGGCGGGTTGCCGAACGAGGCTAAACCAATGCCGACCATGCCGAAGAACAAGGCAATGACGAAGAAGCGCTGGACGATTTGTGGCTCACTCCACCCAAGCAGCACGAAATGATTGTGCAAGGGCGACATCTTGAACAAGCGTCTACCCTCTCCGTACTTGCGCTTGGTGTATTTGAAGTAGCCCACTTGCAGGATCACGCTTAGGGTCTCCGCCATGGGCACAATGGCGATGATCGGCAGCAACAGCCATTGACCTGTCATCAGCGCGACCACGCCGAGCACGCCGCCGAGCGCTTCACTGCCTAGGTCACCCATCATCACTTGGGCAGGGTGGATGTTGAACCACAGAAACCCTAACAGTGACCCGACTAGCACCATGCACAACATGGTGATGAACACCTGACCTTGCATGTACGCAATGACGCCGTAAGCGACAAACGCGACGCTGACGATCAACGCTGCTAACCCATCCAAGCCATCAGTGAGGTTGACGGCGTTTGCCGAGGCGTGAATGATGAAGACAGCTACTGGAATCCACGCCAGTCCTAGCGCGATTGGGTCGCTGATGCCGGGGATGCCCACGCGGTTGACACCGAAGGCGAGGTTCATCACCAACGCAGCCGCTACGGCGATGATCAACTGGATCAGCGCCTTGCTCCGCCCGCGCATTCCCTCACCGCGCCGAATCCCGATGACGCCCATGTAGTCGTCCACCGCGCCCAGGGCGGCAAAGCCAAGTAAGACGAAGATTGGCACGGCAATTGAGTTGCCGACCAGCACAAACTGCACCAGCGCTGGATCAATCCGCACCGCCAGGCGGGTGTAGGCATACATCACGCCGATCAGCAGAACGGTCGGCAGGATGAACATCACCCCGCCCATCGTTGGCGTGCCTGCCTTCACGTAGTGGCTGGCTGGACCGTCAATTCGGATGCGCTTGCCGATGCGGGCTTTCTTGAGCACGTGGATGACTGCCGGCCCAAGCAGCAGGGTGAGCACGAAGGCAGCTCCACCTGCCATCAGACAAATCCCCATCTGTGGTGCGGAAAGTTGCCCCATTAATTGCCCTCCGCTTCTGCCAACGCCCCAAGGCCGGCGACGATCTCCTCCATCTTCATGCCGCGCGACCCCTTGACCAGGATGACGCAGCGCTCAGTGACGAGCTGCTGCAGCAGCGATAGCGCCTCCTCGTTTGTGTTGACGTGAAAGACGCGCTCAGGTTTTGCGCCGCACTCGATAGCTGCTCGGCACATCCAAGCAGCGCGGGCGCCAACTCCGATGAAGTAGTCAGCCACACTGCCTGCACGGCAGCCGACTTCCTCGTGTGCTTGGCGTTCTAACTCGCCGAGTTCGAACATGTCGCCCAACACAGCAACGCGCGGCCCATGCTCGCTGATTTCGCTCAGCAAATTCAGCGCAGCTAGAGTGGATTCGCGGCTGGCGTTGTAGGCGTCGTCCAGCACTAGCGAACCGCGCGGCCCTTTAGCCATCACTAAGCGAAGCTGCTCTCCGGGCGCGAAGAACGCCTCAGCGACCTCCTCCAGCGACATTCCTTCGATCAGCCCGACCGCAGCCGCGCGCAGCGCGGTGTGGACGCTGTGCCGCCCAAGCAGCGGCAAGCGCATTTTGAGGCTGCGCTTGTCGTAGTGCAGCGTGAACGCGATCCCGTTCAGCCCAAAACTTTCGATGTCGCTTGCGCGCACCTGCGCGGTCTCAGCCGTCCCGTACGTCACCACCCGCGCGCGCGTGAGCGCAGCCATGGCGCGGACGCGATCGTCGTCCTCGTTGAGCACAGCGACGCCGCCAACTTCAGCCGGTGGCAGCGCCTGGACAAGCTCTGACTTTGCCTGAGCGATCCGCTCGATGCTGCCCAAGCGGGAGAGGTGCACTGGGGCGACCATCGTCACTACGCCGATGTGAGGGCGCGCCCACTGGCAATAGCTGGCGATCTCGCCGAGTTGATGCATACCCATCTCAATTACCGCGCGCTCATGCGTCGGGCGCAGCTTGAGCAGTGTGAGCGGCACGCCAATCTCGTTGTTGTAGTTCCCTTCGCTTTTCAGCACGCGGAAGCGCGTTGCCAGCACTTGAGCGATTAGCTCCTTCGTTGTCGTCTTGCCCACACTGCCAGTCACACCGACGACGCGCAACTGCGGGTTGGCAGCGCGCAGCCGCCAGAAGGCAGAGAGCTGCTGAAGTGCTGCCAAGGGGTCTTCTACGCAGATCAGCAGCGGATCTTCGCGCGTCAGCGGCGTCTCGGGGTGTGCTACGTCAAGGCGCTGAGCTGAAACGCCATCGAGCAGCGCCACTTTGCCGCGCTGCACTAGCGCGACGCGCGCACCGCGGCTCAGCGCGTCCGCGACGAAGTAGTGCCCATCGGTGTGCTCACCTGCCAGCGCTACAAACATTGCGCCAGGTTGAGCCTGGCGCGAGTCGATCACAACATTCGTGATCGGCATGGCTTGAGCCTCTGTGCGGCGCAGCCCGCTGAGCGCCTCGATGACATCTGCAACCGTGAGTGTCATAACCTCTGCATTCTATGGACTCAGCCTGCCCGAGCCGAGGCAATGCCTGCGCGTCGGCACAGGTAGGCAACCACGTCGCGGAACACAGGGCCAGTCGTCGGCGCTGCCCAGCGCGAGGACTGGGGCTGGTCTAGTTTTACGAGCACAGTGAATCTGGGTTCAAGCACAGGGGCAAAGCCCACATAGGTCACGATGGTGGTCTCTTGTCTGACGCCGTTGCGATACCACTCGGCTGTGCCAGTCTTCCCAGCGGCTGGGCACTCTGGCGGAAGCGCCTGCGGCGTTGCGCGGCGGCTGGCGCGCGCCATCAGCTCCCGCAATGTGCGCGCGGTCTCGGCGCTGATCACGACCCGCGACGGAGTGGGCTGCTTGTGGACGACTGTGCTGTTCACTGGCTTCCACTTGCGCACAACGTAGGGTTGCATCCACATCCCATCGTTAGCGACTGTGTTGAAGGCGTTGAGCACTTGGATCGGAGTCGCCATCATCCCCTGACCAAAGCTGTTCGTGGCTAGGTCTGTGCGCGACCACTCCACATCCCGCGGCGTGCGCAACCGCCCAGGCGACTCGTTGGCAAGGTCAATCCCTGTAATGCTGCCGAACCCGAATAGGCTCAGGCGCTCGTAGAAGTCCTTCGCGCCGAGGTCGAGCGCGATCTGTGCTGTGGGCACGTTCAGGGACAGCGCTAACACGTCCTCGATGCTGGCACGCCCTCGCCGAATGCCCTCGGCATTGCGGATCGCTCGCCCCGAGATCACCAACCTGCCCGTGTCGGTCAGAATGCTGTTAGGCGTGATCAGCCCTTTCTCCAGCCCAGCCGCGATTGTCATCACTTTGAGCACCGAGCCAGGCTCGTAGGGCACGCTCACCACAGGGTCAACAAGCAAACCCGGCTGCGCAGCTAACTCGACGGCGCGGTTGGGGTCGTAGCCTGGCGCGACTGCCGAAGCCAAGATTGCGCCTGTGCGGGTGTCCATGACCACAATGACACCGCTCTGGGCGCGCGTTTCCTGTAACGCCTGTTGCAGGCGTTGCTCGACATAAGTTTGCAGCGCTAGATCCACGGTGAGCACCAGGTCTGCTCCTTCAAGCGTCGGCGTGACAACCAGCACATCGGTGCGGCCGCGCTCGCGGCGGACACCAGGCGGAGGGTTAAGCTCGCTGTCGTAGTAGCCCTCTACGCCTGCGTAGCCTTTCGGCTGCAAGCTGACGAAGCCAATGAGCGGACCCGCGACTAGCCCTTGGGGGTAGACCCTTGCCCAGCCCTTCTCGACGAGGAGACCGCGTAGTTTGCGCGCCGCAACCGTCGTGGTCAACATGTGCGTGACCTCGGGTGAGAGGTTGTAGGCGAGGATCGTGCTCAGAGTCGGCGTCGGCGAGCGGCTATCAGCGATGATGCCGCGAATCTGCTGCTGAAGCTGCTCCACAGGGCGACCTGTGGCGGGGGAGAGTGCCTCTGCCAGTGCCGACACCTGTGCTGACAGGTCGGGTTCAGCCGACAGGGCGGCTGGATCAAGGCGCACGAGGTAGGCGCGCTGGCTCACTGCGAGCACAGCGCCAGAGCGATCAAAAATTCGCCCGCGCGGTGCAGGGTTGAGGTAGGTCTTCAGTTGCTGGTAGCGCGCTTGTGCAGCGTAGCGCTGTCCCTCTACCACCTGTACGCGCAGCGCTTGAACCAACGCAAGCACAAGCAGCAGGCTGAAGACAAGCCCTAAAGTGAGCAACCGACGCGACGAGAGCACTGCATTACCTCCTGTGCGGTCCACCTCAGCGGTTGGCGCCCGTGAGCAGCACCTCTTGCTCCTCTGGGGGGGCAAAGCCGAGCTGTCGCGCCCGCCCAACCATCACGCGCGGCGAGGTCACCTCGCTGATCTCAACCCATAGCTGATTGGACTGTTCCTGCAGTTCGATTTGCTGCTGCTCGAGCCGTTCGAGCTCTTCCAGCAGCGCCACGTTCTCGGTGCTCAGCCACAGCCACAGTACGGCAAGCGCCAAGAAAATAACTGTGCTCACGACCACGATGAGCAGCGCAGCGCGCTCAGACACGCGGACGTTTGCCAGCCAGTCTCGAGTTTTGCGGATCGCGTTTGTCACCCTGTCAACCTCCGATGCGCTCGGCGACGCGCAGCCGTGCGCTGCGCGCGCGCGGATTGACTGCAATTTCCTCGGGCGAGGGCATGATCGGTCGTCGCGTGAGCAACTTCAGCCGCGGTGGCGAGGCATTCGCCTTACCAAACCCAGGCGAGTAAGCCTGCGGCATGGACTCGTGCCTGAAGGTCTCTTTCACGATGCGATCCTCGAGTGAGTGAAACGCGATGACGGCAATCCGCCCTCCCTCAGCCAAGAGATCGATCAAGCGCGGCAGGGCTTCGCGCAGGCGGCGCAGTTCATCGTTGACGGCGATGCGCAACGCCTGAAAGACTTGCGTCGCAGGATGAATCCGCCTAGAGCGCGGCTTGATGATGTCAGCGACGACATCGCGTAACTGGCTTGTGCTGCGCAGCGGGCGTGCGCGCCAGATCGCCTGCGCGACGTGCATGGCGTTGGGCACCTCGCCATATTCGCGCAGCACGCGGGCAAGCGTGGCGAGGTCTGTCGTGTCGAGCCATTCAGCGGCACTGATGCCTGCTGTTGGGTCGAAGCGCATGTCCAGCGGCCCTTCGCGCATGAACGAAAAGCCGCGGGCGGGGTCTTCGAGCTGATTCGCCGACAAGCCGAGGTCGACCAGCACGCCGTCCACGGGGGCGAACCCAAGCTGACGCGCTCGCGTCGGCGCTTCATCAAGCCAGCATGGGTGCAGGATCAAGCGTTCGTCGGGGATGCACGCGCGCACGCGCACAATCGCAGCCGGGTCGGCGTCAAAGCCCAACACCAAGCCATCTGGCGCGCAACGCTCGAGAAGCCCTGCGGCGTGCCCGCCGTTGCCCACAGTGCAATCTAGGTAGCGCCCGCCGGGACGCGGCTGTAACGCTCGCATCACTTCGTCAAACAGAACTGGCACATGCATCGCGCCTCAGACGCCTAACTTCGCCCAGATGTTCTGGTCGGCTGCATGCGTGCGTATTTCCTGCTGGGCGCGATCCCATTCAGATGCATTCCACAGCTCAATGAACCGCCCCACGCCGACGATGATGACTTCGCCGGCGAGGGCAGCGTAGTCGCACAGCGCCTGCGGAATGACCACACGGTTTTGCTTGTCGGGCACTGTGTCGTAAGCATTTGTGAACAGCAGCCGGCGCAACGTTGCTGCCTCGCGATCCATCAAGGGCAGCGCACTCACGCGCTCGAACAGCGCTTGAAACTCCTCTGCTGGGTATACAAGCAGGCACTTGTCCATCCCGGCGGTGATCACAACGCCGTCAGCAAGGCGTGTGCGGAACTTCGCTGGCAACGCCAGGCGGTTCTTGTCGTCCAATGTATGGACAAACATGCCTAAAAACATAAAAGCACAAGTGGAGAGCCGCTGGTCGCACCACGATGCACCACTCTACCCCACTTTGCGCCACCATCATACACTGAAGCCTCTAATCCGCAACAAAGCGCCTCCTCAACCCCTGCTGAAGCACTTGTCCGCAGCCCTGCGTCGCTGATGGGCAGCCAAATGCAGTGCAATAATCCGGGGCATGGAACCGCGAGTTGCCTTCGAGATCGGGCCGATCAAGGTTCACTGGTATGGGATCGCGGTCACACTCGGCATTCTGACAGCGACGTTCATCGCCTCGCGCGAGCTAAAACGCCGCAGCCTCGACGTGGCTTTGGCTTGGGACGGGGTGCTGTGGGTCACTGGGTTCGGGCTTGTCGGTGCGCGGCTGTATCACGTCTTATCGTCGCCAAATGACGGGGTGAGCGGCGGCTGGGCGTACTACAGCCAAAACCCGCTGCAGATCTTTGCAGTGTGGAACGGAGGGTTGGGCATCTTTGGAGGGCTGCTCGGCGGCACGCTTGGCTTGTGGCTCTTCACGCGCAAGCATGGCGTGCCGTTCTGGATCGTTGCGGACAGCGCTGCGCCTGGCGTTGCGCTCGGGCAGGCGGTCGGTAGGTGGGGCAACTACTTTAACCAGGAACTCTACGGAGGCCCAACAGGCTCTTCGTGGTGGGGAGTCACTATTGACCCACCCTACCGCATCCGCACGCCCTACGCGGACTACACAGACCTGGCAACTTTCCCGCCAGAGACTCGGTTTCACCCCACTTTCCTCTACGAGTCGGTGTGGAATCTGATTGGATTCGCGTTGCTCATCTGGCTTAGCCGACGCTGGGCTTCTCGCCTGCGCGAGGGAGATTGCGCAGGGGGTTATTTGGTTTGGTATGGCGTAGGGCGAGCCTGGATTGAGCTTCTCTTCCGACCTGACGCATGGACGATTGGCAGTGTGCCAACCGCTGTCCTTTTCGCTGCTGCATTTGTCGTGCTCGGGGTGGGTGTGCTCGTGGCAAATCGCCTGTCCGTGCCCCTGAGCACCCAGCGCGCATAATGCGAGTGCTTGGGTAGATGCCGCGCTATATCCGCGACCCGTATGAGTTTCCAGGTGATGAAGACCTGCCGCTCTACGAGGGGCGCGTCCGACGCCGCAAGCCTGTCGTCTGGCCGATCTATGCCTTGGGTTTAGTCGCGGTTTGTGTTGCAGCCATACTTGGTGTTGACTGGGTGCAGGGGTGGCAAGAGCAGGACGAAAGCTGCGTGGGCTGCCACACGCCACAGCACGAGGCTTACCTCGATCGCGCTCGTGCAGCAGTAGCTGGGGCCGTTCCAGCCGATCTATCCAGCCATCACTACCAGCACCTGCACGGGACAGGGGCTACTCTGCGGTGCATTGACTGCCACCGTGGCGACCATGGCACGCGCGCCCGCGCTGAGACGCTATGGCTAAGCGCTCGCATGACTGCACGCTGGCTCGCCGGCGTTGACGATCGCACTCTAGAGAAGACCACACTCACGCTCACCGTTCGCAGCGGGGTCACTCAGACTGTGCCCCAAACATTCCTGGCGCTGAGCGAACCGCACCTGTCTAACGATGGATGCGTGCAATGTCATCAAGACACGCTGCTCGTCGCTGGCATGGGGAATCACACCCACAACATGCTCCCCCAGGCGTATGCCTTGTGGGCGAACGGCGCGCGGCTGATACCTCCTCGCGATGACCCGGATCCTCAAACGCTGATTGCGCGCGGGCTTGTGCGCTACCCGACGACGCTGTACTGCTCAAATTGCCATCAAACGCATCGCAGCATTGACGCGCCGGGTTACTTGGATTGGCTCAACGTCGTCAAGCCTGCTTGCGAGCAATGTCACCGCGAGGTCGGCGCAGGTCCTGCTGAAGTGCAGCCTCCTGCGGGCGAGTGAGCTGGCGGGATCACTCACGGATGAACTCAACGCGCTGGTAGCCCGACAGGAGCAGCACGCGCTCGACGGCGATTTCCGCATTTCGCTGCGCGTCGTCGAGCAAACCGCTTTCAACTGCAGCCTGTCGAATTGCTTGCAGCGCCTTATCCCGCGCTTGGGTTTCTAACTCTTTTGTCTCGGGCAGCAGCAGCAGATTTGTGCGGTCGTACACTCGGGTAGCGCACGGGTGATTGGCGTCGTCAATTAGGTAGGCATCAAGCAGCCTAGCGCGTGGCAAACGGACTTGCACTGTCACGCCGTCCGTGCTCACGCGCACATCGGCTTCGCCGAGCTGCGATAGGTCAACCCCTGCTTTGACGCGCCCACAGGCAATCAGCACCAAGCGCTCGTAGATGACGTTGCCGACACGCGCTTTCTCAGCCTCGACAACAGTTGACATCAGGGTTTGAGCCGTGGCGAGTTCGCTCACCGCGCGCACTTGAAGCAGCGCAGGCGGCCTGGGCATAAGCGTCGGCGTGGCATTCGGTAGCAGGGTGCCAACCGCGCGGATGGGGTTGTTGCGTTCGACGAAACCGATCACCTCGCGCACGGCTGAGAAGATCAACACGGCAGAGATGATCGTCCCGAGCGCCAATATGCCGCTGCCAATCGCGCAGCCCAGCACGATGGGTGAGGGCTGTCGTGCGGGTGGTGGCGGTGGAGGCAGCGGCTCAGGCAACGCCGGAGGTGCGTTGCCGGGCAGTTCAGACATCCTGCGCCTGAGGCACAGCTGCAAGCAACCCTAGCTTGCGCGCGTGCTCTTCTAGCTTGCGTGTGCTAGGCTCAACTAAGCGCGAGCCGTCCCAAAACACAATCGTCGGAATGCTGCGCATTCCGTTATTGACTGACTTAACGTATTCTTCGGCAGCCTTGTCCTTGTCAACATCAATCCATTCATACGGGATGTTGTTGTTGTCAAACCAGCTTCGCGCACGGCGCGTGTCGCCACACCACATCGCGCCGTAAAACTTGATCGTGCCAACGGTCTCAGCCATCGCTCAACTACCCTCTCTACATATGCTCCCTTTTGGGATTCTAACAACGCCTCTCATCGTCTGAGGATTGGCAAAGAGCGCCAGGGCTGCGCAGCGAGCGTGGATTGGTACAGCAATCCGTGCGACTGTGCGAATGCAGGTCTGGTATGTTGGGTGGAGTGCGTTGTCTCGCAAGGTGTAAGCGAAGTTTAAGGTTTGTTCTGCTCGTCCCAGGTTAAACTGAGAGGGAAGAGAGGGCAGGGTGCAGATTGAGCATATGCCCATGGTCGAAGTCTCTCCTGCGGTTGAACAAGCTCGCGCCCAGATTGCAGCGATCGGTCGTCTGCTCTACGAGCGCCGGCTGACGGACGCGGCTGGCGGCAACATCAGCGTTCGGGTTGGCGACCTCGTTTGTCTCACCCCGCGCTACAGCGGCTCGAAGCGCCGCTGGCAGCTTTGCCCAGACGACGTGCTGGTTGTTGACCTGGAAGGCAATCGCCTCGCCGGCGAGGGTGATCTCTCGCGCGAAAGCAAGGTTCACTTGCGGCTTTACCGTGAGTTTCCCGACGGCACAGCCGTTATTCACGCGCACCCGCAGCACGTGTTGGTGTTCTGTGTTGCGCGCCAGCCCATCCCGCCCGTGTTGGAGGCAACGCTGAAGTTCGGCACGATCCCTGTTATTCCCTTCGCCCCTGCTCACAGTGCTGACCTTGCTGAGTTCGTCGCGCAAGGCTTGCGCGGTCAGGAGGCGCGCATCCGCAAGCAAGCCGCGGCTGTTCTCGCCCCGTGGCACGGCATCTTCTGCATCGGCAAAGACTTGGACGCAACTTACGACGCGGTTGAGCGCATCGACACCAACGCCCGGCTGATCTTAATGAGCCGGGCGCTGATAACCCCAGAGCAACTTGCCCGCGAGCAGGCAGCACTGCTCGAGGCGGTAGCGAAAAGTCACTAGACCACTAGGCTGAGCAACTTGCCCGCGACGTAGTGCACTTGCTTCGGCGCGCCGCCGTTCAGGAACTTGCGCACAGCGGGTGAAGCGAGCGCTTGCTCAAGGATGTATGCCTCGTCCGCATCGGCGGGCACGGTCAAACGGTCGCGCACTTTGCCGTTAACCTGAACAACAATCGTGATTGACTCAGCTTTTACTGCTTCTGGGTCAACCTTGGGCCAGGCTTGCTGAGTGATGCTGTATGGCTTACCCAGGCGACACCACAGCTCCTCAGCAATGTGGGGGGCGATCGGCGCTAGCAAGCGCAGCAGGATGTCAATCGCCTCGTCCCACTCTGGCGTGTGGTGCAGCCCCGCGTCGCGCGCCTTGTATAGCGCATTCGTGAACTCCATCATCGCTGAGACAACTGTGTTGAAGGAAAACGCCTCCAAGTCGCGCTCATAGCGTTGGATGGTCTGGTGGGCGATGCGGCGCAGCTCACGCGCGGTCATCTGGGTCGGCGCGCCCTTGTCCACGTCTGGGTAAAGCACGATGCGCCAGACTCGGTCCAGCCAGCGGCGCACGCCGGGCACGCCCTGCGTGTTCCAAGGCACGGTCTTCTCGAAGTCGCTGATGAACAACTCGTAGCCGCGCAGCGCATCTGCGCCATGTTCAGCGATCACCTCGTCAGGTGTGATCACGTTCCCCTTGGACTTGCTCATCTTCTCGTAGTACTCGCGCCCGTGCTCGTCCACTTTCTTCTGGGGCGAGAGGATCAAGCCCTGGTTGCGCAGCACCCTGAACGGTTCAAAGAACTTGACTACGCCCAGGTCGTAAAGCACCTTTGTCCACATGCGCGAGTACAGCAGGTGCAGCACCGCGTGCTCTGCGCCGCCGACGTAGACATCGACGGGCAGCCAGTAGTCAATCTCCTTCGGGTCACCGATCGCCTTGTCGTTGTGGGGATCGGCAAAGCGGATGTAATACCATGACGAGCATGCCCATGTCGCCATGGTGTCGGTCTCGCGCCTGCCGTTTGGCGCGTTGACAAACTCAGGGATGCTCTCCAGCGGCGATTCCCCGTTCGGGCCAGGTTCGTATTCCTTGACTTTGGGCAGCAGGAGCGGCAATTCATCCTCGCGCAGCGCGACAGGACCATCGGGGGTGTGCACAATCGGGATGGGCGTACCCCAGTAGCGTTGGCGGCTGATCAGCCAAGGGCGGATCTTGTAGTTCACCCGCCGCTTGCCGATGCCTCGCTGCTGGCAATATGCAATTGCGGCGCGGATGCAAGCGCACCCGTCCTCGCCTGTGCTCATGCCAGTGAGCGGGCCGCTGTCAACCATCACACCGTTCTTGTCCTCGTAGGCACGCTCCATCGTTGTTGGGTCCAGCGTGCGGTCAGGGGGCTGGACGACGACCTTGATCGGCAAGTTGAATTTGCGGGCGAACTCGAAGTCGCGCTGATCGTGCGCAGGCACAGCCATGATCGCGCCGGTGCCGTAACTCATCAGCACGTAGTCCGCCACCCAGATCGGGATGCGCGCGCCGTTCACTGGGTTGATCGCGTAGGCGCCTGTGAACACGCCTGTTTTCTCCTTGTCGGCAGCCGTGCGCTGCTCCTCAGTCTCGCCCTTGGCGAAGGCGACATACTGTTCAACGGCTTGGCGCTGGTCTGGCGCGGTGATCGCCAGCGTGAGTGGGTGCTCGGGCGAGAGCACCATAAACGTCGCACCCCACAGCGTGTCTGGGCGAGTGGTGAAGACAGGGATCTCGGCGTCGTGCCCATCAACTGGGAAGCGCACTTCTGCACCCTCGCTCTTGCCGATCCAGTTGCGCTGCATGGTGATGATTGCCTCAGGCCAATCCACCGTGTCCAGGTCGTTAATCAGGCGCTCGGCGTAGGCGGTGATGCGGAAGAACCACTGCTTGAGCGTGCGCTTAATCACTAGCGCGCCACTGCGCCAGGCACGCCCATTCTCCACCTCTTCGTCTGCGACGACGACCTTGTCTACTGGATCCCAGTTGACGGTGCTCTCGGCTTGAAAGGCGAGGCGGAAGTGGTTGAGGTAGTCATTCTGCTCGCGGCGGCTCATTGCGCGCCACTGTTCAGCCGTGATGGGCGGTGTGCCCTTGTCAACCACACCAACGTGCTCTGGATGGTCGTCAATGTAGTCAAAAATGGCGTGTGAGCCGCGCTCAGCCAGTTCAGCCTCTAGCTCCGCGATAGGGCAAGCCTTGTCCTTGCGCGGGTCGTACCAAGCGTTGAACAACTGGATGAAGATCCACTGCGTCCAGTGGTAGTACTCGGCGTGCGCGCTGTTGATCAGCCGCGACCAGTCGTAGCTCAGCCCCATCAGCTTGTATTGGCGCACGTAGTTCGCCGAGTAGCGCTCATTCAGCTCATGTGGATCCACTTTGAGCTTGATCGCTGCGTTCTCCGTCGGCAGCCCGAAGGCATCGAAACCGATCGGATGCAGCACGTTGTAGCCGCGCATGCGATAGTAGCGAGCCAGCAAGTCAGTCGGCACATAGTTTCGAGCATGCCCAACCGACATCCCCTCACCCGATGGGTAAGGATAGAAGTCCAAGACGTAGTACTTGGGCTTATCGCACGCCGGCTGGGCGCGATAGAGCTGGTCTTGCTCCCATCGCGCCTGCCACTTCGGTTCGATAGACTGTGGGTTGTAGCGCTCGATCTCGGTCATAGCTTTTCTACAAGAAAAGCCCACCCATCCGCTCAGGGACGAGTGGGCTCGTGGTACCACCCTGATTTACTGCAGCGTGAACACGTGCTGCAGCCTCGTTGTTGCGCGGTAACGGGCGCACCCGTGCTTTTCAGGCTCGCGGACGAGTTCAGCCTACCGCGCTCCCCTATGCGCGCCTTGCCGAGCTCGCACCCTCCTCGGCTCGCTGCGGGGATGGCTTACTGCTTCCGGTCGTCGCCTTGTTGCGCTATTCCTTTGCCAGCCGAATTGTACCCTACGCTGATCAAGGGTAAACGGAAGGCAACCAGCCTCCGTTGGCAGATCCCACCTCTCTCGCTCACGATCTCACTTGTCCACCTGAGAGCCCCTGCGGTGCGGCAGTTCGTAGCCCAGCAAGCGCCGGCTTAGGCATGGGCAATTTCGTCGATCAGCGCGCCGACGTATCGCATGCCATCGTAGTAGTTCTGCAGGATGGCGTTTTCGTTCGGCGAGTGCGCGCGCGAGTCGGGATGCGCAATGCCCGCGCAAACGACCGGCACGCCGCCGATGAAGGACGACAGCGAATACATCGGTCCGCTGCCGGGGCTGAGCAAGAGGCGCACGGGCTTTTGCCCATAGACACGCTGCGCAGCGCGCTCGGCTGCCCTGACCATCGGCGAGTTGATGTCGCTGACCTCCGCTCGATACCCCCCGAGAAACTTGATCTCGATGTCGTCGAATCCATGGCGGTCAAGATGCTTGCGCAGCAGGTCGAGGACGACCTCTGGAGTGAGGTTCGGCACGAGCCTGAAATCCACTTTTGCGCTGGCAACAGCAGGCAGAACGGTCTTAACGCCCTGTCCTTGCCAACCGCTGGTCAAGCCGCAGATCGTCACGGTTGGCGCAAAGACCAGGCGCTTGAGCGCCTCGAACCCGCTCACGCCGCCGACGAATGATTCGACGCCCCACTTCGCCTTCATCTCCTCTTCCTCGAAGGGCGTCTCGCGCAGCAGGGCTTCTTCCTCTGGCGTCAACGCGCGGACATGGTCGTAGTAGCCCTCGATGAGGATGCGCTCGTTGGCGTCCTTGAGTGTGTTCAACGCCCAAACGAGCCGCCAAGCTGCATTCGGCGCGATGGCGCCGTTCGAGGAGTGCAGGTCATGGCTCACGCCTTTTGCATGCAGCTCGACGTAACAGATACCCTTCACGCCCATGGTGAGCACGAAGCGCCCTTTCTCATCGAAGCCGCCAAACTCCCACAAGCAGCCGTCCAGCGGACTGCCGTCTGGCTTGGTCAGCCAGTCCTTGTGTTTCTCAACCCACGAGTGCAGATGAGGGCTACCCACTTCCTC
>JANWZM010000059.1 GCA_025054635.1 Thermoflexales bacterium
AGTCGGCAGCCAGGTTCAGTCGCTCCCTGCTAGGCAGGCTGTCTGATGCTGTGCTAAACTGCGACCGCAGCAAGCCATCGCATCCCATGTTTCGCAAAATCCTCATCGCAAATCGGGGAGAAATTGCTGTTCGCATCATCCGTGCCTGCCAGGAGTTGGGCATTGGCACCGTTGCTGTGTACTCGGAGGTCGACCGCAACGCGCTCCACGTGCGCTTTGCCGACGAGGCATATTGCATCGGCCCAGCACCGTCGCGGGAGTCTTACTTGCGCATTGACAAGATCATCGACGTGGCGCGCAAATCTGGCGCAGACGCGATCCACCCCGGCTACGGGTTTCTTGCCGAGCGCGAGGACTTTGCGCAGGCTTGCGCTGATGCGGGGATTGTCTTCATCGGCCCTTCACCCAGCGCGATCGCCAAGATGGGCGACAAGGCTGTTGCGCGAGCGACCGTGCAGAAGGCGGGGGTCGCCGTTGTGCCCGGCACAGAAGGTGAGGCAGACCTGAGCGATGATGAGCTGCTGGCGATCGCGCCGAAGATCGGCTTTCCCCTGCTGATCAAGGCGAGCGCCGGCGGCGGCGGTAAAGGTCAGCGCGAGGTGCGCAGCCTAGAAGAGATGCCTGCTCTGCTCCGCAGCGCGCGCCGCGAGGCGGAAAGCGCGTTTGGCGACGGCGCGGTATACCTCGAGAAGTTGGTCGAGGGCGCCCGCCACATCGAGTTCCAGTTGCTCGGCGACCACTACGGCAACATCATTCACCTCGGCGAGCGCGAGTGCAGCTTGCAGCGCCGACGCCAAAAGCTCGTCGAGGAGGCGCCATCGCCAGTGATGACCCCTGAGCTGCGCGCCAAGATGGGCGAGATGGCTGTCCGTGCCGCGCAAGCAGTGAACTACGTCAACGCCGGCACCATCGAGTTCCTGCTCGACAAGAACGGCAACTTCTACTTCATGGAGATGAACACCCGCCTGCAAGTCGAGCATCCCGTCACCGAGCGCGTCACAGGGATCGACATCGTCAAAGAACAGATCCGCATCGCGCGCGGGCGCAAGCTGCGCTACCGCCAAGAAGACGTGCAGATCAACGGCTGGGCAATTGAGTGCCGCATCAACGCGGAAGACCCGTTCATGGGCTTCATCCCAAGCACCGGTCAGATCACGCGCATCCACTTCCCTACCGGCCCTGGGGTGCGTGTGGAGAGCGGGGTGTACGAGGGCTACGAGGTCACGCCCTACTACGACTCGATGATCGCCAAGATCATCTGCTGGGGCGACACGCGAGCCGAGGCGCTGCTGCGCATGCGACGCGCGCTGAACGAGATCCGCATCATGGGGGTGAAGACAAACGTCCCCTTCCACCAGCAATTGCTGCGCTCGACGCGCTTCCAGGCAGGGCAGTTTGACACCCGCTTCGTCGAAGATCGGTTCTCAATCGAAGAAGCGGAGTTGGTGCACAGCGACGTTGCGGCAATCGCAGCCGCGTTGATCGCCCACCGCCAAGGGCAACAAGCCGCCGAACGCATCGAGCGCGCAGAGACAAGCGGCATCTCGCCCTGGCGTTGGGGGTTGCGACGCTGGTGACACAACCGTATGAGACGCAGTCCCGAGCGTGTCGCTTGGCTGGTTCTGTCCCTCGCCTTGCTGTCCTGCTGCGCGCTCACGGTCGGCGTCCCCGCCGGCACCTGGGCGTTGGTGAACGCGGTAACTGTCGAGCCGAAGATCGAGGTTCGGCTGCGCGCAGGCATCCTCAAAGCATTTTCACGCTACGAACAGGAAAATGACGCGCGCGTCGTTTCGCTGGATGGGCGCCCACTAGAAGAAGGCGCAACAGTCATCGTCGGCCCAGAATCGGTCGGGCTGATGACCGTTGGTGCGCTCTCTGAGCAGGGCAGCCCGATGTTCACAATTCAGCTATACGCAAACGCGCATGTCCACATCGAGCGCGCACGCCTGCCGCGCTTTTCGTTTGCCTCGCGCAGCAACGAGCTGCATCTGCGATTGCTCAGAGGGCGCATTCAGATTCAGGTCGAGGACAGCCAACCGCGCTTGTTCGAGGTCTGGGTTGTCACGCCAGACGGAAAGCTCGTCGTTTCCTCGCCGGGGGCATATTCCGTCGAGAAGGCAGCGACTGAAACGCGCGTTGCGGTTGCTGCAGGCAGTGCAACGGTCTTCACGGCGGATGGGGGACGCGCGATTCGCCTGTCCGCAGGACAGCGCACCATCGCGCGCGCGCCCAGTCAACTTGCAGGCGTCCTGCCCCCTGTGCGCAATCTGGTGCGCAACAGCGCTTTCCAAACTGCCTTGAAACCCGACTGGCAGGTGGAGACGCTCGTCATGCAGGGCTCAACGGTCACTGGCACGGCAACCATTCGCAACGAAGAAGGGCGCACGGCGCTCTTTCTAGAGCGCGTCGGCAGCGGCATCGGCTGGGGACGCACCGGCGTCACGCAGATCCTCAACGAGGATGTGCTCGAGCGACAGTCGCTGCAACTACGGGTTGACTTCCGCATTCTGTATCAGGAGATCCCCGTCTGCGGGGGCGAGGGCAGCGAGTGCCCGTTGATGGTGCGGATCGACTATCGCACGCGCGACGGGCGCGACGCCTACTGGATTCAAGGGTTTTATGCCCTTGGCACACCCACTGCGACGACGCTGCCCGACTACATCCGCGCCAACCCACAGAACAAACATATCGCCCGGCGGCTGAACACGGTTGAGCCGCCGTTCGAATCGGAAAACCTGCTCGCCATTCTGCCCGATATGCAACTGCTCAAGTCCATCACGCTCTACGCTGAGGGGCACGCTGTGCGCACACGGATCAACAGTGTGGAGCTGCTGTTGCAGGAGTGATCCTGCTAACGCATAATCGCGCCATGACTGCCGCACAGCACATCCTGGAGAAGCTGGGCATTGCACAAACGAACTTCGGCGCTTACGGCGATTGCTGGATTCGCGATGAAGGCGGCGCCCTTGTCTCCGTCAACCCGACGACCAATCTGCCCCTAGCGCGCGTGATCCAAGCGACCCCAGCCGCCTACGACGCCGTCGTCCGCCGCGCACAGATGACCTTCCTAGAGTGGCGCGAGCGCCCCGCCCCAAAACGAGGCGAGTTGATCCGCGACCTCGGCAACCTGCTGCGCGAGATGAAAGAGCCGCTGGGCGACTTGGTCTCGCTCGAGATGGGCAAGATCCGTGCCGAGGGTCACGGCGAGGTGCAGGAAATGATCGACATCTGCGATTTCGCCGTCGGCCTCTCGCGCCAGCTCTACGGCTTGACCATGCACAGCGAGCGACCTGCCCACCGCATGTACGAGCAGTGGCATCCGCTCGGGCCAATCGGCGTGATCACCAGCTTCAACTTCCCTGTCGCCGTGTGGAGCTGGAACGCTGCAATCGCTGCCGTGTGCGGGGACACCATCGTGTGGAAGCCCTCGCCGCTCACGCCTCTGTGCGCAATCGCCGTACAGCATTTATGCAACCGTGTTGCGGCTGACCACAACGCGGTCGGCGTGTTTAACCTTGTGATCGGCTCAAATGAGACCATCGGCGAGGCAATGCTCGCCGACCGCCGACTACCGTTGATCGCCTTCACAGGCAGCACGAAGACAGGCAGGCACGTCGCGCAGCGCGTCGCTGAGCGATTGGGGCGCACAATCCTGGAGCTGGGCGGCAACAACGCCATCATCGTGCACGAAGACGCCGATCTCGATCTTGCGGTGCGCGCGATTGTCTTTGGCGCGATCGGGACAGCAGGGCAGCGCTGCACCACAACGCGGCGATTGATCGTCCATCGCGCTATCCGCGAGGCGCTGGTTGAACGGCTGTGCCAGGCTTACGCCCAAGCGCACCAGCGCATCGGTGATCCACTGGCAGAGGGCACATTGGTCGGCCCGCTGGCTGCGCCGCGTCTGGTCGAGGCGTTTCTGGCTGCAATCGCGCAGGCAAAAGCAGAGGGCGGGCGCGTGCGGATCGGCGGTCGGCTGCGCCCTGACCTCGGGCCGAACTTCGTCGAGCCGACAATCATCGAGATGCCCTGGCAGACGCCGATCGTGCGCGAGGAGACATTCGCCCCGATCCTCTACGTGATCGAGTACGACACGCTCGAGCGCGCCATCGCGTTGAACAACGAGGTGTCCCAAGGGCTGTCGTCGGCGATCTTCACCAACAGTCTGCGCGCCAGCGAACGCTTCCTGAGTGCAGCCGGCAGCGATTGCGGGATCGCCAACGTCAACATCGGCACCAGCGGCGCGGAGATCGGCGGCGCATTCGGCGGTGAAAAGGACACCGGCGGAGGGCGCGAGAGCGGCAGCGACGCTTGGAAAGGCTACATGCGCCGACAAACCTGCACCATCAACTACTCATCCGAATTGCCCCTCGCCCAGGGTATCCAGTTTGGGTAAAATCAAGGGCGTCGAGGAGAGATGCCGGAGTGGTTGAACGGGACGGTCTCGAAAACCGTTGTGGCCATTTTTGGTCACCGTGAGTTCGAATCTCACTCTCTCCGCCTCGGAGGCTCGAGCTAAGCTCTCCGTTGCTCTCCCAGGCTGACTCCTTGTTCACGCCCCTGCTCCGCTCTTCGGGCAGGGGCGTGCTTTTGGATGGGTATGCGCTGTGTGGACTGCGCGCATCAGGCGGTCGAGCGTTGCGAAGTCACGGGGGCGCCGCTGTGCGCTGAGCACCTGTGGTACGCCGAGGACGGGCGACGGGTGAGCGAGCGCGTCGCGCGCTACCTGGCAGGACAAGGGGTGCGCGTTGTCTCATCGAGGGAATACCTCGAGCGCCTAGGTAAAAGCGCCCCTCTACCTCGGCTGCCCGCCCCAACCCTTCAGCCCAGAATCACGCGCCAGCCTAGCTACAGCGACGGATTGCCGATCGCTGCTGCGCTGTGCGGCAGCCTTTCAGCCGCAAGCTGCGCCATTTTCTCCAGCCTGCCCTTGTGCTTGCCTGTTCCGATCCTCGCGGTTGTGCTGGGCACTGGATCGGTTGTGCTTGCGCCTAAAGCCTCTGCCTTGCATCGTGCGCGGTTGCTTGGGTGGATGGGCATCGTCGGCGGCATGCTTGGGTTAGCGGTCTTCTTTGCCGCCGTGGTGTCTCAACGCGGTTGGGGCGGCGGAGTGCCGTGAGCGCAGGATTTGGCTCCAGACACTCCCGTGAACGGTGTCACACCACAAGGTTGCCCATTTGGCTGATGTCGTAGCCAGGCAATCCCGCCACAGCTTGCCGAAAGTCGGGGTCAGCCAGTATCGCGCGCACGGCAACGAGCGCGGGGGTGTCGAAGTGAGCCACGGGGATCACGAGGTCGTAGCGCTCTTTGAACAGCGGCACAAAGTCCAACCCAAGCGCGCGCGCGGCGGCTGGCACGCCCAGCCCGCAGTCCGCGCGCCCAGAGGCAACCGCAGCCGCGACGGCGAGGTGCGTGTACTCCTCGCGGTCGTAGCCCGCAATCGCCTCCGGCGCAACGCCGAGTTGCTGGAGATGGTAATCCAGCAAAATGCGCGTGCCTGAGCCGCGTTGGCGATTGACGAAGCGCACCTCTGGACGCGCCAGGTCGCTGAGCGTGCGGATCGCTTTGGGGTTTCCCGGCGCGACCATCAGCCCTTGCTCGCGATGCGCCAGCGTCACCAACCGAGCCGGTGTCTCGGGCAGGTATCGGCGCAGGTAGGGCGCGTTGTACTCGCCAGTCTCGGGGTCGAGCAAATGGCAGCCGGCGGCATGTGCCTGGTTGCGTTGCAGGGCAAGCAGTCCGCCGACGCTGCCGACGTTCGAGGAGCTAAGGCGCCAGCCGCGCCGCGCCAACTGCTGCGCCAGAAGGTCGAGCGCCGGGTCGTGCGAGCCAATCACCAGGATGGTTCGCTCGAGCACTTGTGGAGGCTGGTAGAGCTGGACGGTGACCTCAGCCTCAGCCTCGTAGCCCTGCAAGCCTCGCGGCACAACCACGATCCCATCCGCGCGCACCAGCGAGGTGATCACCCCCGCGCCGCGCGCGAGCGGCGCAGCTAACCAGCGCTCGCCAACCTTGCCCACAGCAACCCGAACGAAGTCATCGTCCCCGGCTGGCGAAGCAAGTTTGCGCGTCAACTTGGCTTGGATCGTCTGCGGCGGCGACGCCGGACGCCCCAGCCAGCGGTCGAGCAACGGCTTGACGAAGATCTCGCCGGTCATCGCAGCCGAGGCGGGATAGCCCGGCACACCGATGATCGGCACGCAGCGCTCGCCTGAGTGAACTAACCCCAGGATGACCGGATGCCCGGGGCGGACAGCGACGCCGTGAACCAGAAGCTCGCCCAACGTCTCGACAACCCGCGCCGAGAAGTCTTCCGAGCCAGCTGAAGAGCCTGCATTGAGCAGCACGAGGTCGTGCGTCGCGGCTGCCTCAGCGACGCGCGCAACCAGCGCGTCGAACTGGTCGGGCGTGATCGGGAAGCGCGTCGGCACGCCCCCCCACTGGCGCACCTGCGCGGCAAGCACGACCGAGTTGAACTCGATGATGTCGCCCTTGCGCGGAAGTTGACCGATCGGGATCAGCTCGCTGCCCGTAGGCAAGACCGCTACGCGCGGCTGCCGCGCCAACACCAACCGCGTGTGCCCGCAAGCAGCGATTGCGCCGAGATCGGCGGGGCGCAGCGTGTGCCCCTGGGGCAGTACGAGCTCGGTTGCAACGATGTCTTCGCCCATCGGACGGACGCTCTGCCACGGTCGCGCTGCGGCGCGGATGCGGATAAAGGCGGGTTGACGCGGGTTCGGCGCAGGGCGCTCCGCCTCGTCCAACGGCTCAGTGTTCTCGATGGGGATGACCGCATCTGCCCACTCCGGCAGCGGGTCGCCTGTGTCCACCCAAACCGCTTGTTGACCGAAGACAAGCCGCCGTGGAGCGGTCGTCGTTGCCCCTTCGGTGTCGCTGGCGCGGACGGCGAAGCCATCCATTGCCGAGGCGTGATAATGCGGCGAGGAGATCTGCGCCCAAACGGGCGCGCCTAAGACCCGCCCGATAGCCGCGTCGTCCAACGGCGCCTCTTCAACGCCGAGCAAGCCGCTCAGCCCAACGGCTGTGAGCGCCTCATCAAAGCGCCGCAGTGCCTCGTCCAGCGGCACGTCGCGCAGATAAACGCCCATCGCTTACCCCCAGAGGAAGACCTCAACGAGGCGCCCCGCCTCCAAGCCCGTGTCGTCAGCAGGCACCCTGAGCAGCCCATCCGCTTCAGCAAGCTTGAAGATCAGGTTGCTCTTGTAGAAGATCGGCTCAGCGATCCACTTCTCTCCCGATTGGGACAGGCGCACGGGCCACCAGTCCTCGCGCCCTGCTTCCGAGGGCAGATTGATGCTCAGTTCCGCCAGGAGGCGAGGCGCAGGGCGAGCGTGCGTCTGCCCTTGCAGGTGTGCCAGCGCAGGCAGGACGAACAGCCAAGCGTTGATCAGCGCGCTGACTGGGTTGCCCGGCAGACCGGCGATGGGTTTGCCGTTGGCAACGCCGAGGATTGTCGGGCGCCCGGGCTTGGTGTTCACACCGTGCACGAGCACGCCAGGCGCGCCAAGGCGGTTGACGACCGCGGCAGTCATGTCGCGCACGCTGGCAGAAGAACCAGCCGTGATCACGAGCATGTCGCAGGCGTCGAGCGCTTTCGCCGTGCGCTCGTAGAGCGCCTCGGCGTCGTCAGGCACAATGCCGTAGAACACGGGTTCGCCGCCAGCTTGACGGATGATCGCTATCAGCGTGTGGCTGTTCACATCGCGCACCTGACCCGGCTGCGGTTGTTGCTCAGCAGGGACGACCTCGTCGCCAGTCGAAAGAATGCCCACCCACGGCGGGCGACGCACAGGAACCTCCACAATCCCCAGCGCAGCCAATGCGCCAAGCTCTGCCGGGCGCAGCCGCACGCCTGCCTCAAGCACGCGCTGACCTTGCTCGACATCCTCGCCAACGACAATCACGCCTTCGCCTGCTGCAACTGGGCGCAAAATCTCAACCTCGCCATCGCTGACCTTCTGGGTGTGCTCGACCATGACAACGGCATTTGCGCCCATCGGCAGCATCCCGCCGGTGTGAATGATGGCGGCTTGTCCGGGCAGGATTTGAAAGAGCGGCGCTTTGCCCATCGCTACCTCACCGACGACCTGTAGATAGGTCGGCAAGCCGTCGCTGGCGCCGTAGGTGTCGCTGGCGCGCACAGCGTAGCCGTCAACCTCCGCGCGGGCAAAAGGGGGCACCGGATGCGGGGCGTGAACAGGTTCAGCAAGCACACGCCCCAGCGCATGGGCTAGGCTGACCTCCTCTAGCTTCGTCCGATGGGTGATCGCATCGAGCCATCGCGCGCGCGCAGCATCGGGCGGAAGCAAGTTGAGAAACTCGGGCATGGCGAGCGGGATTGTAAGTGATTCAACCCTCTCCAGGGATGACTCACCGAAGGACGACGCGGCACCAGCGCGCCCCAGACAGGCGCGCGCAACGCGCCCCAGACGGGCGCGCGCAACGCGCCCCTACTCGGGGCGGCAGGCGGGATGAGGGCGAGAAACGCAATCGCTGCTCGCTCGCTACAATACTCGCCTCTGCAGTAAACCCATGTCTGCTGCTCGCATTGCAAAGCTACAGGCACAGTTGCGGCAGTCCGGTGATGACTTCGCAGCGATGATTCCCGGCCCAAACCTGGTTTACTTCACAGGGCTATCCTTTCACCTCAGCGAGCGCCCCATCGTCCTGCTCATACCCGCAGCCGATGAACCCGCTGGGTTGATCCTGCCGGGATTTGAGGCGGGCAAAGCCCAAGGGGCGGGGATTGAGGTGCAGATTCACCCTTACGCGGACGGACAACCCTTTCTCAGCGCGTTTGAGTCGGCTGCGCGCGCGCACCGGCTCGACGGCAAGCGCATTGTGGTCGAGGCAACGCGCTTTCGCGCACTGGAATGGGCGCTGCTGAGCCAAGCCGCGCCGAACGCGCACCTCGTGGTGAGCGACGAGCGGTTCGCCGAGGTGCGCATGGTCAAAGAGCCGGCTGAGCTTGACGCCATGCGCGAGGCAGTTCGGCTGGCTGAGCGCGCCCTCGACGAGACGTTGCCCCACATCCACCCTGGGCAGACCGAGCGCCAAATCGCAAGCCGCTTGATGCGCGCACTGCTCGACCTCGGCGCAGAGGGAATGCCGTTCTCGCCTTTGGTTCAAGCCGGCCCAACCGCCGCAAACCCACACGCTGAAGCTGGCGACCGAGAAGTGCAGCCCGGCGACCTCGTCCTAATAGACTTCGGCGCGACCGTGCGCGGCTACCACAGCGACATCACGCGCACCGTCGCCGTCGGCGAGCCAGACGCCCGCCTGCGCGAAGCCTACGCCGTCGTCCGCGCGGCAAACGAGGCGGCGCGCAGCGCAGCGCGTCCGGGCGTCACCGGCGAGGCGATAGACCGCGCTGCCCGAAGCGTGATCGAGCAAGCAGGCTTCGGCGCTTATTTCACCCACCGCACTGGGCATGGGCTTGGGCTAGAGGGGCACGAACCACCCTATATCGTCTCGGGTGCGCGCCAGCTGCTGCCCGCAGGGGTGAGCTTCACCATCGAGCCGGGCATCTATTTACCCGGGCATGGCGGCGTGCGGATCGAAGACGACGTTGTGCTCACCGAAGGCGGGTGCGAGAGCTTGACGACGTTCACACGCGATCTGATTGTCCTGCCGCGCTAGAGCGGCGCACGCCGAGCAAAAACGCATGACACGCCAGGACAACCAGACGCGCGACCTGCTGATCTTGTGGGTTTGGGAGTACGACGCAGACTTCGTCGCTCTGCTGCAGCAGGCTTGCGACAGGCGCGGCGTCAGCACCTGGGTGTGTGGCCCAAGCGACCTAAAAGGCTTGTCCGAAAAGCTGGACAGCGGTCGCATCCGCGCGCGCGTCGCCCTCGACCGAGTCTGGGATTGGGGGGACGAGTATGCCGCTCATGTGCCTGCGGTGCAGCGCAACATCCCCATCCTCGTCAACGATTACGCGCTGGTGCAGCGCGCTTGGAACAAAGCGACCATCCATATGGAGCTTATCTCGCACGGCTTGCGCGCGCCGTACCTTATCTTGTTGCCCTCCTACGAGCAGCAGCCTATCCTGCCGCCCGTGGACCTCAGTCCGCTCAGAGGGCGCTTCAGCATCAAAAGCGCCCACAGCGGCGGCAGCGGCATCCTTCAACCAGCCACCCGCTGGAGCGAGGTGCTCGAACGACGAAAGGAGTGGCCCTCCGACCAGACCATCCTGCAAGAATGGATCGAACCGAAGCTGCTCGGTCCGAAGCAGCGCCGAGCTTGGTTTCGCGTGTTCTACGCCTGTGGAAGCACGTTCTTGTGCTGGGCTGACGACCGCACCCACGTTCACACCGAGGTGACGCCCGAGGAAGAAAGCGCTTACGGGCTCAGCGTGCTGCGCGGGATAGCCCAGCAGATCGCAGGGTTGTGCGGACTAAACCTCTTCTCGACGGAGATCGCCCTAGACCAACGCAACCTCTGGCAGGTCTGCGATTATGTCAACGAGCCGTGCGACTATCGCCTGAAATCGAAGACGCCAAACGGCGTGCCCGACGCGGTTGTTGCAGGTATCGCTGACCGCCTTGCGGGATGGGTCGCGCGCGTTGCGCGCACGGTTCAGTAGCTTTGCGCGGCAGCCGCAGGCGCGCCGAGCACAATCGCCACCCCCGAGGAGGTGCCGATGCGATTCGCGCCCGCCTCGATCATCGCCCGCGCTGCTTCATAAGTGCGCACGCCGCCAGCCGCTTTCACGCCCATCTCGTGCCCGACGACGGCGCGCATCAGGCGAACGTCCTCGACCGTCGCCGCACCCCCGTTGAACCCAGAACAGGTCTTGACGAAATCAGCCCCAGCGTCCTTGGCGAGCTGGCACGCCAGGCGCTTTTCCTCGTCGGTGAGCAGACCGGTCTCGATGATCACCTTGAGCAAGCCCCCTTGGGCGTGGCACACCTGCGCAACGCCTGCGATGTCATCGCGCACAAACGCATGCAGACCGCTCTTCAGCGCCCCAATGTTGAGCACCATATCTGCCTCGCGCGCCCCTGCCATCAGCGACTGCTCAGCCTCGAGCATTTTGACCCTCGTCGTTGTCGCGCCCAGTGGAAAGCCAACCGTTACGCACACGTTGACGCCGCTTCCGGCGAGCAATTCGGCGCACAGCTTCACCCAGCAGGCGTTGACGCAGACCGATGCGAACTGGTGCTGCCTCCCCTCGGCGCAGAGTTGCTCAATTTGGGCGCGCGTTGCGTCTGGCTTCAGAAGCGTATGGTCAATGTAGCGGTTCAAGTTCACGGCTCAGCTCCTCCGGCAGGCGAGCTGCCCAGCACTTGCAGCGCGGTGCTTGGATCAGCCGGTCTGCATTGTATTGCATGACAGGGACGAATCAGGCGGATGGCGCATAGCAAATGGAGGGGGGCAGTGCGTCTGGGTAGGCGATTCTTGCGGCATGAAGGCACCTTGCTTGCTGCGCACCCCTTGCGGGGTCGGCGAGCAGCGAGTGGCGCGAAGGTGCATCCAAGCATATGCCCCTCAGGGCACAAGGGCACGCCACTCGCTATTCACCACTCGCCGCTCGCGCAGCTTAGTGACCTCAAGCGGTCTTCAAGCGTGAAAGCCTCGGCTCGCTGTCAGTGAGCCGACGAGGGGAAAGTTTAGTTTCAGTGACCTCAAGCGGTCTTCAAGCGTGAAAGCCCAAGACGCAGAAGAGCTTGGTCGCCATCCCTGGGCGTTTCAGTGACCTCAAGCGGTCTTCAAGCGTGAAAGCCCGCGTGGTGTGCCGCGACCTGGCGGCGCGGATAATGCCGCTTCTGGTGGACATCGGCGGCAAGCCGACAGCAGAGCAAATGGCGATCTTCGACCAGTGCACGGGGGCGATCCTGCTGACGCCGAACGAGGAAGCCGCACGCGCATGGCGGGCGATGGTGACTGAGCGCGGCTTGCCGGTGATCGCTGACTTGCGCTCGGTGCGAACAGGGGAGAGCATGCTGTGGCACGACGAGGATGGGGCGTTGCGCGGCTGCCTGAGCGAGC
>JANWZM010000089.1 GCA_025054635.1 Thermoflexales bacterium
TGTGGATGTGCCAATGTCGAGACCGAGCGCAACTGTCGAAGTGTAATCAACCGAGGGTGAATTAGGTGGGTGCGTCATGACCTTGACGACTTCCTTTGCGCAAGGATACGACATACTCCCAGGCATCGAGCCGCGCTAAGACAGCTTGCGCGACCTGGTTGATCAGTGCGCGGCGCTGATACGCGCGGACGGCGAAGAACAGCGCCGAGAACAGCGCACCTGCCCCGCCTAGCCCAACCAAAACTGCTCCTTGTCCAGACCATGCAGCTAGTCCAGTCAACCCGATGCAGGTACCTGTAAGTCCAACCAGGGCGACAATCGCGGAGAGCAGCGGCAGTCTTCCACCTAGCGCGAGCACAGGGAAGGTGGGCACTCGGCGGCGTTGGGCAGCAAACAGCGCTGCCAGGATCGTGCTGGTGATGGCTGCACCAACGAAGCGCAGGACATCTCCGTCTTGCAGTCGAGCAAATTGCTGCAGCCGGGCATCCGCCTGCTCCAGTGAGTCGCTGGCAAGCCAGAAGAGGAAGCGCCAGCCATCAACGAGGTGAATGGGCTTTCCTCGTGCCCATGCTCTGCCTTGCTCAGTTACCCAGCCGAGGGTGATCAGCCAGGCTTCGTCGGCGCGCTCGTGCGCCAGCGTGCCATATAGATCGCGGATGACGTGCGGCGCGATCGCGCCGCGCGTGAACTTGCACTGCACAATGCTTTGGCGCCCGTCTTTCCACAGGCGGATGTCCACGCCCTGATCATTTGCTCCGCCAGTGACCTGGGCGACGTAGCCCTGGTGCTCGAAAACGCTGGCGATAAAGTGCTCGAACGAGCGCACATTCAGCACCGACAGAAGGCGGTCGTAGATCAACCTGTCTGGATTATCGCAACGTCCAAGCTAAACCGCGATGGGGGCGCTGGGCGCGGATCTGCTCAACGGTTGTCTCGTATGTCTGACGCAACCAGCGCCGAGCAGCATGCGCGGCAGCAACCGGGACGAGGGAGAAGCTGACCGCGGGAATCAGCGCCAGCGCGCCGAGCTTGAGCAACGAGGCAAGCCCAACCCCAACTGTGGCGCCAATGCCAAGCCCGAACAGCAGCGCATGAGTGAGGGAGAGCGCGCGCATGCGCGCCTCAAGCGTGAGCAGTTTCACGCCTTCATCCAGCAGTGCGCCGCTGCGCCACTGAGGCAGCATGCGCGCGTCCACAATGCGGATGTGCTTGCCCGACGCCCATGCGCGGGCGTTCGGGCCGACAGTGCCAGTGGTGACCAGCCAGCCCTCGTCAGCACCCTCGTGGAGCATCGAGCCGTATAGCGCGCGGATGTGAGTGGGTGGCAGCGTGCCCTCATATGCCTTGCACTGGACAATCCCACGCTCGACTTGCCCTGGGTAGCGAATCTCCAGGTCAACGCCATCGTCGCCACTGCCCCCGCGATGGCGGACAAGATAGCCATAGCCTGCGAAGACAGCAGCAACTTCTCTCTCGAAGGCGTAGCCGATGAGGACTGTGCTCACTCTAGGTGCAGCGCGGGCTCTGCCTAGTGCTTGAAGTGCCGAACGCCGGTGAAGACCATGGCGATCCCTGCCTCGTCGGCAGCCGCGATGGTGTCCTCATCGCGCACCGAGCCGCCAGGCTGGACGATTGCTGAGACACCTGCGCGCGCAGCGACCTGCACGCCATCGGCGAAGGGAAAGAAGGCGTCGCTGGCGAGCACCGCGCCCTTAGCGCGTGCCCCTGCGCGCTCGCAGGCGATGCGCACGCTATCCACGCGGTTGGGCTGTCCTGCGCCGATGCCTACTGTTGCCAACAAGTCGCCCTCTGCGCGTGCCAGCACGATGGCGTTGCTCTTCACGTGCTGGCAGACTTGCCAGGCAAAGCGCAGCGCGCGGAGCTGCCACTCGGTCGGCTGCTGCCGCGTGACCACGCGCCATTGAGCCGGCTCGGGGTCACCGTGATCCACGGATTGCCTGAGGATGCCGCCGGCAATGCTGCGGTATTCCCAAGCCATGCTCTTAGCCACTGCAATATCTTCGGCGACTAGGACGCGGCAGCTCTTGCGGCTGCTCAGGCGCTGCTGGGCTGCCTCGGTAAACTCGGGCGCGATCACGCATTCGATAAACAGGTCGCCAATCGCCGCGACGGTGTCTTCGTCCACTGTTTGGTTGAAGGCGATGACGCCGCCGAAAGCGGAGACGGGGTCGCTCTGATAGGCGGCTTGATAAGCGACGGAAAGCGTTGGCGCAACGGCAGCACCGCACGGGCTGGTGTGCTTAACGATGACGGCTGCTGGCTGGTCGAAGCTCAGCACAGCGCGCCATGCTGCGTCGAGGTCAAGCAAGTTGTTATACGAAAGCTCCTTGCCCTGCAGCAGGCGCGCGCCGAGCGGCTTGGTGCAGGCGCCGTTCAAGCTGAAGAACGTCGCCTGCTGGTGAGGGTTCTCACCGTAGCGCAGGTCTTGAACTTTTTGCAGCGTCAACGTGATGACCGAGGGGTGCGCCTCGCTGTGCTTCAACCCCATCAGGTAGTCGCGGATGCTGGCGTCGTATTCTGCGGTGTGGGCGAACGCCTTGAGGGCGAAGACCTCGCGGGTCTCAAGGGTGATCTCGCCATACTTCTCTAAATCGTTGAGCACCAGCCCATAGTCGCAAGGGTCACAGACCACAGCAACGCGCTCGAAGTTCTTGGCGGCTGCTCGCAGCAGCGCTACACCGCCGATGTCAATGTGCTCGATTGCGTCGCGCAGCGTGACGTAAGGCTGCGCAACTGTTTTGCGAAAGGGATAGAGGTTGACGACGACGAGGTCAATTGGGTTTGCACCGATGCGCTCGAGGTCAGCGCGATCTTGCTCGGTGTTTCGGGCGAGGATGCCGGCATGGATGCGAGGGTGCAGCGTCTTGACGCGACCGTCGAGGATCTCAGGGGAGGTGGTGTACTCTTCGACTGTGATGACGGGCACTCCGGCTGCCTGGAGCGCACGCGCTGTGCCGCCGCTTGCGATCAACTCAACGCCAAAGCGTCGCAGCCCTTGAGCAAATTCGACGAGGTGCGTCTTGTCTGAGACGGACAGCAGCGCCTTCATTCCGCGTGGGATTATACGGATGCGCTACGTGGCCTGCCCCGTTGTTTGATCGGCCAGCTTGACCTCCTGCAGTGCTTCCAGTCGGTCACGCAGCGAGCGCACTTGCTCGCTGACCTCAGCCGCGAGATGGCTGTAATCAGCCGCTCGGCTAGTGGACTGCATCGCCAGCGCCTGCGAGTAAATTGCGCCGAGCGCAGCGACGGTGCTCTCCAACTGCGCCTCTGCCTGGCGGGCAAGCATGCTAAGCTTTTGCAGCGAGTTCAACTGCTCGATACGGGCAGCGAGCGTGTGCTCAAGGCTGGCGCGTATGGTCGGGTCAGTCTCTTGTGCCAAACGCGATTTCAGCTCATCGATCTTGGCTGGCACATCGTGCAGGTCTCGCTGGATCACTGCATTGCGCTTGAAGTTGTCCACTTGACGCGCCAT
>JANWZM010000108.1 GCA_025054635.1 Thermoflexales bacterium
GAACATGGGTCCAGGCTACGCAGGTCTGTCCTTCCGCGTAGACCCAGGGTTGCCTGGGGCGAGCTACACCGCGGTGACGTTCTGGGTGCACGGCGGGGCGAGCGGGACGCGCCAGTTGCAACTGTTCATCCAGCAAGCTGACAGCGGCGGGGATACCGCGGCAGTGCCGTTTGACGCGCCTGCAGGGGTGTGGACGCAGGTCACGATTCCGCTATTTGCGCTGGGCAATCCAGCGACGATCAAGCGCATCAACATCCAAGACCGCACGGGCAACGGGCAGCCGACGTTCTACGTGGACACCGTCTGCTTGAGCAACGCGCCCGTGCCTACGCCGACGCCGCCCCCTCCGCCGCCACCGCCCGGTCCGCCTCCGCCGCCGCCTGGGCCGCCTGCCCCGCGCCTGCCCGGTGTGCCTGGCTGCACCTACACGCTCTACGATGACGCTCTAGCCTCGGGCTGGGAAGATTGGTCGTGGGACACCAACGTCGCGCGCGAACATCCGTACGCGCTCAGCGGCCGATCGCTCGCCTTCCGCTACCGGGCAGGATACGCAGGACTGTCGCTACGCTCGCCTGTCGCGCTTAACCGCAATGACTACGACGCAGTCGTGTTCTGGATCACCGGCGGTGATCTCCCCTGGACGAACAGCACCAGTGACCCAGGCGTGCGCCAGATCATGTTCCTGTTGCAGAGCACCGACACAGGAGGTGAATCGCGCCGCTTCCACATTGACGCGCCAATCAAGACGTGGATGCCCGTCACCATCCCCTTAGCGTTGCTCGGCGAGCTGACCGCGATCAAGCGCGTCAACTTCCAGGAGCGCACTGGGCAATCCCAACTGCCCGTCTTCGTAGACAACATCTGTTTCGTCCGCGGCGAGTTTGACTTGAGCGGCTTGGCAGCGCGCGCGCCCGGCGATGTGCTGCTCTTCGACGAGACGACCTCGGAGGACTACGAGAACTGGTCGTGGGACACCGCGATTAGCTTTGCCAACACGGCGCCCGCCATCGGTCTGCGCTCAATCAAGGTGCAGCATCAGAAAGGCTACGCCGGCTTCTCGCTGCGCTTGAAAGTCGGTCTGAACGCTGCAAATTTCGGTGGCATCACCTTCCGCGTGCATGGCGGCGAGCAGGGGCGACGGCAGCTCGATTTCCTCATCCAACAGACCGACGATGGCGGCGAAAGCCGACGGGTGTCGTTCGACGTGCCTGCTGGTCAGTGGTATGAGGTCGCTATCCCGCTCAGCGCGCTAGGCGACATAAAGACGATCAAGCGCATCAACATCCAGGATCGCAGTGGCAAGCCGCAGACGTACTACCTGGACAACCTGCTGATCGTGCAGCGCGCAGTCTCGCTCACGCTGCCTGTGGCAGCCCCGTCGCGCCGAACCACGACGCAGACGGCAACACGACCGACTGGCACAGCCCGCCGCAGCGACATCCTCTTCGACGACGCACTCGCAGCAGGCTGGGAGAACTGGTCGTGGAACACGCGCGCTGACTTCGCCAATGCCCAGCCTGCGCTCGGGCGACGCTCAATCGCCGTGCGTTACAACGAGGGCTACGCTGGCTTGTCCCTGCGCTCGCCGGTGACGCTCAGCGCAGCAGATTACGGCGGCATCGCCTTCTGGGTGCACGGCGGCGAACACGACCATGAGCTGCGTTTGTTTGTTCAGCAAAGTGACACCGGCGGCGACTCGCGCGGCGTGCCGTTTGAAGCGCGCGCGGGCGTTTGGACGCCGATCACCGTGCCCATCAGCTTCCTGGGCGAGCTGCGCACGCTCAAGCGGATCAACATCCAGGACATCAGCGGCGCGCCCAAGGGGGCGTTCTACGTGGACGCAATCCGCCTAGTGCGCGGACCAATCACTACCACGCTCACCCTGCCGCGCACCGGTCCAACTCAGGAGGGCGGGTATGTCATCTATAGCGACATGCTCGCCGAAGGCTGGGAAAACTGGTCGTGGAACACGCAGGTGAACTTGGGCAGCCGAGAGCCAGTGCTGATCGGGTCGCGCTCGATCGAGGCACAAACTAAGCCCGGCGGCGGGCTGTCGCTGCGCTCACCGATCACGTTGGACGGGCGATCATACGGCGGGATCGTGTTCCGCATATACGGTGGCGAAACACGCGCGCGACGCCTGCAGCTCTTCTTGCACCTGTCGGACGAATCGGGCACGGAGACGCCAAGCTTCATCTTCGACGTTGCGCCACGCCGCTGGTTGACGTTCAACGTGCCGCTGAGCCAGCTCGGCAATCCTGCCACCATCAAGCGCGTCAACTTCCAAGACCTGAGCGGCGCGTCGCAGACTACGTTCTACGTGGACGAAATCGAGCTGATCCCAGCCCGAGAAGCGCCACCCCCGCCACAAACGCCCTTCGAGGCAATCTTCGGGAACATCCTGGCGCGCGGCTGGCGCAACGCCTCTGAAGGCGCGCGCGTCTTGTTCAACAACGACCGCATCGCGCGAACAATGTATGCCATCGCTGTCCAGCCTCAACGCGCAGGCGCGCAGTTCAAGCTGGAAGCGCGCCAGCCTGTCAGCACCAGCGCGTTTGTCGCGCTGTCTTTCTGGGTGCATGGCGGTGAACAAGGCGTGAACGGCTTACAAGCGCTGCTTTACCCAGCCTCGAGCGACGAACCAATCGTCGTCTCGTTTGACGCTCCAAGTAACCAATGGCGCGAAATCGTCATCCAGCTTGACGCAGTGTCGGCGATTCAGGCGTTTGCGATCCGTGTCCCCGACGACAAGGCTAGTGCGACGTTCTATGTGGACGACATCCGACTGCTGCGCAAGACTGGCACACCTTAGCTTGCAATCCGAGAGAACCAACATGGAGGGACCAAGATGTTGACCAAGATGTTGAAGGGAAGGGTTATCAAACACCTCATCGTTCCTGCTGCGGCGCTCGCTGCAGCACTCTTGACCGTCGGCAGCGCTCAAGCCGACACCATCACCGTGACGCTTGGCTGGGATCGCCTCGACCCCGGAGCAACCAGTGACTGCTCGCTGCGCGAGGCAATCCAAGCAGCCAACACCAACTCAACCGTCGCCGGATGCACGCATACGGGCAGCGACATTAACGACCTGATCGTCTTCGACGGCGCTGTGAGTGCTGTGTCCATCACGCGAACGGTGAGCGCCGACAACGACGACAATGACGATGGCGACCTAGATGCCTTCGTCGGCGCAGTCAGCGGCACGCTGACTGTGCGCGGCCCGATCTCTGTGCAGGTGGACGCGAACCTCTTCGACCGCGCCTTTGACGTTTTCGCGGATGGCTCTGCTGGAAATCTGCTCTTCACGCTGGAGCGCGTCACAGTCTCAGGCGGTGACGTGCGGCTCGATGTGACCCCAGAGTCGTATACCGACAAGTTTCTGTGCACCTTCAGCGGCGGCGCGCTCCGCGTCGGCAGCGGTGTCTCGGCTCTGCTCAATGGGTCGGTGATCGCCGCGAACACGGCTGCAATTGCGGGTGGCGGGATCTGCGCCCTGCCCGACGCCTCGCTGACTTTGACCGGCACAACGATCCAGTCGAACACGGCGGGCTTGAGCGGCACTACGCCCGTGGACTATGCCTGGGGCGGCGGCGGAATTTGGAGCAACGGCGCGTTGGTCATGACTAACAGCCAAGTGCTCAATAACCGCGCTGTCCTCAGCGGCTCGAACGGTCACCTTATCGGTGGCGGCGGGATCGCGGTGGTGACTGGCGC
>JANWZM010000133.1 GCA_025054635.1 Thermoflexales bacterium
GGCTTCTCGATCTCTCGGGAGGCACTGCTCGCGCTGCGCCGCCTACAGACGAGCCCAGACAACCAGATCCTGTCGCTCACGTTGCCCCAAGGCGTGCGTACCGAGGTGACCCGCACAACACAGACCTACTTAGCGCACATCTTGGAGCGACGGTTGCGCTCCCTCGCTGTGCTGAGCCAACTCCAAGCGCGCTAGTGCGGTCGGTCACGTCGAAGGATTGCCCACAGCCCAAGTGCCATCGGCGCAGCAAAGACGAGCAGTACAAGGAGCGCCGCGCGTGGCTGCTGCAAGAGCACGCCCGCGACTGCTGCCAACACCAGGGGCAAACCAAACAACGCCAATCCAAACAACAAGCGCTGCCTGCTTAGATCGTCCAAACCAAAGGCTCCATCGGGTCGTGCGCCAGCCGTTCCAGGGCGAAGTTTGCCAGTGCCCGCGCCCGCCTTGGCGCGTCACCAACGTAGCCAACCCCATCAAGGGCTTTCCGCACCTGCTCAGGCGACAGGTGACAAGTCACGCGCGCATCGCTGCACAGCAGATCCGCCAGAGGGTTAGGCAACCCTGCAACCACTGCAGCCCATGCTTCCATCGCTCGCTCGCGGATGACCTCATGTGCGGCTTGTCGGTCAGCGCCGGCTTTGACCAGCGCCATCAGCAGGCGCTCGGTCGCGGCAAACGGGCTGAAAGCCTGCAGCGTGCGCTTGGTCGGCACTTCGTTGACCTGCAAGCCGCGGACAACGCGCAGGGCAAGCTGAACGATCTCATCAGCGGCGAGAAAAGCCTCGGGCAAAGCAGCGCGGCGGTTCGCTGAGTCATCCAGGGTGCGCTCAAGCAGCGAGTGGGCGGCGTTGTCCCAAAACACGCGCGGCAGCGCAGCCAAGAAACGCGCCAGCGCGCCAATCCGCTCCGCCAAGACTGGATTGCGTTTGAACGGCATAGCCGAAGACCCGACCTGCTTCACGCCAAACGGTTCGCTCCACTCGCCGAGTGGCGGCGACTGCAATAAGCGCAAGTCGAAGGCAAACTTGTACAGCGTCTGCCCCAGCCCAGCCAGCGCGTTGACGACAGTCCACTCTTGCTTGCGCGGGTAGATTTGCGTTGAGACAGGAAACGCTTCCAATCCAAGCTTCGCCAACGCGCGTTGCTCGAGCGCGGCAGGGTCGTCGGTCAGTTCTGCATAAGACGCGCTTGTGCCGACAGCGCCACGGAAGCCTTTGCCGCGGATCAGCGCGCGCGCAGCGCGCAGCGCTTCGTCGTCTAGCAGCAAGTCTTGTAGGTATTGCGCAAGGCGGTAGCCAACCGTCGTTGGCTCGGCAGGCTGGAGGTGAGTGAACGCCATCGTGGGCAGGTCGGCGTAACGCAAGGTCTGCTCGGCAAAGGCGCGAATGAGGTCGCGCAGCGCACCGCGCAGCAGGTCTATGCCCTCGCGCAAGCGCAATGCATCGGCGTTATCTTCGATGTCCGCTGAAGTCGCACCTAGGTGCAACACGGCGCCGCCGACAGGGCACTGCTCAGCGTAGGCGCGCAGCTCTGCCATCAGGTCATGGTGGATCTCGCGCTCGATTTCGAGCGCCCGCGCGACGCTCGCCTCGCTGACCTCGTGCATGTGCGCGCGCAGGTCGGCTGCTTGTTCAGCGGTGATGAGGCCCAGTTCGGCTTGTGCTTCAGCGAGCGCAACCCAGACATGCCGCCAGGTCAAGCGCTTTGCGCGCTCGCTCCACAGCGCGCGCATGGGCGCACTACCGTAGCGCACCGTGAATGGCGACTGGTATTGATCTATTTCGGACACGCTCAGAACCCTGCCACACCGAAGCGTCCGAGCAACGCTGCAGCCAGAGGACTGATAACCAACGCAGGCAGAAAATTCGCCAGGCGCATAGGCTTGACTTCGAGCAGCGTCAACCCGATACCGAGGATCATCAGCGCGCCGGTCGCCGACAGCGCAGCGATCGTCGGCGGCGTCAATGCCCCTTGCGCTGCGCCCGCGAACAGCGTGAGCCCGCCTTGGACGAGCAGGATGGTCAAGATGCTAAACCCAACGCCCAGCCCGAGCGAGGCAGCGAAGGCAAGCGCGGCAAAGCCATCGAGGGTGCTCTTGATCGCCAGCAAAGAGTAATCCCCAAACAACCCATCGCGGATCGAGCCGAGGATGGTCATCGGTCCGACGCAGAAGACAAGACTGGCAGCAACGAACCCTCGGATGAAGCGAGCAGCGCCTTCTGCGGAGGTGTTGCGCGCGAAGCGGCGCTCCAGCCACGCCCCAGCGCGGGCGAGCGCGCCATCCAAGTCTGTGACTTCGCCGATCAGCCCGCCGATCAGCAACGAGAACAGAATGACGATGAACTTCACGGGCACATTTGCTTGTCCTTGCAGGGCATCCACCAAGCTGAGCACAGCGTAGCCGACTGTGCCCAAGCCCAAGCCGTCCAGGACGGTTCGGCGCAAGCGTTCAGGCAGGCGATTGCCCAACAACAAACCGAGCGCTGTTCCAGCAGCAACCGCAGCGATGTTCAGCAGCGTGCCAGTCATGCAGTTTAATCCGCGCTGAGCGTGCGCAGTTTGAGTTCTGCCTGGTCGAGGTGGCTGGCACACCATTCAGCGAGGCGCTGACCGCGCGCGTGCAGCGCAAGCGTCTCCTCCAGCGGCAGGTCGCCCTGCTCCAGCCGCGTGACAATTGCCTCTAGCTCTTTCAGCGCAGCCTCGAAGGAGGCAGGCTGAGGGTCAATTTCTGTCATTGGTTAGTTAGCGAGGCATATCGCGCAGCACTTCAAATGCGGGGCGTGGCGAGCCGTCCTGGCGGATGACGCTGTATAGCGCGGGGTCTCCCCCCGGTTCATCAGGGTTTTGCCCGATTTTTTGGATGAAGTCCAGGTTGAACACTGTAGCGAAACGAACGTAGCCCAACTCGCGGAAGATCTCGATGCTGCGCTTGATCCACTCCGCTTGCTCCCTCTCGGTGTTATCTAGGGCGAAGTCAAAGCCTGGCGGCGCACCTTGGACAGGCGTGCCATCCTTGCGCTTGAGGTTCTCGGTGCTTGCCCAGCCGAACTCCGTGACGCACATGGGCTTGCTGGTGCGCTGGCGGTAGCCCTCGATGGTGCTGAGCAGTGACCAAGAGTGGTGTGGATTGTCGAACGGGCCGCGGAATCGCGCCGTAGGGTCGTTGTAGCCTTCATCCCAGCGCTTGTCGGGCGGCATGTTGTAGCCGTTGAGATGGACGCCGATGCAGTCTACGTAGTCCAAGCCGCCGGCCTTGACGAAATCCTCCAGGTACAGGAAATCGTCTTGAACCGCACCAGGGATGTTAGCGCCTGTCGGCGAGGGTGCTGCCATGATGATGATCAGCGCGGGGTCAATTTGGCGCAACGGCGGCACGACTACTTTGAGGAACTCCACGTAGTCAGCGGCGCGGATCTCACCTGAGGCTACGGTCCATTCGCGGTCGAGGTTTGTCTCGTTGAGCACCTCGATTGCCTGGATGCAGCCCTTGTAGCGCGCGGCAATTTGGCTGAAGAAGCGCACGCCCTCGTTGAAGTCCTCTGGAGGGCTCGGGCGATGATAGGGCTGCTTGGGTGGCGTCACGCGCGTCCACTGCGGAGGTTGGGTGATGGTGAGGACAATGTTCAACCCCTTCTTATTAGCATCGCCGATGAAAGCATCGAGGAGTTGGTACTGGAATAAGAAAGGCTTGCCGCGCTCTGGCTCAAATTCATGCCAGTTGATCTTCGCGCGCGTCCAAGACAGGCGCAGTTGCTCCGCCATGACCGAGTTCCAGTAGCCAATGTCGCCCACCGACCAGTTGCTCTGGATGCCGAATCCAAACGTGGACGGCGCTGGGCGGGGGTTTGGGCAGGTGAAGTCGTCTATCCCAGCGATGCGTCCGCGCGGATCAGCAACGCTCGTGGAGACAGCAGGCGGGTTAGGTGATGGGTTGCTCAAAGCAGGTTGCGGCGTTGGGGTTGGCTGCGGTGCAAAGATCGTCACCTGTGGGACAAATGTGACTTGAGGCTCAGGTTGGCTGGCGCTGCGATTGAGCCGAGCACACCCAAAAGCAATAAGAGCAATCCCAAGCATCGCCCCAGCAAGAACAATCACACCTGCAGCAAAGAGGCGGTTGCGTCTGCGTTGCGGGTTCACTGCAGTGCTTGGTCTGTATTGGCTCATCTTGACTCTAAGGCAGCGCGCACAGCTTCACACGCCAAGCACGCGCCATCGGGGCGAATCATAGCGTAACCTGCCTGTGGTTCATCCGCGCGCCAAACCGATCCATCCACATTCCAGATCACCACAAGGCGCACTTTGCCGCTTTCGCGCAGCATGGCAACTGCCTCACCCAGCCACTTGGCTTGCTGCTCGGAAGAGATCGTGCTTGCGTAAGCGAAGGGCGACGAGGCAGGCAGCGGCGACAAGCCCTCAGCAGAGAGGTAGCCCAAGGCTGTGAAGCACAGCGGCTTCTGGTTGTTGAACGCGCTTGCCATCGTGGCGATGAAGGGGCGCAGGTAGCGCGCGTAGTACTCGCCGCCGACAACGTCAGGCGCGTCCCTGCCGAAGGTGTATTGCACACCGATGCAGTCCAGGTAAGCTGCCGCGCCTGCGCTGCTCATCTGCGCCAAGAAGACGTATTCATCGCAGCCGGCATCGGTGCAGCCGCCGCCGAAGGCGTCGTCGGTCTGCGCCATGCCACCGCTGATCACCAGCGTCTGGGGATTTGCGGCTTTGATTGCAGCGTAGGCTCGGCGCAACAAGTCAGCGTAAGTTGCGCCGTTGATCCGCCCGCGCGGCCACTCTGCCTCGTAGTTCGGCTCGAGCCAGATCTCGATTGCGTCGGCGCCTGCTGCGGCGATCTGCCCCAAGTGTTGTGCCCATTCTTGCTGATATAACTCGTCGAGCACGCGCGCACGGTCACCCACTGCGGTGACCAGCACCTTCATCTCTTGGCGCTTTGCCTCGGCGATGAAATCCGTCGGTATCTTGAAGCCCCGCACGCCTACCCGCATCCAGCGCATTCCTGCCGAGCGCATTTGCACGCCATGGCGCGTGTCGAAGACGTGGCCGCCGATCTCGAAGTCGCTTGGTGAGACAATTCGGATCGGCTGCGCCTCGCCATTTTGGGCGCCGGGGTCAAGCGCCGAGGTTGAAGGCGCGTTGCGCGACACTTTGAGGCGCTGCTGGGTAAGCTCAATACTGCGCCCGCCCCTAAAAGCGACGTGAACCTCGTATTCGCCCTCGCCTCCCGGCGCTTGAACGCGCGGTGCGGGATCGTCAAGGGCAATCGCGTAGGGCGTTGAAGCGCCGAAGGCAACTTGGAGGACAGGCGGTGGCATCTGAGTTTGCCCGACAGCATTGTTGGCGAAACGCTCGAGCAGAGCCAATGTGCCCTCGTCGTTGCCAGCGCGCAACGCCCCGCGCAAAGTGATCCCCTGGACTTGATAGGGCTGTATTTGCGCCAGAACCTGCTGCAGACCGAAACTTGTGACCAGCCAAACCGTTTGTTGGATGCCGCGGTCGTCCAGGTAGGTGTAGGTGTAGAAGGCGCCCTGTCGCTGAGGTGTTCGTCCACGCGCCTGACCTGCCCAGCGCAGAGCGAGTGTCGCGCCGGGCTGGACGGCATCCTGTTCGAGCTGAACGCCGCCCAGAATGCGGAGCGCCTCTTCCATGCTCATGAATGCTGTGCGCCCGCTTGCGTCGCGGCGCAAACTGTCGGCGGGAAGCACGAAATGCAGCTTAGACGGGTCAATGTTTGACCGTGCCCAGCGCAGCACGCGCGCAAGGTTTTCCTCGACGAGCAGGTCTGGCGCGCTAGTCAAATCCACCTTGACGACAGCCGCGTAAGGGAGTAAGCGAGGCAAGTCATAACCAGGCAAGGTGAATCCATCCCCCGATGGCTCTGGCGCGGGCAAAGCAAGCACAAGCCTCTTCCTCTGTTCGCTCAGGCGCTTGGACAGAAGTTGGATAAACGTGGCAAAGCTGTCAGCGAGTTCAGCGTCAACGCCGCGATAGTCAATCTGAATGCCTGCGTAGCCCCCCGAATTGATAATGCTGAGCAATCCGAACAGGTGGGTCTCACGCGCTGTTGGGTTAGTTAGCATCTCACGCAGCACAGTTCGATTGACCTCGCCATTTACTCCCCAGTTGCGCACGGAGGGAATCACAGGGGTGTTGCCCAGAACAGCTCTTGAGCTGAGTGGTTCAGATCGGCTGATGACTCGCCCCATCTCAACGAGGTAGAGCACTGGCGCAGTTAGCTCTGCGAACAGAGCAGATACGCCTTCGGGCGGCACGCTATCGTGAGATAGCTCAGCGACGATCTGGGGCTTCTGCAACAACCAGCGCGCGAGCACCACGCCATCCGGAATGTCGTACACCTGCGCTTCGACCTCGCGCGCCGTTTCATCCAGCGCGGCTCCGAGCCAACGCCATTCGCGCGATTGGTGGTACCAGCCATACAAGTCCAACCACTGGTCTGGAGTCGGGGTGAGTCCTGGGGGCAGCGCTGCGCGCACAACGGCGCGGCGCGGCGGCACGCTGCAGGCGCGAATTTGCGTGAAATCGCTCTGCGCGACGAGCAGTGCGGGCAGGTTTGCCGCGGCTATGCGAGCAGTTGACTCACTTCGGCTGAGCATCTCTGCTCGCGGCACACGTTCGAGCTGAACGCCGAAGCGTCCAGTCAAGTCACTTGGCTGCACAACGAGCTTAACGCCGTCTAAGGCAACTGCGCTCGTGATTGCGTCGAAGTCCTGACAACCGTCGTCGGTGAGGAATCGCAGCGCGATCAAACCGCCGATAACGAGCAGAACGGCTGCGACAATTCCGCCAACCAACCGAAGCCGGCTGCGTCGGTCGCTCGGCAAGAGCAGTTCAGTGCGCGGCGCCACGCGCCCAGTGCGCGGGGGCAAAGGAGTGGGCGTCGAGGGTGACCGAACGCGCGATGGCTTAGCCAAGCGTTCTGCTAGCGAGGGCAAGGCTGCTTCGTCTTGCGGTACGCCCGACGGGTCTCGCCCAACAGGATCGTTCATAACTTTGAGTTTTCATCATTTTACGATTACGCAAAGACCTACCTTCGTCCGCTTCAACGGTCACGCCATAGAATGCTCAGCAGTGCACTGGCTGTTCCTCTCCCTATGTGCTGGCTGGGCAGGTGCACTTTCGCTCGCACTTCAACGCGTTGATGCTGCGCCCTTGCTTGCGATGGCAGCGCTCTCTGGACTGGGGTTGGTCGCTAACTGGGCGCTAGCTCGCTGGGCGCCGCAGCACGACCCGCTGCTGCTTCCTATTGCCGTCTTTCTGACCAGCTTGGGCTTGCTCAGCATCAGCCGCACAGCGCCGAACTTCCTGCTGCGACAAACCCTCTGGCTACTCATTGCCTTCAGCGCGATGCTTGTCCTCGCCCAGTGGCGAGGGTTCCTGCCGTGGAGTAGGCGATTGAGAGTGCTCTGGCTCGTCAGCGCAATTGCGCTTGTAGCAGCTACGCTGCTTTTTGGAGTCAACCCGGCTGGTTCAGGTGCGCGTCTGTGGCTGAGTGTCGGCGGGTTATTCATTCAACCTTCAGAGCTGCTACGCCTATTCGCCCTGCTGTTCCTCGCTGCCTCACTCGCCAAGGTGCACTCGCCTAGCGTTGAGGTCAGCCAGACCGTTTTGCTGATCAGCTCAGCCTTGCTATTGCTCGTTGGGCAACAGGATCTCGGCGCGGCATCTCTGCTCGCCTTGACGTGCGCTGCAGTTGCCTACTTCGCAAGCGGGAGCGCCGTGCTGCCGTTGGCAACACTCAGTCTCCTAGTCGCGGGTGGCATCGTTGGAGCGCTCGCCTCAGACCGACTTGCTCAGCGGGTCACATCTTGGTTGAACCCCTGGGCTGATCCGCAAGGCAGCAGCTTTCAGATTGTCCAATCCCTAATTGCGATTGCAAACGGCGGTGTGTTTGGGCAAGGTCTGGGTCAAGGCAGACCAAGTTACGTCCCTGCTGTCCACACCGACTTCCCATTCGTCACCATCGCGGAGGAGCTTGGGTTGATCGGCGTAGTGAGCGTGCTCGGGGCGTTCGGGGTGCTTGTTCTGCGCGCCTGGCGAATCGCAGCGCATTCGACCGAGCCTCACGCCTTCTTGCTGGCAGCGGGCGTTGGGGCAGCGCTGATCATCCAAACTGCCGTCATTTTGGGCGGCAACCTTGGCGTCTTGCCCCTCACGGGCGTCACCCTACCCTTTGTGAGCTACGGCGGCAGCTCGCTACTGGCAAGCTACGCCATGATCGGGATTCTGCTCAACCTATCGCAGACATCACGGGCAGAGAGACCAGTGATAGTTCACCAAGCGCGGCTGCGCTGCGCAGCAAAAGCAGCCGCGCTCATGCTTGTTGGGCTGGGCGCAGCCAGCGCCTACTGGAGCGTGATCCAGCGCGATCTGCTGATTGCTCGCACAGACAATCCTCGCCGAGTCGAGGCAGAGCTTGCTGTGTTCCGCGGCGCGATCTACGACCGCTCAGGCGCGCTGCTTGCCTACTCGACGTGCGCTGGAGCGCTTCAGCCGCTCACGCCCTGCTCGGCGACGCCTCCGCTGAAGCCGGCGCGCTACGAACGACGCTACCCTGCTGTCGCAGCCGCACCCGTCGTTGGCTATTACAGCCAGCGCTACGGCGTCGGCGGAATCGAGGCTTACGCGGACGAGCACCTGCGCGGCACGCGCAGCCCGCTGGACGTCCTGCTCCACCGACCGCAGATCGGTCTGCCTCTAACGACGACGTTGGACTTAGCTCGGCAACGCTTCTTGGCGCAGGTGCTTGAAGGGCAACTTGGCGCTGCGGTTGTGTTGGACTGGCGAACTGGCGCAGTGCTCGCGCTGGTCAGCGCGCCCGTCTTTGACCCGAACACGCTGGACGACACGTGGGAGTTGCTCCGAGATGACACTCGAGCGCCTTTGCTCAACCGCGCGACTCAAGGGTTGTATCAGCCTGGCGCGCTGCTGCAATGGCTGCTCGACCTGCAACGTCAACGTGGCAATCCAGCGACCGACTTCGCTTCGCAGGTGCGCAGCTTGAGCCTTGACCGACCGGTGCGCTTTGAGCTTCCCAATGCGGCAACCCCACTGCCTACAACAGTCACCTACAGTGAGACGATTGGGCAGGGGCAACTGCGCGTCTCGCCCTTGCGCGTCGCGGTTAGCACGGCTGAGCTGGTCGCAGGTCAGCCAGTTACGCCGACGTTGCTTGCGCCGACTGCACCAGCACAGCCAGCACAAGCCAAGCTACACCCCGAGCCATTTGTTGGACGCGCCCAGATTGCCGATAATCGCCATGTGCTTTGGCACGTCGAAGTAGACCAGGTGACGATCACCGTGCTTGCCATTGAGCAGGATGCCAGCGCACGTACGGAAGAGCGACCATGAGCGAGCCGCTTCACCCGAAGCGTTTCTGGGTCGTGGTGCTCACACTCCTCGTTGCCCTTGCGCTTGGCGTGTTGATGCACCCTCTGCGCTTTGACGACCCATTCATCACCTATCGAGTTGCGGACAACCTCGCTAGAGGGAATGGTTTTGTATTCAACCCCAACGAGGAGCGCGCGCTGATCACCACAGCGCCGTTGTATGCACTGCTGCTGGCAATCCCTGCGCGGCTCGGCGCAGATCTCCCCACCACCAGCAATGCCCTCAGCGTTGTAGCATCGGCTTTGGCGAGCCTCGGGCTGCTCCGATTGGGCTGGGTGAGCCAAGCGCCGCTGACAGGGTTTCTCGCCGGGATCTTCTTCTTGCTTGCCCCAATGACCTGGCTGACGCTCGGGTTTGAGACGCTGCCGTTTTTGGCAACATCGGTCTGGGCAATCGTGCTCACCCAGTCGCGGCAGCTTGTCTGGGCAGGGATGCTGCTCGGCTTCGGCATTGGTTTGCGTGGGGATGGCGCGCTCGTCGCCCTTGTATGCGGACTGCATGCGCTGAGAGAAGCACGCACAGGAGGCATGCCCCTGCACACGGCAGTTCTTTATGCCCCTGCCCGCTTGGGTGTAGGCGCAACGCTGACGTATTTGCCGCTGGCGCTCTACTTGACCGCGCAGTTTGGCTCACCGCTGCCTACCACGCTGCAGACCAAGACCGCTCAGGCAGTCTCTGGTTTGACTGGCTTTTATCCAGGGACTTCATTTCTGGAGGGAGCGATGCTCATAGCTTCAGCCTATGCGAAGATCTCTCCCCTCTTCGTTCTCTTGCTCCCGATAGCTGCGCTTGGGGCTTGGCAGCTTCGGCGCGCACCGCTTGCGCTGTGGATGCCAATCGCATGGGCTGGTCTGCACCTCGCCGGCTATTCCCTGATTGGCGTTGCCCCCTACACATGGTATTACGCTCCTCTGCTCCCTGGGCTCGCCCTACTGCTCGCAGCAGGCATTGCATCAATCGCTGCGCCGCCCGCGCTGCGTGTTGGGCTTGCAGGGCTCATCGCTGCGCCAATGCTTGCCGCCAACGCCCGCGTGATCGGCGTGCTCAACGGCGACGTGCCACCTCCTCCCAGCGAACTAATCTCCAAGGTGCTCCCCGAGACGAAGGTCTATCTCTACGAGCGCGTAGGGCGCTGGATCGCCGCTCACACCCCAACGACGGCAACGCTCGGCGTCACTGAGCTGGGCGTGATGGGGTTCTACGCGCAGCGGCACACGACCGACTTCCTCGGGCTGACGGATCGCGGCCAGCTCGACGCAATTCGGCGCGGTGACTTCATCGGCGGTTTAATCCGCAGCCAACCCGACTGGCTCGCCCTGACCAGCGTTAACGCACTCTACGATGCCCACCCGCCGAAGGACGCTTGGTTTCGCGCGCTGTATCGCCCTGCGGCGCAGTTCGACGACCCGCGCTTCTGGGGATCACCAATGACGGTCTGGCAGCGCGTCCGCCCGCCCACCCGCCCAGAAATCCTGCTGGCGCAAGGCGAACGCGATCTCGGTGAGGGTTGGCAGGTCACAGGTGTCGCAGCGAACACGCGCGTCATCACCCAGGGAACGCTGCTTCTCCTGAGCGTTCGGCTGCGCGCAGGCGTCCTGCGCGGCGCGCGCGAGCTTCGCGTGCAGCCAGTAGTGCTCGGCGGCGGCGACGGGCTTGCTGTGGTCTCGCGCTTGATCTACACCCAACGATTCCGTCCCAACGAGGAGGCGTGGTATGACTTCCCACTGCCTCCCCTACGCGACATGCCGAAGCGCGGCGCTTACGAGGTCAGCATCCGATGGCTCGATGGCGGACCGGAAGTCTTCGCAGGGCGGCTCAAAGTCCCTTTGGACGCGACCGCACCTCCCGACGCGCGCTGGCAGCCGCTCAGCGCTGAAATGCACGTCGCAGCCCTAGGCAAGATCGCTGCGTGTAGCTATGGCACGTCCACCATCACCCTCCTCTGGCGCGGCGGTCAGCCGTTAGGTTTGGACTACCACGCCTTCTTGCATGTGCGCGACGCAAGCGGCACGATCATCGCCCAGCACGACAGCCCTCCGCGCACTGGCACCTACCCCACCTCGGTTTGGTCGCTCAGTGAGGTCATCCCCGACGAACACCCAATTGACTTGAAGAGCGTTCCGCCAGGGCAATACGACATCGTTGTCGGACTGTATGACCCCGTGACGCAACAACGCCTGCCCGTGGTTGACTCACCCGCACGAACGCCAGATGGAGGGGTGAAGCTGGGCGTGCTGGAGGTGCGACTGTGCCAGTGACCTTCCCTGGATACGCTGACCTCTGGTTCAGAGACCTGTCGCTGCCAGACCGCGCAGCGCAGTTCGCTACAGGGGCTTTACGACAGCATACACATCGGCGACGTGCCCACGCGCCAGGAGCCGGGCACGGGCGAGATCAACTTCGCCAATCTCGCCCGCGAGCTGCACCGACTCGGCTTCAACGGCAAGGTCGGGCTGGAGTTTTACCCCTCCGCGACCGAGGCTGAAGCGTTCGAGCGCGTCAAGGCGCTGTTGGCTACGTTCAGTTAAGTTTCAGCGGTCGCACGGCGTGGCGAAGACCTCACCCGTGTGATACAGGTTCGCCCAGGTGTACACAGGCCAGTAGAACGCGCTGAAGGCAATCCCGAGCACACCGCCGACTTCAGGGTCGACCAAACTCACCTCTCGCCTCGCGGCGCTCGCGACAATACTGCGCTTCGACCTTCCACCCGATGCCAAACGCCACGCCAATAAGCAGGTATGCGCACAACAACGCCAGCCCGCCTAGAGCAATCTTGCGCATCGCTCCTAAAGCGTATCACGGGCGCGCCATTCTGCAGGTACGTGAGGAGTGACGACATGAATACATGGTAGGGCTCTCCCTCAGGGAGCTACCGAACTCACAACGCTGCAAAGAAGCGCGTCCAACCTGTTCGGCGTCCACGTTTGAAGTACAAGCGACAAGAAGCCTGCGAAGCACGACGGGGCGCATGCAATGCGCCCCTACGCGCCTGCCGACCCGAGCAGCTGCAGGGGCGCGCTGCACGCGCCCAATCCGCATCCCCTGCTCTCCTCCTAGAGGCTGCCTGAGATGTGGGTAATGAGAAGCTCAGGGAGAGGGGCACAGGGGTGAGCGCGGTCGCCGCTGCTAATGCGTAATCGCGCCATCACACGCGCGCCCGACTTGGCGTGCGTACTTGGCAAGCGCGCCGTGCGTGTATTTCGGTTGCGGCGGCTGCCACGCGCGCAGGCGCTGCGCGATCTCCTCCTCGGTGAGCCTGACGTTGAGCATGCCGTTTGCGGGGTCACTCGCATCGATCTCGATTAGATCGCCGTCGCGCACAATCGCAATTGGACCGCCGACAAACGCTTCCGGCCCGATATGACCAATCATCAAGCCGCTCGTCGCGCCGCTGAATCGCCCATCGGTGAGCAAAGCCACGTCTTGACCTAGCCCTTGCCCGCGGATGGCGGCTGTCACTGCGAGCATCTCAGGCATCCCCGGCGCTCCCTTCGGTCCAACGTAGCGGATCACCACAACATCGCCGGGCTTGATCTCGCGGCGCGCCACGGCTTCTGCACAGGACTGCTCATCGTCGAACACCCGCGCTGGACCGACGTGGCGCAATTTCTTCAGGTTGGCGACCTTGACCACGCCCCCTTCTGGCGCGAGGTTGCCCTTGACGATGACGATCCCGCCGCTCTCGCGCAGCGGTCGGTTGACAGGATAGACCACATCTTGGTCTGCGAGCTGTTCCGCGTTCTTGACGTGCTCCAAGTTCTCAGCAACGGTCTTGCCGGTTACCGTCATACAGTCGCCGTGCAGCAGCCCAGCGTCGAGCAGCGTCTTCATCACGACAGGCACACCGCCGATGCGGTGCAGGTCTTCCATGACGTACTTGCCGCCTGGAGTCATGTCAGCGATGTGCGGCGTGCGGCAGGTAATCCGAGTGAAGTCGTCAAACGTGATCTTGATGCCTAGTTCGTGCGCAATCGCAGGCAAGTGCAGGGCAATGTTGGTCGAGCCACCCATTGCCAGCGCGACGGTCAGCGCGTTCTCGAACGCCTCTTTGGTCATGATGTCGCTTGGCAAGATGCCACGCTTGACCAAGTTCATCAGCGCTTTGCCGCTCTCGTAGGCAAACGCCTTGCGCGCCTCATCTACCGCAGGCGGCGACGCGCTGCCAGGCAGCGACATGCCCAGCGCTTCGCCCACGCTCGCCATGGTGTTTGCCGTGAACAAGCCGCCGCACGAGCCGATGCCCGGGCAGGCTACGCACTCCAACTCGTACAGGTCTTCCTCGCTGATCAAGCCTGCTTCGTATTGACCGACTGCCTCATAGACGGTCTGGATCGTGACATCTCTGCCGCGGAATTTGCCGGGCTTGATCGTGCCGCCGTAGAGGAAGATGCTGGGCAGGTTGAGGCGACCGATCGCCATCAGCATGCCAGGCAGGCTCTTGTCGCAGCCTGCCATCGCGAAGAGCGCGTCGTAACAGTGCGCGCGCATCATCAGCTCCACGGAGTCGGCGATGACTTCGCGGCTGGTTAGCGACGCCTTCATGCCCTCGTGTCCCATGGCAATCCCATCGCTGACGGCGATGGTCACGAACTCGCGCGGCGTGCCGCCATGCTCTGCAATGGCGCGCTTTGCTTCCTGGGCAAGGAAGCTCGCCGACATGTTGCACGGCGTGGCTTCATTCCAGGTATGCGCAACGCCGATCAGAGGTTGGCTAAGGTCTCTGTCGGTCAAGCCCATCGCACGCATGAAGGCGCGATGGGGCGCGCGGGCAGGGCCTTCTAGCTCCTTGCTGCGCAGCTTGAGGGAATCTGTTGGATGTGCCATACCAGCATTTGCACCTATGAGGATTTAGGAGTGTCTGGGCTTGAATATATAGCGCACAGCGGATTACTTTGCAGGAGCGCCTAGGCTCGAATGTGTGGTGCTAGCTTGCCCTCACCCCCAGCCCCTCTCCCACAGGACGAGAGGGCTGACCATAGGGGCGTGCCGCGCGCCTGCGTTCTGGCACGACGGGGCGCACGCAATGCGCCCCTACGCACCTGTCAACCTGAGCCATTGTAGGGGCGCGCCGCGCGCGCCCGATGCGCACTCCCTGTGCTCCTCCCAGAGGGCTGCCAGAGATGTGGGCAATGAAAAGCCCTGCAAGGAGAGGGGGATGGGGATGACGCTGACGCACCTCACTGAACCAAGTCCGCGTTCAGGTCTACGTCGCTCTCCGCGTTCGCTGGCGCAGGCTGGGCTTGGGCGCGCTGCTTGCGGCGTTGGCGACGCGA
>JANWZM010000159.1 GCA_025054635.1 Thermoflexales bacterium
ACAAAGCCAAAAATGCGATGGACACCACCGATTTCGGTCGTGCGGTTGTATGACAGCGCCTCAAGCTCGGTTTCGTCGAGCGCGTTGCGGCAGCGCGCGATAAAGCGCGCCAGTTGGCGCGTCAACCCACTCGGCACACGCACCAGCCGCCGCTTGCGCTGTGCCGCCTCCATTGTGAATTTGGCGATGTCGGCTAGGGTCAGCGACTGCGGGCCGCCGATGGGCACGATTTGGCGAAAAGTAGTGCGCAGCTCGAGGCTGCGTTCCACGCATCCTGCTACGTCGCCAACCCAGATCGGCTGCAGCTTGGTGTAACCTCCGTGCGGCAGAGGCAAGACGAAGGGGAAGTCTTGGGCAAGCCCCGCCAGCCAAGCGGTCAGCCAGTCGCCCTCACCATACACCACGGCGGACTTCAGCACAGTGAAGTTCAAGCCGCTCTGGCGCACGATCTCCTCAGCTTTGCCCAAACTGCGCAAGTGGGCAAACGGCGAGCGGCTCTCCGCGCCCAGACAACTGACCACGATCAGGCGCTTCACGTCGGCGCGCTTCATCGCTGCGATCACATTGTGTGTGCCGCGGACGTTAACATCCTCGAACTTGTCCTCTGATGTCTCTTGGCGGATGAAGGCTAGGTGAACGACGGTGTCGCATGCGCCGCCGTCGGTGAGCGCCTCGTAAATCGACTCCTGGTTGCGCACATCGCCCCCTGTGATGACGACTTTGCGTGGGGCAGGGTGCTCGTTGTTCCAGTGGAACAGGCACTTCACCTGATGCCCAGAGGCAACCAGCCGCTCGACGACAGCGCGCCCGATACAGCCCGTAGAGCCAGTGACCAAGATCATGATGGCGCAAACTGAACGCTCAGCACGGCAATCCCAAACAGCACTTGTATGACCGCACTCCCGCCCCAGAGCAAGAGTGCTGCCGTGCGTTCCCTTTTATGATACAACAGGCCGCCAAAGAGCGCATTAACAGCTAAAGCAAAAAGAGCAATGGAGGGCGGGTTAAAAATCGCCTCTCGGTTCTCAAAGCGGTCAACTTTGCCAGTGGCGTCAAAATGGACGCCGACACGTGCAGGGGCAACCCCGTAGCGGCCGACAGCAATGCCAAACACAACTACATTCAGGACCAGTGCGGCAGCGAGCACAAACAGCCCAACGCGGTCGCGCCAGAGGGGATAAGTTTGCCAGGCCGGTCGAAGCACCATTGGCGCGACTTCCTGCGTCGGGCCCATCAACATGCGCAGGCGCAGCGCCTCGACAAAGGACTCGACCTCGTAGGGCGAGAGCGCGTAGCACAACCCGCCCTCAGCGACGATGACGACTTGGTCGGCAGGGGGCGCTGTCGCTCGTAGCTGAATTGTGCCGAACTCAGGATGGTGCGCTCGACCAAACCACCAGCCCGGCAATGGCACGCGCAGCGCGCGGCGCAGGTGCTCTTCGAGATCAACACCAGCCAGTACCTGGGTAATCTGTCGCATCGGGATGATCTCGCGTCGATCGCCCCAGAGGATCACGAGCGCGTTACGGTCAACTGAGTAGCCGAACTTAGGGAAGTGGATGAGCTGATAGGCGAGCAGCCCGCTAAGGCTCAGAAAGAGGGTCGCCCCAACAAAGCTCATCAAGCCGGCGATCGAAAGCGGGAAGACCAGCAGCGCAGCAACGACGAGCACGACACCGATGAAAGCGCTTACGCTTGCCGCTGCCACGCCCGCGGTGAAGGCGACGCGCGTGTCTGGCGTGAAGAAGTTCATCGCCTGGGCTTATGTGCCCTCCTGCCAGCTTGCGAGGTAGTGCGCTTGCTCTTCCGTGAGCGCGTCTATGCGCACGCCCATGCTCTCCAACTTCAGACGTGCGATCTCACGGTCAATGGACTCTGGGATGGTGTACACATTCGGCGCGAGCTGCGAGTAGTGGCGCAGCATATACTCCACGCCGAGCGCCTGGTTGGCAAAGCTCATGTCCATCACTGCCGCGGGGTGACCCTCAGCCGCAGCCAGGTTGATCAGGCGTCCTTCGCCAAGCAAATTGATCCGCCTTCCATCTTGCAGCGTGTATTGCTCGACGAACGGGCGAACACGTCGCGGCGAGCCATCCACGCTCATCTGCTGCAACGCAGGGATGTTGATCTCTGCATTGAAGTGACCGCTGTTGCACAGGATCGCGCCGTCCTTCATCCGCTCAAAGTGCTCGCGGTCGAGGACGTTCTTGTTACCCGTGACGGTGATAAAGATGTCCCCTCGAGCAGCCGCCTCGCGCAACGGCATGACCTGGAAGCCGTCCATCAGCGCCTCGAGGGCGTTGAGCGGGTTGACCTCGGTGACGATCACGTGCGCGCCCATGCCGCGCGCGCGCGCAGCCACGCCGCGCCCGCACCAGCCATACCCCGACACCACAACGGTGCGCCCGGCAAGCAAGATGTTCGTCGCGCGCACAATGCCATCTATCGTGCTCTGCCCCGTGCCGTAGCGATTGTCGAAGTAGTGCTTCGTCCTGCTGTCGTTGACGGCGAGCACAGGGTAGCGCAGTGCGCCTTCCTTCGCCATCGCGCGCAGCCGAATTACGCCTGTGGTCGTCTCCTCAGTGCCGCACAGCACCTCACCCACTTGCTCGGGGCGCTCTTTGTGGAGCACACTGACCAAGTCGCAGCCGTCGTCCATCGTGATGTGGGGGTGATGGTCGAGCGCGGCACGAATGTGCCGGTAGTACGTCTCGTTGTCCTCGCCCTTGATGGCGAAGACAGGAATCTCGTCGTTGACAACCAGCGAAGCGGCTACTTCGTCCTGGGTGCTCAGCGGGTTGCTGGCGACCAGGACGACATCAGCGCCGCCAGCCTGCAAAGTGCGCACCAGCGCCGCTGTTTCGCTCGTCACGTGCAGGCAAGCGCTGATGCGGATGCCGCGCAGCGGTTGCTCGCGAGCAAAGCGCTCCCGAATCGCGCGCAGAACAGGCATCTC
>JANWZM010000230.1 GCA_025054635.1 Thermoflexales bacterium
CCTCCCAGAGGGCTGCCTGAGATGTGGGTGAGCTCCTGGGGAGATGTGCGCAGGAGCGAGTGCAAGCCACAAGCCAACAGTACTAGAGCCTAGACAATCTTTGCTCAGATACTGCCCTTCTGGGTTGGGATACGATCAGCGCCCAACACAACATGGACCTCATCGCCTTGCGCGCCTGGCTCGACCGACTGGGCGAGCAAATCGTCGCGCGTTTCAAGGACCGAAGTTGGTTTGCGCTGAATCAAGCGGTCTATACGCCTGGCGCGATCCCGATTGCAAACCGACCGTCGCTGTCACTGCTGGAGTGGTCATTGGAGGGGTTGGAGCGCTACCATGCCTCCCTCGGTCGTTTCGATATGCCCGATCAACACCCGATCTTGCCCGAGGTGATCCCGCCCTCACCCGTGTCGCGTCGGGCTGCGCTGCCAAACTTGCCGCGGATTGCCCCGCTGCCGCGCGAGGCGTTGATTCGCTTTTACATCAGCTTGCTGCCGCGTTTGTGTCGCCCGGGCGATGAGCCGCACCATTACGGCGAGACAGCATATATCGATGCGGATTTGCTCGCCCGCCTCAACGAGCGCATTTACATGGGTGCGTTCGTCGCGCACATCAAGCTGCAGCAAGATCGCGCTGTCCTAAGACTGGCTGATCAGCCGCATGCCTTGCGCGAGGCAATCCGCGACCTTGATCGCGAGGCAACTGTGATTGCACGCGCGCGCGAGGCAGCTTGCCGATTCGGTTGTCCCCCAGACCTCATGGAAGAGGTCTTTCTCTGGGTGATCCACCAAACGCTTGACCTGCAAGTGCGCTTCTTGCAGCAAGTCGCGCTGAGCCATGAAGCCAGTTGAAGTCTTTCCTGGGTTGTACTTACTTCCTGATCCGTTAGTCAACCTATTCCTCATCGCAGAAGCGGACGGGCTGACGTTGATTGACGCAGGTCGGTCGGGCAGCGCTGCTGGGGTGCTGCGCGCGATTCAGGCGTTGGGGCGCTCGCCGGCTGACCTGAAGCGGATTTTGATCACGCATGCTGACCCAGACCACTGCGGGGGGGCAAATGCACTGCGCGCAGCGACGGGCGCGCGCGTGCTCGCCAGTCCCGTTGAGGCAGAGGCGATGGCACAGGGCAAACCCTCGCGCGCGTTCAGAGGCAGCCTGCCCGTGCGCGCTGCCTTTCAAGTGGCGTTGGCGCTGCTCATGCCCACCCGTCCAACCCCAGCCGACCAAATTGTGCAGCCAGGTGAGGCTATCCCTGTTTGGGGCGGGATGCGCGTCCTCGCTACACCAGGACACACCCCAGGACATGTGTCCTACTTCGCGCCTGCTCACGGTGTGCTCTTCGCGGGCGACTCGATGACGGTGCGGGGCAACGTGCTGACCGTCGTCGGCGGACCTGTGGTCTGGGATGAGGCGCGCGCTGTCCAGAGTGCCTGCGAACAACTTGCGCTTGAACCGCGCTGGATACTCGTCGGGCATGGGGCGCCGGCACGCGCCCCCTTCGCGCTTGACCCGAGGCTCAAGACGTGATTTCACCTATTCGCGCTGCTTCCGCACCTGCTATGTATGAGCAGTGCCTCGCGGATTGGCAGGAGGATCGAGTTGTCGTCCTGATCAAGCAGCTCTCGCCCTGGGAAGCGGCTCGGGCGCGCGGGCTGTCGCTCGAGACAGGTATCGCGCTTGATGCGCCGCTTGTCCCTACGCTGGAGGCGTTCGAGCGGCTGAGCCGTCGGGCTGAGGGGATGGGCGAGGCGGTGTATGCCGTCGGCGGCGGTGTTGCTGCTGACGCAGCTAAATTTGTCGCCTCCACCCTTGGACTGCCGCTGGTGTGCGTTCCAACGGCGTTGAGCTGCATCGCCTTCTTCACCCCCTACGTCCTGCTCCGACAACTGGCTGGGATGACTCAAGCACCAGCCGTGCCGCCAGATGGGGTGCTGCTCGATTTGGCGCTCATCCGCGCTGCGCCGACCAAGTGTCGTGCAAGCGGCATCGTGGACGTGCTCAGCATGGCTACGGCATGTCTGGACTGGCTGGAGGAGGATCGACAGGGCAAACTTCCTCCAGAGCAACGCTACGCTGCGCCAATTGCGCAAATGGCACAGAGCCTGGTCGAAATTGGGCTTGAGTGCGCGCCTTCCGCCCATCGCGGTGAGTGGGACGGGCTGCGTGCGCTAGCGCGCTGCCTCGCATTGACCGCACACCTAGGCACTGTAGTCGGGCATGAGCGTTTCCGCATCGGTAGCGCCCATGCTTTCGCCGAGCAAGCTGAGCAGTCGACTGCGGGCGCATCATGGCGCGGCGAGTTGTTACCAAGTCCTTTCACCTATGCGCAGCGGCTCGCTGCGGGTGTCCTGCACGCAGCCAGTCGTCAGGGGCAGGACATCGAGCGGCTGAGGCGAGCGCTGACTACGGAGACAGAAAGCAAAACCTAGCACCCGTCGGTGCAGTGCTTTCCGTGGCGTAGTTTGACAGGGGTGACTGCACGGATGTATGGCAAGACGTGTCGCTCGCTCTCACCCCTGCACCCCTCCCCCCGAGGGAGAGGGGATGGGGGTGGGGGCGAGACGTTGCCGTATGCGCTGTCTATCCGAGCCTGGACACGCCCGATTTGACTGCAGGCTTGGTTTCAGCCCTAACGCCCAAACGACACGCGCACCAGCCAGTTCACCGTCTCAGGGAACAGGACAACGATGATCAAGACGATGAGCTGGATGATCATGAACGGTATGGCGCTACGGTGGATGTCCGCTGTCTTGATCTCTTTTGGCGCGACGCTTTGGAGGTAGAACAGTGAGAAACCCACCGGCGGCGATATAAACGCCGTCTGCAGGTTGATCGCCAGCACAATCGCCAGCCAGACCATCGTGTAACCCTGGCTCACAAAAGCGCCGCCGAATGCCTCGTTGGCGACATTCAACACGCGCTCTGCCGCCGGCACGAGCAGAGGCATAGCGATGTAGGTGATCTCGGTGAACTCCAGGAAGATGCCGAGCAGGAAAACGAAGATGTTTGCCACAACGACGAACGACCAAAACCCGCCGGGCAGGCTCGCCAACCAGTCCTCAATCAGCACATCAGTCCCCAGTGCGTAGAGCACTTTGACAAACACGGTCGAGGCAAACAGGATCATCAGCACCAGCCCCGTGGTCTTGGCGGTGGAGAGTGCAGCTTCGGTGATGACTTTGCGATTGAGCCGGCGGTTTGCCAGCGCCAACAAAGCCGCGCCAATCGCGCCAAAAGAGCCTGCTTCGCTCGGCGTTGCCAAGCCAGCGAAGATCGTGCCGAGCACGGCAAAGATCAGCGCGATCGGCGGCACAAACGCGCGCAGCGTGCGCAGCAGCAGCGCCTTGCCCACAGCGCGCGCTTCAGGGGGCAGGGCTGGGGCAAAGCCTGGTCGGGCATATGCCATCACCAGGGCATACAGAGCGTATCCCCCCGACAGCATCAGCCCGGGGATGATCGCGCCAGCAAACAGGTCGCCAACTGACACGCCGAATTGGTCGCTCAGCAGGATCAGCACGATGCTGGGCGGGATCATCTGTGCTAGTGTCCCAGACGAGATGATCACGCCAGTCGCAAGACCTTTGTTGTAGCCGTAGCGCAGCATGGTTGGCAACGAGATCAAGCCCATGGCGATAATCGTCGCTGCCACCACACCCGTCGTTGCTGCCAGCAGCGTGCCGACCACAACTACTGCCAACGCCACGCCACCCTTGAGCGGTCCCATCAACTGACCGACTGTCTCCAGCAACTCCTCCGCCAACCCCGATCGCTCCAGCAACGCGCCCATGAAGATGAAGAACGGAATTGCCAGCAAGGTGCTGTCGCTCATGATCCCGAACCAACTGTTCGGCAGGCTGAGCATCAGGTTGAAGTCGAAGGCTTCGAAGGCTAAGCCGATCACGCCAAACAGCATGGCGGTGCCAGCGAACGAGAACGCCACAGGGTAGCCCGTGAGCAGCATGAAGAAGAACCCGGCAAACATGATGATGCCGAGCCATTGCGGGTTGAACTCCTCCATACGGTATCCCTCGTTCAGCCAGTGTTAGGGTTGAGGTTGCCTCTCTTCTTTCTCTTCTTCGATGCGATGGTGCGCCTCGATCTCCTCGCGCAGCTCGCGCGCCAGTTCTTCGGCGGCTGCTTGTTCGCTCTCTGCCTCCATCACCACCTTGTCCAGCTCGTGGTGACCTGTGAGCACAGCGGCATATTTGATGACTTGGGCAATCCCTTGCATGGCTAGACCGAAGAAGCCGACGATGATCAAGGTCTTCAAGGGCGCAAGTGGCAATCCCCCTGCGTCACCTGAGATCTCCCAAGGCCCCCACGAGCCATCAGGCAGCCGTCCCCAAGAGGTCAAAACCGGGCCGACGCTGACGTAGATCGCCAGCACAGCGAAGGGGATCAGGAAGAGGATGGTCCCCACCAAGTCCACAACGGCACGCGTGCGCGGTCCCCAATGGGAGTATAGGAAGTCAACGCGCACGTTGACGTTGTGCTTAAGCAAATACGGGAAGCCAATTAGGAAGAGAAGGGAGAAGAGATACCACTGGGTCTGAATGAGCTGATTTGAGATCAATGTTTGTTGCAAGAGCTGCCCCAAGTAGCGTAGGGCGGCGTTCAGAAATCCGGCGAAGACCGTCAAGATGACGATCACGCTGATCAGCCCACTCAGCCGGTCGGTGATGGCGTCTATGACTCCGGCAAGTCGAAGTAGAGCGTTCAAAGGTTCACCTCCTGTGTTGCCTCACAGCCGTTTGAGTTTCAAGTCAAACCTCGGAATCTCGGGAATCGGGTAGGAGCGATATCGTACTCGCGGCTGCCGATTTGTCAACACAAGTGCGCGTTTGCCAACGGATAGTCACTGCGCGGAAGAGCAATTAGGTATGCGCTGTTGCTTTGACGCCTGCGACGAGACGTCCTTGGGCAGCTTGCTGCAGTGCTGCAGCATCCTGCAAAAGCTGCTCGGCGCTGCGCAGCCCTGCCTCGCCACTGGCGCCGAGCATCTGAGCCAGCTCCTCCAGCCGCTCCGCACGTCCTAGGCGACGGACATGCGTGGAGGTTCGCCCATCGCGCACGCGCTTCTCGACCTTGAAATGCGCGTCGCCGAAGGCTGCCATCTGCGGCAGGTGGGTGATGCACAACACTTGATGGTTGCGCGCCAAGCGCCACAGCTTCTCCCCAACGGTCACGCCGACGCGCCCGCCGATCCCTTGGTCAATCTCGTCGAAGATCAACGTCGGGGTTGGGTCGGCGTGCGCCAGCGTTGTTTTGAGGGCAAGCATCAGGCGGGCGGTCTCGCCGCCGGAGGCGATTTTCGCCAGCGGCTTCAGCCCCTCGCCTGGGTTTGGGGCGATGAGAAACTCCACGCGGTCGCAGCCGGTGGCGTCGGGCGGCTGCGCCTCGATGGCGACTTGGAAGCGCGCACCGGACATGCGCAGGTCGTTCAGCTCCGCTTCGATGCCTCTGGCAAGCTGCGCGGCTGCCTCGCGGCGAACCGCCGACAGCGCCTCAGCGAGCGCGCGCAGGCGCGCCTCTTGCTCAGCCGCGACCTGCTCCAACCACTCGATGCGCTCACCCGCAGTCTCGATCTGCGCCAACTCTTCGGCGATGCGCTCGCCGTATGCAATCACAGCTTCGACGCTCTCGCCGTACTTGCGCTTGAGCTTTTTGAGCAGCTCAAGGCGGTCTTCAACCTGCTGGAGGCGACGCGGGTTGAACTCAATGCGGTCGCGGTAGTCGCGCAGCGTGCGCGCGATTTCGTCCATCACCACACTGGCTTCTTCCAGGGCGCGGTGGTGCTCGGTGAACTGCTTGTCGAAGCGCTCCAGGTTTGCCAGCGCGCGCAGCGCTTGGGCGACTTGGTCAATCGCTGAAGGTGCATCGCGCCGCGACTCATAGAGCGCGCTGTAGGCTTCGTCCGCCCACGCTGCCAGTGCTTCGGCGTTTGCCAACCGCGCGTGTTCCTCTTGCAGCTCGGCTTCCTCGCCAGGTTTTAGCCGTGCTGAGCGGATCTCTTCCAACTGAAAGCGCAGCATATCCAGCCGGCGCTCGCGTTCGCGCTCGGCGCTGCGCAGCATCTCCAGCTCGCGGCGGGTGTTGCGCAGCGCGTGAAACGCCTCGGCAACCTGTTGACGCAGGTCCCACCGCCCAGCGAAGCGATCGAGCAAGTTGATGTGCTCGCGCACGCGCAGCAGGGACAGATGCTCACCCTGCCCGTGCAGGTCAATCAGAAGCTCACCCAGCGCCCGCAGCGCGGCTTGGTTCACTGCGCGTCCGTTCACGCGGGCAATCGAGCGCCCGTTGATGCGCACCTCTCGACCAAGCACGAGATGGTCAGGGTCGTCAAGCTCGATCTCAAACTCCGCCAGCGCAGCCTCTACAGACGGGCGCAGCGCGTCGTTTAGCGCAAACACGCCTTCGACCAGCGCTGCCTGCGCTCCTGCGCGCACCATTGTTGGCTCAGCGCGGTCGCCAATGAGCAGCGAGATGCAATCCAGGATGATCGATTTGCCTGCGCCGGTCTCGCCCGTCAGCACGTTGAAGCCCGGGGCGAACTCCAAGTCCAGCGCCTCGATGATGGCAAAGTCGCGGATGTGCAGCTCGCTCAGCATGGCGCGCCTAGGCGACCTCGTCCAACGCTGCGGCGAAGATGTGCAGTGCTTCGTTGATCTGCGCCTCGGTCACAACCAGCGGCGGAATCCAGCGGATGACATTTTCGTAAGCGCCGCATGTGAGCAGGAGTAAGTTGCGCTCAGCGCAACGCTGCACGACCTGCTTGGTCAGCGCCTTGTCTGGGTTGCCCTGGGCGTCCACAAACTCGGTGGCGACCATGCAGCCAAGCCCGCGCACATCACCGAGGCTAGGGAAATCTTTTTGCAGCGCGCGCAAGCCTGCGAGGAGCTGCTTGCCACGCGCAGCCGCGTTCTCGGGGATGCACTCCTCCTTCATCACGCGAATGGTCTCGACCGCAGCCGCTGCCGAGACAACGTTAGGGCCGTAGGTGCCGCCATGCGAGCCGGGAGTCCACTTCTCCATCAGCTCGCGGCGGGCTGCAATGCCGCTCAGCGGCATGCCCGAGGCAAGCCCCTTCGCCATCACCAGGATATCGGGCACTACGCCGAAGTGCTCCAGGGCGAAGAACTTACCCGTGCGCCCGAAGCCAGTTTGCACCTCGTCAAAGATCAGCAAGACGCCGTGCTCGTCGCAGATGGCGCGCAGTTCTTGCAGGAACGATGCTGGGGGCACAACGTAGCCGCCTTCGCCAAGCACTGGCTCGACGATGATCGCGGCTGTCTCTGCAGGCGCTGTCTGCGTCTTGAGCAGCCAGCGCACTTGCTCAGGTGCGTAACCGCAGCACTTTCCTCCGTCGTTCGGACAAGACCCGCTCAGCGCAGCTCGCTGGGCATCGGTCATGGCGCGCTTCGCAATTGGGCAGTGGTAGCAGTGCGCGTAGGGCGCGACGAAAATACCTGATGGCAGCGGCTGATACTTCAGCCGATAGCTGGTCTTGCTCTGCGTCATCGCCATCGCCAAGTGAGTGCGCCCGTGGAATGAGCCCTCGAAGGTGATCACGTTGGTTCGCCCTGTCGCCTGCTTGGCGAGCTTGACCGCAGCCTCAACCGCCTCCGCGCCGCTGTTGCTGAAGAAAAACGTGTCCAGCGGTGGCGGACAGATGGTAAGCAGCTCGTCCGTCAGCTCGAGCACCTTCTCTGCGGTCACTGTGCCGATCTGACCGTGGATCAGCCGGGCAGCCTGCTCCTGTATGGCTCGGACGATGCGAGGATGGGCATGCCCTGTGTTTGTCACACCAATGCCGCTGGTGAAGTCCATGTAGCGGGTGCCTTGCTTGTCAAACAGGTAAATGCCCTCGCCGCGCTCGACGTCGATGTCAAACGCGCGCGCCCATACTGGCGAGAGATGTTGCTTGGACATGGCACCGCTAGTGTACGAGTACGAGCTTCACCCCGAGACTGAGAGTCTGGCGCGATAATCCGCTCACGTGCAAGCCGACCCGACGTGCAAGTATCTGACCGAGCGCTTCCCCGCCCTGGTCGCTGCCTGGGCGCGCGGCACGCTGAACGCCCTGCCTCGCACCGTCCAGCTCGAAAGCCCCGAGCTGCTCGCCCAGCCCCTGCGCGCTGACTTCGTCCTGCACCTGCCCGACGAAAGCACCTTGCTCCACCTTGAGTTCCAAACCACCTTCACCCCCGACCTGCCCTGGCGCATGCTGCGCTACTACGTCCGCCTGCGCGAGCGCTTCCCCGAGCGCACGGTCGAGCAAACCGTGTTCGTGCTCAAGCCGGGTGGGGCAGCCGTGCAGGCGGAATACCGCGACGCGCAGGTGGT
>JANWZM010000117.1 GCA_025054635.1 Thermoflexales bacterium
GAAGGTGAACGCTGGACAATCGACGACCTCGCCGACGACGTAGCAGCGCTGCTGGACGAGCTTGGCGTTGCCCAAGCGACGTTCTGCGGCTTGTCCATGGGTGGCTACGTCGCCTTTGCGCTGTGGCGCAACCATCGGCAGCGCATCCGCCGGCTGATCTTGGCGGACACCAAAGCAAGCGCAGACACACCGCAAGCAAAGGCAAACCGCCAACGTCAAGCTGAGCTAGTGCGCGCTCAGGGCGTTGCACCGCTGGCAGACGAAATGGTGCCCAAGCTGCTCTCTCCACACAACCACGCTGCGCTGAGCGAAGTGCTGCGTCAGACGATCCTGCGTGCTCGTCCCGAGACCGTGCTTGCTGCGCTGCCCGCACTGGCGGAGCGCCCCGACATGAGCGAACAGCTCGGCGAGATTACCGTGCCCACGCTGATCATCGTCGGTGAGGACGACGCTATTTCGCCGATCAGCGACGCGCAATTGATGTACGACCGCATGCCGAACGCGCAGCTCGTCATCATCCCTAAAGCGGGGCACATGAGCCCGCTTGAGGAGCCCGAGGCGTTTAACCGCGCTGTGCTGGAGTTTATGCGCGACTTCTGAGCTGGTTGTGCCTGTGAACCTGACCCCCGACTTGGTGTTCGCTGAGGTCGTCGCCGCGCAACTGGACGACTACCTGCATGCCGAGGTGCTGTTTTATCCTGTCGGCTCAGTTCAAGGCGTCAATTTGCCGCCGCTCACCATCGGCGCTTGGTTGGAGACCGCATGGCGGCTCAAGGCGCTGCGCGACTGCGCCCCAGCTCAGGTTGACGCTGCGCTTGACCGCGCGCAGGCGGAAGTGCAGAAGCTCCGCCGCCGCATCCCTGAGCTTTACCAAGCCAAAGCTCGGCGTGAGTTCAAAAGCCGACTGGACACCTGGGAGATGTTCCTTGACGAACGCAGCGAGGTCAAACCTGCGCGTCCGTACAACGAACTGGCTGGCTACGCCACCCATGCACACACGCGCCTGAAGCTAGAGCTGCTCAAGGAGGACGAGTCGCAACTGATGACGCAGCTTGCGCGCTTGCGCTTGTGCGACGCGCGCTTGCGCGCCCGCTTCAAGCCGGGGGGATTCATCTGGGAGCGCGAGCTGCAGCCGGCTGCGCCGCCGGAGCGCTTTTGGTGGCTTTACGCTGCATCTGCCGAGAGCACCGCGCGATAAGTCGCCAGCGTCTGTTGCGCCGTCCGCGCCCATGTGAACTGCGCTGCGCGCGCCAGGGCGCGCTCACGCAATGTGCGCCGCAGTTGCTCGTCTTCCAGCAACTGGCGCAGCCCATCAGCAATTGCTGCCACGCTCAGGGGGTTAACCAGCAAGCCAGCGTCGCCGACCACCTCGGGCAGCGAGGTTACATCTGAAGCTAACACGGCTGCACCACATGCCATCGCCTCCAAGGCGGGCAACCCGAACCCTTCGTAGAGCGAAGGGTACGCAGTCACGGCGCAGGCGTTGTACCAAAGCGGCAGCACTTCTGGCGCAACCCGACCGATGAAGCGCACCCGCCCGCGCAGGTCAGGTCGCTCAGCGCGCTCAAGCACAGCGTGATACTTCCAGGCTAAGCTGCCGCCGACGAACAATTGAGGCGCAAGCCTTGGGCTGAGCTGCGCGAAGGCATCGAGCAGACGAGACAAGTTCTTGCGCGGCTCCAAGCTGCCCAGGAAGAACACGGCGCGCTCGCTGATGCCGTGCTTTGCCCTGAACGCAGCGACCTGTTCCGCCGGCAACGGCTTAAACCGCGCCTGGTCTGCGCCGAGCAGCGTCACATCAACCCGCTCGGGTGGCATGCCGAAGTAGCGCACCACGTCGCGCTTTGTCCATGCGCTGATCGCGATCACTCGCGCTGAGCGTCGGCACGACAACCTCGTCAGCAACGACAAGTAAATTCGGTTGAGCCATCGGTGCGTCTGCGGCTGAGTGATGAAGCTCAAGTCCATCACGCTCACTACAGTCGGGCAAGTTGCGCGCAGCGGGACGACGAACCCCAGCCCGTGATACAGCGCTGCGCGTTCAGCACGCAAGCAGCGCAGTGTCTCGACTTGCTCGACCCAGATTCGACGCAAGGGCTGTTCGGTGCTCTGGCTGGCGTGCGCCCACGGGAGCGCAAGATCAGGGCGTGTCACCGTCGGGCTGAGCAGCGCCAAGAAGCGCACTTGTTCGCGCGCCCAGGCGTCAGCTTTGGTTGCCTCGGGCAGCGCGCGCAGCAGCTCGTGGGCATACGTGTGCACCCCGGCTTGGCGGTAGCCTGCGGTGCCGCTGAGCAAATACGCGCCGAGCGCAACAAGCGTCGTCACGTGCCCTCTGCTAGCCGCTTTCAACGACACGGCACAACCGACGCACGGTTAACCCCACGAGTGCAGTTCCTGCGACCCAGTAGGCTGCGCTCAGGAAAACCCAGCTCCATGCACCACGCAGGACTATCGTGTTCGAGAAGGAAACAGGGTTGTCATCGAGCATATCAGCCAGAGTGAGCACGGCTGCACTTGGCGCGCTCAGCGAAAGACCTGCCCATCCGATGAGGTCAGCGGCTGCGCCTAAGATGCCGCCTCGCACCCAGGGTAGGTCCGCTAACAGAGCAAAAAGGTTGACCGCCACTATCGCCGGCAGAGCAAAGCTGATCCCAACCGCAGCCAGATATGCTGAGGCTGTGGCGAGCGCGCGACGCTGCACAAACCCAGAGCAGAACAAGCCAAGCGCGCAGAAAAGCCAGCTTGCTGACAGCGCAATGCTGGCAGTTGCAATAAGGACAACAGGCTGCTCTGGCACACCTTGCACCAACGATAGCCCAACAACGGGCAGCGGCATGACAAGCAGCACAACTGTCACACTCCAAGCAGCGAGCTGCTTGAACCACACCGCACCCGCAATCCCAGCCGGCGTCAGGTGCAACAAGCGCAGCATCCCGCGCACTCGCTCGCTGCAGAATGCTGTGCTGGTCAAGCCAGGTGAGACAAAAATTGCCAGCGCGATGCACAACACAGCCATCGTCAGTGCTGCGCTCGGGGCAATCCCGCTCAGTGCTTCAGGGTCAAATTGCGCGCCGACATGCCCTACAAGGTAGATCAGCAGCGCGCTCCCGATAATCAGGGCAAGCCACATACCGAGCAGCAGGGTGAAGGTAGGGTGCTGTGCTCGCCGCCTCAGCTCATAGGCGAGCAAGGGGTGAATCCAGTCACGCTGGGCGCGGCGTGTTTCTAGAACACTTGCCTCAAGCGAGCTCACCGTTCTTCCTCAAACGAGACGAGCTGGATGCCGCTGTGTTGAAGCTGCCGCAACAGGGCTTTCGCCTCTGCGTATCCGCCATCGAAGCGCACGCGCAGTATCTTGAGTGTCTGCGCTGGAGCTGCGGACGAAGGCGTCTCGACGGCAACAACCCCCCGCGCATTCTGCAACTGGCTGAGCGCGAGTGAGACATCGCCAAGCATGCGCACGAGGATAACGCGCAGCGGCGGGTGTTGGGCGAGCACCCCTTCGGTCGTCCCAACCGCCTCGAGCCGCCCGGCGTTGAACAACGCGACATGGGTGCACAGCCCCTGAGCCAGCGCTAGGTTGGGCAAAGTCAGCACAACAGTCTTGCCTAAGTCGCTCAATGAGCGTAGCAATCCTTGCAGCTCCTGCTGAGCACGAGGGTCGAGCAGCGCTAAAGGCTCTTCTAGGAGCAACACGGGCGGATCGTTGACGAGAGTGCGAACCAAGTCAAGGCGCTTGCGCATCGGTGGCGTGAGCAGCTTGATTGGCTTGTCCCGCCAATGGGTCAGCTCCGCTAGCGCAAGCAAGTCGTCAACCAGCGCAGCGCGCTCGAAAGCCGGCACGCGATAGCATGCAGCGAACAGCGTCAAGTACTCAGCGCAGCTCAGATCTTCATCCATGATGGGCACAGCCGAGGCAAAGCCAATCTGTGCGCGCACCTGTTGTGGCGCGGTGCGAACCGAGTGCCCACCTACCCAGGCATCGCCGCGGGTTGGTTTGGCTAGGGTGGCGAGCACGCGCAGCAACAGCGCACCTCCATCCGCATACCGACCAACCAAGCCGAAGCAACTGCCCATCGGAATGCTGAGCGTGACTGACTCCAGCGCAGGCTGCCCGTTCCAGCAAACGCTCAGTTCCTGCACTTCAACCATAGAGTTCGTACTGTACGCAACGAACGAGTGAGGGGATAGATCGCTTCACACGGCACATCTTGACTTGTCCCTTTACTGCTGCTCACGTTGTTCTAATCCTGCTCGGGTTTAATCCTTAGCGCAAAACGCGGATTAGCATGCCATCGAATCACAAGGCAAAGTCAGTGCCGCAGCAAGTGCAACACACGGCTGTTGCAGACAAGCCGACAGCAAGCAAAACAACCTCCCAGAAGCGCAACCGCGCGCGCACCAACACAGATAGCCCGACAACTGCACCATCGAACAAAACTTGGGTGCGCGCAGACCTGCACGTTCACACGCCTGCCTCCCATGACTACGAAGAACCAGGCGTGTCCTACCTGGACATCCTGCGCCAGGCGGAGCGGCGCGGCGTGCGCATCCTCGCCTTCACTGACCACAACACGGTGAATGGGTACCGAGCAATGCACGAGGAGATCAAACAACTGGAGTTCCTCGAGCGGCTCGGTCGCATTCACCCTGAGGAGCAGGGGCGGCTAAACGAGTATCGCCGCCTGCTGCACAAGGTGCTGGTGCTGCCCGGCTTCGAGTTCACCGCCACCTTCGGTTTCCATGTGCTTGGCATCTTCCCGCCAACAATGCCTTTGCGCGACATCGAGCGCATCCTGATGGACTTGCGCGTGCCGTCGTCGGTGCTCGACCAGGGCTTAACTGAGGCAGGGGCAACGAGCGACGTGCTCACTGCATACAAGCTGATTGACGAGTCAGGCGGCATCGTCATCGCTGCTCATGCAAACTCGTCCAACGGCGTCTCGATGCGCGGCTTCAACATCGGCGGGCAGACCCGCATCGCTTTCACCCAAGACCCACATTTGCACGCGATTGAGTTCACCGACCTCGACCGCGGGCGACATTCCAGCGCGCAGTTGTTCAGCGGCACACGCCCCGAATATCCTCGGCGGATGTTCGCGGTGCAGGGCAGCGACGCGCATCGGCTAGCCGCAAGCAAGAGTGCGCCAAAGCGCCTCGGCGTCGGCGAGCGCTGCACCGAGTTCTTGTTGGAGGAGGTGAGCTTCGCCGCGTTGCGCCAACTGCTGCAAAGCCGACTTTTCGACCATGTTCGCCCTGTCTTCGACGTACTTGACCTGCCAGAAGACCCGCTGGCGGCTGCTCAGCGCGACGGGCCAGGTCTGAAAGTTGCCTTTCACCCTACGCTGCCGCGCCGATCAGCGCGTTTGGCTGCGACCCTCCAGGCTGTGCTGTGTGACTTGTGCGGAATGGCAAACGCGGAGGGCGGCGTGATCTACATCGGGTGCAGCGCAAACCCGAATGAGCGAGCTGCCGGCGTAGATGCCCCAGCGCAAGCTATACAGGCGCTCAACGAGGCAATCGCGGCGCGGATTCAGCCTGCGCTGAAGCCAGCGATCACACCGCGCCGTGTGAACGCCACAACTGTGATCGAGCTCACAGTGCCGGCTGGTGACGACGCCCCCTATATGCTCGACGGGGCTTTCTACATTCGCGATGGCGCGACCACCCGCAAAGCCACGCGCGATGAAATCGTCGCCATCGCCCGTCGAGGCTACGTCAAAGCAGCCCAAGCATCAACGCCATCGGCACACACGCCGCCGAAACCGAAGCCACAGCATCCGCCTGCGCCGAAGCCGAAACCCGCAGTGCCAATGCCGCCGGCGCCGAAGGTCGAGCGCGCGCCCGACAACACGCCCTCCCCTACCCCATCCCAAGCAGAGCCAGCGCCCTCCGCCACACCGATTGAGCCACCGCTGCTTGGCGCACCACGCACAGGCGTCCAAGTCGTCGCCCACGAGCTACGCGATGGGCTGCACTACTTCACTATCCGCGATCTGCGCAACAACTCGATTATCCGTAACGTCACGCACAAGAGCGCGCGCGACCTGTGGCTATACGCCATTCAACGGCATCTTGAGCCTCTAGACGAAGCAGCGATCCCTTGGCAGGGCAACCGAGCGGTGCTGAGCTACGAGATGCGCGCTGGCAAAATGCGCGCCGATCTCGCCATGCGCGACGCCCACGGTAAGGTCGTTGTCTTCTACGGCGTCACCGAGGATGGCTTGGACGAAGCATGGCGCGCGCTGCTTCCCAGTGCGCCGGCACCTGCCCCTGAAGTGCAAGCAGCCGAGAGCCAGCTAGCCCCAGAGGCAGGCTAGTTGAACGCTGCAATCGCACCAACAAGCAGGCTCAAGCCTGCCGCGGAGAGCGCTGCACCGACCACTAGAAGGGCAGCAGGCAGCAGCCACCATTTGAACGCGCGATCCAAGCGAGCGTCAGTGGGGTCACTGGGCGAATAGAGCACACTCACGACCTCCCCTTCGGCGAAGCGCTCCGCACCAGCCATCGCAGGCAACTCAACCATCTCGCCGTTGCGCGTCTGAAAGCGAAACAGGCGCCCCTTGCCCGAGCCAACAACCGTTGCTGTTGTGCGCTCCGCGTGGCTGTAAAAGTGCCAGAACCGCACCAGCGTCACCGACCCAAATCCAAGTGCGCTAACGCCGAGCGTGGTCAGCAGCATCGCCAAGGGGAATTGCAGCACGCCTGCGTCCACGAACACGAGGATACCGCACAGATTGCCTTGTCCCTCCGGGAATGCGAGCCTCGCATCGGCAGCGCCGAGATGCCGGGCGCACCCTGCGCGTTCCTCAGATGCGTCCTAGATAGAAGCGCGCTGCGCGCACTCGGATGCTGTATCGCCCTCGCGCACGAGCAACCAACTGATTAGATTCGGAACAACTGAGGGGGCAGGGGGTTACAATGCGGTGACTCAAATGCAACCTGTGCTACAGAGCGCCTCGGAAGAGCGAGTGGTTCAGTCACCAGCGCTGCTTCAGGAGGTTGCCGCTCGCTACGCGCTCGAGCAGCTCCAACAGGTCATTCGTCTGGCTTCGCTGGCGACGACGGCGTTGGTCGTTGCATTGCCGCTGTATTCGCGCAACTTCAACGCGAGCGGCACGGAGACCGGTTTGTTGTTTGCCATTCCAGCATTTACGGCAGCGATAGCCCGCCCGATCATCGGACGCAGCATGGATCGGATCGGTCGCAAGCCGTTCCTGGTTGCAGCCACTGTGCTGATGCTGATTGCGATGCTGACGTTTGCTGCCGCTCGCGAGTTCACTGTGTCGCTTGGGGGGATGGTATGGCAAGCCGACGCGCGTTTCGCCGTCAACATGCTCTTTGCAGCGCGGACGCTTCAGGGCTTTGCGCTTGGCGTGCTGCTGCTGTCCTCCTACACCATGACGGCTGATCTAGCGCGGCAGGCGGGGCGCGGCTCGAGCTTTGGCTACACTGAGGAGGCACAGTATCGCGGCGGCATCTTGGGCGGCTTGATCGCCCTGCCTGTGCTGCTCTTGCTGGGGTTCAACGTTCAGGGCGAGCTGATCATCACCCAAGACGTGTGGACAGCCGTATTCAGCCTGTTCTCCCTCGGCACCCTGATCAGCGCAATCTGGGCTGTTCAGCGAGTCCCTGAGACGCGGCAGTGGGCGCTCGCACAAGCAGAGCCGCTTGAGCTGAGCCGGACAATTGACCCGCAGCTCTTTCGCCTGATGGCGATTGTGACCTTGACGATGGCTTCGTCGTATGGGCTTTCGCCGTTCATCCTGGTTTACATCAACGACCGGTTGACGCAAAACCTGATCTTCATCGTCCTAGCCTACCTGCCAGCAGCGCTGATCTGGGCTTTCCTGCCCTCGCGGTTGGGACGAATCGCTGACCGCGTCGGGCGCAAGCCGCCGATTGTCATCGGACTGTCCATCAGCGGGCTGTTCTCGCTGACGATCCCCTTCTTAGCGGTGCTCTCCCCAAATCCTGCGCTTGCGATCGGCGTGCTAATGGTCTTTGCCACGCTCGAGGCAGCGTGCTACTCGGCAGCCGTGCCTGCGGAACAAGCGCTGGTCGCTGACATGACGGGTGGCAAGCACCGCGGCACAGGCTTCGGTCTGTATACCTTGGCGCAGTCTGTCGGGCAGATCATCGGTCCTGTAGCCATGGGCGCGCTTTATGACATTGATCACAGCGGCCCGTTCATCGCAAACGCAGTGATCCTCGCGCTCGGCAGTGTCCTCGTGCTCACGCTGCTGCGCGACCCAGTCAAGCAGCGCGCGAGCCGCGCAGCGTAGCTAGTATGTCCATCGGGCTGCTCTACGACCCGCTCTTTCTCGAGCACGACCATCCCGCACACCCAGAGAACAGCCGGCGCCTGCGCGCGATTGTCAACCGCCTGCGCGCCAGCGAGGTTTGGGATCAGTTGCAGCCGATTGCCTTTACGGCAGCAGGCTTCGAGGACTTGACCGCAATCCACGCGCCAGCGTATGTAGGGCGGGTGTACGCGCTCGCTGAGCGCGGCGGCGGGAGCTTGAACCCAGACACTTATCTCAACAAAGCAAGCTTCTCAGCCGCAGCTCTTGCCGTTGGGGCAAGCATCGCTGCTGCAGAAGCCGTCATATCGGGTGTAGTTCAGCGCGCGTTCGCACTGGTTCGCCCCCCAGGACACCATGCCTTCCCAAGCCACGGGGAGGGGTTTTGCCTGTTTAACAACGTCGCTTTCGCGGCGCTGAGCGCGTTGGGCGAGATTCATCCCGCGCATGACCTGAGTTGGTCACCCTCAGCCGTGCGTAACCACCGCAACGCTGCCTCGGAGCGCGTGATGATCGTTGACTTCGATGTGCATCACGGCAACGGCACGCAGGCGATCTTCTACGATGACCCGCGCGTGCTTTTTATCTCAGTGCACGAGTACGGCTGGGGGATGTACCCTGGCACGGGTAGCCTGCACGAGCGCGGCGAGGGCGCGGGCAAAGGCACGACGGTCAACATCCCCCTGCCCGCGGGTGCAGGTGACCTAGCCTACGCTCAGGTCTTCGACGAGGTGATCGCGCCGCTGGCAGAACGCTTCCGCCCGCAAGCGCTGATTATCTCGGCAGGGTTTGACGCGCACTGGCGCGACCCCCTTGCCCACATGCAGCTCTCGCTAGCTGGTTTCGGGCGCATCATCCGCGTGCTGCGCGACCTCAGCGAGGCTGTGTGCAGCGGCCGCATGGTTCTCGTCCTCGAAGGAGGATATGACCTCGAGGCGCTGAGCTACGGCGTGCTGAACACCTTCCGTGTCCTGCTTGGCGAAGACGATATCGAAGACCCTCTTGGTGCCGCGCTGACCCAGGAGACGCCTATTGACGATGTGCTGAGCGCAGTTCAACGCTTGGGGATCGTCAGCGCCTTCTGAGGGAGTGACCATACTTCCCCGACGCCGCGAGCGAGACAATTGCCCCAGCAGTGACACAAACTTCAGACCAGGCAAGCAGGACATTTCGGGCTTTTATCGCCCTTGACCCCGACCCAGCGGCGCTGTCTGTGCTGCGCGGATACCGCCACAGGCTGCTGAATGAGCCGTGGGCAGACCAAGTGAAGTGGGTTGCCGCGGAGAATCTGCACCTCACCCTGCGCTTTCTCGGCGAGATTAGCGTCGCGCGCGAGCGCGAGCTGCTTCAGCGCTTGGCAGACGCGCTGCAAGCCCAGCGCTTCGGTGCGCTTGATTTGCGCATCACCGAGCCACGCCTCTTCCCCGCGCCGCGCCACCCGCGCGCTATCGCCTGCCTGGTGCAGCCAACCCCCTCCCTGCTTGCCCTTGCTGACTTGACCGAGCGAATTGCTCAAGCGGCTGGGTTGCCTGCTGAGCGCAAGCCTTTCAACGGACACATCACGCTCGGACGCCTCCGCGAGGGCTTCCCATCGACCGCACGGCTTAGCTTTCCGGTTGCACAGACGCCAATGCGTGCGGATGCACTAGCGCTCTACCAAAGCCAACTCACGCCCACCGGACCGATTTACACGCTGCGAGCACGCCTAGCGCTGAACGAACCACGTTCGACGGAGACCGAGTGACAGCCCACGCAACCTGCATCTGCTCAACGCACACAGTCAGCGCCACAGCCGTTGCACAAGGCGTGCGCAGCTTGTTGCTGCGCCGCGCAAAGGCGATGCGCTCCGCTCCGCAGTCATGAACGCCTCTCTTTACAGGCAGGCATAGAATAGGCGCATGCAGGTGCAGGCAACACCCCCAGCGCGAACTAGCCTGACCGATTCAGTCGTGCAAGACCCACAGACGCTTATGGTGCCTGATCCACCCTGCGAGGATGGGGTTCCCTTGGAGAATGTCTGGCATCGGCTGCAGATCAACCTGCTCTACGATTGCGTCCATCAGCTCTGGCGCGGACGAGATGATTTCTTCGTCGGCGGCAACATGTTCGTCTACTTCAGAGCAGACCAGGTTGAGAGGCTGAGTTTCAAAGGCCCCGATGTGTTCGTTGTCAAAGACGTGGATGGACAGCGCGTGCGCCCTTGCTGGAAAGCCTGGCTGGAAGGCGGACGCCTGCCGGACTTGGTCGTGGAGCTGCTATCTGAGTCCACGCGCGCCGAAGACCTCGGGCGCAAAAAGCAGATTTACGAGCAGACCTTGCGCGTGCGCGAGTACGTCTGCTTTGGACCAGACCCAACTCAGGAGTGCACGCAGACAGAGCTTTACGCATGGCGATTGCCTCAGCCAGGTGAGCGCTATCAGCCGCTTGTGCCAGACGCGCGCGGGTGGGTGTGGAGCGAGGTACTTGGCGCTTGGCTTGGCGTGTGGGAAGGGGAATATGGCGAAGTGCACACCCAGTGGCTGCGCCTATACGACCAGAACGGGGCGCTCGTCCCAACAAGAGCGGAAGCCGAATACCAGCGCGCTGAGGCTGAGCGCCAACGTGCGGAAGCTGAGCGGCAGCGCGCGGAAGCTGAGCGCCAACGCGCGGAAGCTGCGGAGCAGCAACTACAAGCCGAGCGTCTGCGCCTAGCCCAGATCGAAGCGCGCCTGCGCGAGCTCGGCATTCAGCTGTAAACACATGCTCTCAACACCTAGGAGTGACTGGATGAATGCGCGGCAGGGTTTGTCCCACTGCCCTCGCCCCCTCGTCCTGAGGGGAAGAGTCGCAGGGGTATGGGCAGAGCAACCCACTGCGCACCATGCATTCGAGTCTGGACATTCCCCAACAAGCACTGCCGAACAACACTGCTGACGCGACCCAATGCTGGACATCAACCTCATCCGCCACAACCCCGACATCGTTCGACAGGGACTCGTCAACCGCGGGAGCGACCCCAGCGCCGTGGACGCAATCCTCGCCCTTGACGTTCAGCGGCGCGAGATCATCGCGCGCTCAGAGCAGCTCCGCGCCTTGCGCAACACGGTCAGCAAAGAGATCGGGCGCATGAAAGACGAAGCCGAACGCGAGGCAAAGAAAGCCGAGATGCGCCGCGTCGGTGACGAGATCGCCACGCTCGAGGCTGAGCTGGGCAAGATTGAGGCGCAGCTTGCCGAATTGACCGGCGAGCTGCCCAATCTGCCAGACCCGCGCGTTCCGATTGGGGCAGACGAGTCGCACAACGTCGTCGTGCGCACCGAGCAGGGCACGCTGCCGCCGCTCGATTTCCCCGCCAAGCCGCACTGGGAAATCGGCGAGCAGCTCGGGATCATCGACTTTGAGCGGGGGGTAAAGCTGAGCGGCAGTCGTTTCTACGTGCTCAACGGGCTTGGCGCGCGTTTGCAGCGCGGCTTGATCACCTGGATGCTCGACCTACGTCGGCAGCAAGGTTACGAGGAGCGCTACCTGCCCTTCATGGTGCGCTCCCAGGTGCTGTTTGCCTCTGGTCAACTGCCCAAGTTCCGCGACAACCTGTATCACGACGCCGAGGAAGACTTCTGGTGGGTGCCGACGGCTGAGGTGCCCCTCACAGGGCTGCACAGCGACGAGATCCTCAGCGCCGACGAGCTACCCAAGCTCTACGCTGCCTACACCCCTTGCTTTCGCCGCGAGAAGATGAGCGCTGGCAAGGATGTGCGCGGCATCAAGCGCGGTCACCAATTCGACAAGGTCGAGATGTATGCCTTCACTCTTCCCGAGGAGAGCGATCACTACTTGGAGCGCATGCGCGAAGACGCGGAGGCGACGTTGCGCGCACTTGGCTTGACCTACCGCGTCAAGCTCCTATGCACGGGCGACCTGGGTTTTGCTGCGCGCATGACGTATGACCTCGAGGTGTGGGCGCCCGGTGTGCAGGAATGGCTCGAGGTCAGCTCCGTCAGCAACACGGGCGACTTTCAAGCTCGGCGAGCAAACATCAAGTTTCGCCGTGAGCGCGGCGCCAAAGCTGAGTTCGTCCACACCTTGAACGGCAGTGGCTTGGCGCTGCCACGGACGATGATTGCCGTGCTCGAAAACTATCAGCAGCCCGACGGCAGCGTCGTCGTGCCCGAGGTGCTGCGCCCCTACGTCGGCGTGGACGTAATTCGCAAATCGGATTAGCAAGCACACCTTGCTGTCTCCAACGACGAATGCCATCAACCCGCCGTGCCTTCCTGCGATCCTTGCTCGCCCTGGCTGGTGGCTTCGCCCCTGCGGGCAGCGCGCTTCAGCAGGCGCACGCGAGGGCTGACGCAGCGCGATTCCGTGTGCTACACGCGATCCCCGATCTCGGCGCAGTGGACGTCTATGGCAACCGCGTGCGCATCGCGCGCGGGCTGACGCACACCCGTTTCAGCAGCACTTGGGGCATCTCTGCCGAGTCCATGCTTGTGCGCGCCTTTCCGGCTGGCGCTGATCGAGCAACCTCGCCGCTCTTGGCGACGAACGTGCCCCTTGCCCGCAACCAGAGTCAATTGATCGTGCTCGCCGATCTCTCGACTGCGCCCCGCGTGCTCGTGTTCCCACAATTGACTCGTGCAGCGCGCGGTCAGTTCACCTTGCGCTTGATGCACTTGGCACCGGGCTTCCCTGTGCTTAGCTTGACGCGCACCGACGGCAGCCCGCTGATAGCGGGCGTGCCGTTTGGCGAGGCGCAGACGAACACATTCACCGCAGGCAGGTATGCCCTTGAGCTGCGCGACGCTGCCACAGGTGCAGTGCTGGCGCGGATTGGGCAGCGCGCCTTCTCATCTGGGGCGCGGCAGACGGTGTATGTCTTCGGCGCAGCTCCTGCAGCAGCGCGCGAGGTCGGCGCGCCAGCGCCTGCGCCACGTGTGCTCATTCTGCGGGAATGAAAAACGGGGCGTCTCGCCAGAAGCGCCCCGTTTCACTCTTGTCCGCGTGCGCTTACTCCTCGCGGGCGCGCGTTGCCAGCAAAATGAAGTAGAGCAGTTGGGTGATCGCTTGTGCAGCAGCCGCCACATACGTCAGCGCCGCTGCGTCCAGCACACGCTTGGCGCCATCCAGCTCGTGGGGCATCAAGATCCCGTTCGCCTGCAGCATTGCCAGCGCGCGACGGCTCGCGTCGAACTCGACAGGCAGCGTGATGATGGCAAAGGCGGCTGCGAGCGCGAAGGCGATCAAACCAAGCGTGACCAGCGGACCGATGCTGAACAGCAAGCCGATCATGAACAGGATCGGACCGACCCAACCGCCCACCTGCACCATCGGCACAATCGCGCCGCGCAGCTTCAGCGCGAAGTAGCCCTCTTGGTCTTGCACTGCGTGCCCTATCTCGTGGGCGACAACAGCGACTGAGGCGATTGAGTTGTGCAGCGAACTCTGCGACAGCGCAACAGTCTTGCTGCTTGGGTCGTAATGGTCTGTCAGCTCGCCAGGCGTCTCGGTCAAGTCAACGCTCAGCATGTTGCGGCTGATCAGCAAGCGCGCCGCCTGCAGCCCAGTGACGCCTGTGCTTGTCGGCACTTGGGCATACTTGTTGAACGTGCTCTGCACCTTCCATTGTGCCCACAGCGCCAGGAGCAGCCCCGGCAGCGCGAACACAAGATAGAGCGGGTCAAAGAACAGCATCTCGTCTCAATCCTCCTGACCTCTAGTCTGACTCCAGCGCTACAGTCTAACCGAAATCTACAAGCATTCAACCAGATTTTGGTTATAGAAGCCTAAGAGGGCATGTATGGCGCGGACAGGATTGTCTCTGCGCAGCGCACGAATCGGCTTCACCCAACGCTCACCTCGTGCGCAGGCGCTCGCCCAAACGCAGCGCGACGATGAGCAAGACAAAGGTGATCACCGACAGCAGCGCGACGAGCTGCCCTGCTGTCTCCAAGTCGTTCGCCAGCACAGCGTCGTAAACCGCCATCGCAAGCGTCTGCGTGCGACCAGGGATGTTGCCAGCGACCATCAAGGTTGCACCGAACTCGCCCAGCGCGCGCAAGAACGCAAGAATGCTGCCGCTGATCAGCGCCGTGCGGATCAGCGGCAACGTGACGTAGCGAAACACCTGTATCTCGTCGCAGCCGTCCACGCGCGCAGCGTCCTCAATCTCGCGGTTGAGGTCGAGGATGCTCGGCTTTACCGTCTGCACCACGAGCGGCAAAGCCGAGATCGCCGCGGCGATGACCGCGCCCTGCCAAGAAAAGATGAACGAAATGCCGAGTGCATCTTCGAGGATCAGCCCAAGTCCTCGCCGCCCCAGGGCAAGGAGCAGGTAGTAGCCTAGCACCGTCGGCGGCAGCACTAGCGGCAGCATGGTGACGACTTCAAACAGCCAGAGCAGCCGCCCTCGGCTGCGCGCGAACAGCCATGCCAGCGCTGTCCCGAGCGGCAACACAATTACCGCCGCCCAAGCCGAGATCCACAGCGACAACTCCAGCGGCGTCCACTCGCGGTCTGGGAACATCCCTCAGGGCGCGGCGGGCGGCTCGAATCCATATCGGCGCAGCACAGCCTGCCCCTGTTCGCTCACCACAAGCTGGATGAACTGCTGCGCGGCGTCCTTGTTGATCGAGCGGCTGACGATGCCAATGGCTTGGCGCAGGGGCGCATGCGCAGACTCATCAATCAGCACGAACTCAACTTCGTCCTTCATCTGAACAGCGATGGACAGCGCGATGATGCCGACTGGCGCGTCACCCGTCTGCACATATTGCGACGCCTGAAGCACATTCTCCGCCAACACGAGCCGCGGGCGAACAGCCTCCCAGACCCCGGCATGGATCAGCGCCTCGCGCGCCGCAATCCCGTATGGCGCATGCGCTGGGTTAGCAATGGTAACGCGCCGAATCGCAGGGTCAGCAAGCGCCCCGAGGCTTTGCACGGAGACACCACTTCGTTTGTTCGTCGCCAGCACAATCCGCCCTCTTGCGTAAAGCGAAATCGAGCCTGGGTCAATCAGCGCTTGCTGGGCAAGGCGCTCGATGAAGGCGAGGCTAGCCGACGCAAACACATCGTAGGGCGCGCCGTTCTCAATCTGCTGAGCAACCTGCCCGCTCGAGCCGAACAGCAGACGGACCCGATAGCCTGTCTGCGCCTCAAACTCTGCTGCGATCTCATCAAGAGCGCCCCGCAAGTCCGAGGCAGCAGCAACGGTGAGCACTGTTGCTGGTCGAGCTGCGGCTTGGTCGAAGCTGGCGCGACTGCAGGCTGACCCTGAAAGGACGATCCCTAGCACAGAGGCGAGGAGAAGCGCACGTAGCTTCAACATGCCTGCGGCGCGGATTGTATCTTTCGGCAGGGCGCGCGCAGAATACGGGGGTGTCTGGCAGCAGCGCACTGCGCCCGGCGAGGTCAGGCGTATGCGCCGCGCATGTGTGGGGGCAGCAAAGCAGCAAGCCGGCGCATGGCGTAGTCAGTGAGCTGCGCGAGCATCGCCCGGTCGGGGCGCTGACCCCCTGTGTCCAACGTGAAGAGCGGCCCGACCGTCACCTGGACGCGGGCGCGGCGCAGCCGCTTGAGCGAGGGGAAGATGTCAGGTGTGCCCTGGATCGCCACGGGGAGGATGGGGGCATTGGTGCGTGTCGCCAGATATGCCATCCCCTCTTGGGCGCGGATGAGCGCGCCTGTTGGGCTGCGCGTGCCTTCGGGCGAGATCAACACCAGAAAGCCCTCGTTGAGCGCCTCTGTCGCCGCGCGGATCGCTGCGGTGTCCACTTCGCCGCGATGCACGGGGATAGCGCCATAGTATGTGACAAACCAGCGTAACGGGCTTTCCCAAGCCTCAACTTTGGTCATGGGGATAACGTCGCGCCCCAACGAGGGCATAACCACGAGCGGATCCCAAAAATTGATGTGGTTGATCATCACGATCGCCCCGCCGCTTGGGGGCACGTTCTCCAGACCGGTGATGCAGTAGTCCATCAACGTGCGCTGGAAAAGGCGCAGACAAGCGTTGTAGAAACCCCGCAGCGGCGCGCGCTTGTTCCAGCTCCAGCGCCGCGTGAAGCGCGAACGGGGCTTGATCTCTGGCAGCGATACCGACATTGGGCTACCGACCAAAGTGAAGCGCAGCGCGCTCCATGAGCAGACGCCACACGTAATCCAGCGTGTCCTCAGCGTCCATGTGGGTGCTGTCCACAATAACGGCGTCGTGGGCGGGGCGAAGCGGGGAGTCTGCGCGATGCGTGTCGAGGTAGTCGCGTTGGCGCAAGTTGGCGAGCACAGCTTGGTAGTCAGCTTGAATGTTGCGCGCACGCAGCTCGCGCACGCGCCGCTCTGCGCGCACTTCCGGCGAAGCGTCGAGGTAAATCTTGAAATCTGCCTCGGGCAGGACAACTGTGCCGATGTCCCGACCTACCATGACCACCGCGCCCCTCTGAGCAATCCGACGCTGTTGACGCACGAGCGCAGTGCGGACGCGCGGATAGGTGGAGACAACCCCCACGATCGCCTCCACTTCGGGCGCGCGCAGCGCCCAGGTCACGTCCCGACTATCAATGCGAACCGTGTACGCGCGCCCATCCTCAGCGTCAGGCGGGAGAACCTCGATGACAAGCGTCTCTGCAAGCTGCGAGATAGCGTTCTCATCATCCTTGGCTAGACCACGCTCCAGCGCCGCCAGCGCGACTGCGCGGTACATCACGCCAGTGTCGAAGTAGAGAAAGCCCAGCCGCTGCGCCAAGGCGCGCCCGAGCGTGCTCTTGCCTGAGCCAGCCGGACCGTCTATGGCGATGGACTGTAGGCGAGGCAGAGAAGATTGCGTCATACCGCTGCTCGAGCACTCACACCTGTCCGCTTGCGGACTCCAAGAGCTGCGCCACCTCCGCAGCGCTCAAGTAGCGCCACTGACCTGATTTTAGCCCTTCAAGGGTCACCGTGCCGATGCGAACTCGGGTGAGCGAAATGACGGGGTAACCGAGCAGCGCGGCTGTGCGGCGAATCTGCCGTTTGCGCCCCTCGTGCATGATGACGCGCAGCGTCGCGCGCGGCTGCCCGCCCTGGCGAGCTACGCCGGTGATCTCCACTCGGCATGGCGCGGTTGGGCGTGTCTCGCCCGGCAGCTTCACCCCACGCCGCCAGCGCTCTAGCGAGGCATCGTCGGGCACGCCTTCAACGACCACGCGATACTCCTTCTCGTGCTCGAACCTCGGATGGGTCAGCCGATAGGCGAAGTCACCGTCGTTGGTGAGCAAGATCAAGCCATCGCTGTCCTTGTCCAGTCGCCCCACCCCAAACAGGCGAATGGGCAGATCCACCAACTCAAACATCGTCTTCGCAGTTGGGTCGCTGCGGTCTGAGGCATAGCCGACAGGTTTGTTGAGCGCGACGTATACCTTTGGCTGCAACGCATGAACAAGCTGACCATCGAGACGCACCTCGTCGCCGGGGCGAACCACCGTGCCGAGGCGAGCCACCTGCCCGTTGACGGTGACGCGCCCTTGCGCAATCAGCGCCTCGCACTTGCGCCGTGCCCCGAAACCAGCGCGGGAGAGAAACTGCTGCAAGCGCACCGCCAGCGACGCACAACTCTCTTCGTCAGCCCTCGCCAGAGGCTGGATGAGCAGGGCTGGGGGCGCGGGACGAGAGAGGCAGGACATCCAACCGTTCCACAGGCGGCAGCGCGTCTGGGCTAGGCAGCCCAAAGTATTCCAAGAACTCAAACGACAGCCCGTATTGGACAGGATGCCCAGGCGTCTCAGCACGACCGACTTCGCGGATCAAATTCCGCGCCAGCAGCGTCTGCAGGACGCCATCGCACGCAACCCCGCGGATCATCTCGAGCTGCGGTTTGGTGACGGGCTGGGTGTAGGCGATGATCGCCAGCGTCTCCAGCGCAGCCGTGGACAGCCGATTGGCAGGCTCTAACTTGAGCAGGGTGCGGATCTTCTCTGCCAGCTCGGGTGCAGTGACCAGCCGCACATGCCCGTTGAGCCGATGGAGGCGCACCCCGCGCGAGGTGTAGTGGTCTGCCAAGATATCTAACGCGCGCTCAACATCCGCGACTGACACACCCAATGCGCTAGCCAACGCAGTTACTGAGAGCGGCTCGCCCGCAGCAAAAAGCAACCCCTCGAGCTGCGCCTCTAACGGCAATGCTGTTGCTGTCTCTTGTGTCTCAGGCGTGTCGTCGGGCTTCGCTGGCATCGAGGTCATTCGCCTCAGTTTTAGCCGATGGTTTGCTCTCAGGTGCCAGATCGCGCTCGGCAGGCGGTTGCGAACCAATCTCGGGGGCGCTGTCGGTCGGCTGCGTTGCCTGTTCCGGCTCTGCTAAAACAGGTGGCGTAGGTTGAGGCTCATCAGTCGCAGGCGGGGCTGATGACCGGGTCGCGGTCTCCGCAAGCGCGCGAGCAAGCTGCTCATCAGCTTCAGTGAATACGAATCGAGGGGGCAAGGCGACTTTCGGTTGGTCCGCTGGCTTGATCGGCTCACCCAGCGCAGCCAGCGGGGAGGCTGGGACGGGGACGGGGTGAGCAGGTTGAGGGGCAGGACGGAATGGCAGGCGCAGGAATTTGGGCTGTACCTCCAACCGCCCATCGTGCGGCTGAATGGAGATCTGGGGCTTCGTCGCCAACTTCAACCCTAGCTCGTCTTGAATAACGCGGCGCACAAGCGCAGCGATCTCCTCCGCCTTCGTGATCAAGTCCACCGAGCGCTCAGCGAAGACATCCACCTTTACCTCTACAGCGCGGTCGCGCCCGACGACGGACACACGAGTTCCCAAGATGCCCTCGACAGTGGCGACGTTCTCGCGGACGCGGTCGGCAACCGCTGCTGTGCTAACGCGAATGGTGTTGCCGCCGGTGTAGCGCGCGACTTCAACCGTCGGCGTTCCAGCGCGGCGAACCTCGAGCCAAATGAACAGGGCAAACAGAGCAACCCAGCCAAGCGCAAGCAGCGTCCGCACCGCAAACCGCCCAACCTCCGTGAGCTCAGCAAACAGCGCTGTGTCAAGCGCCTCAGCCAGGGACTGCACTAACCCAACCACAACGTCGGGCGCGATTAGAAACACCGCGCCAGCAACCAGCAGCAGCCCCAAGCTGATGACCACAAAGACCCGATTGAACGCGCTCATCAGCAAGCAGAGTCCTTCTCAGATTGTAACCCTGACCTCAGACCACAGCCGCTAGAAGGCATCCGCCTACTCTCTTGAGGAGGCAGAGGCGAGGGCAGCTCGGCGCAGTGTGCGCTGCGTTCGGGCTGGGCGTGCTGCCGCTAAGCGCAGGTATCATGCAGCTATGAGCAGCGCATCTACGGAAAAGCACCGCGCGATTGCCGCAGGGCTCGGCGCTATCCCCGTCGCCATCATTACGGTCAGCGACACGCGCACCCGAGAGAACGACACCGGCGGCGACTTGATCGAGCAGCGGGTGACCTCTGCAGGTCACACCGTCGTCTTCCGCACCATCGTCAAAGACGAGCCAGACCAGATCGGCGCGTTGCTCGACCGCGTGATCGACGAGACGGAGGCGCGGCTGGTGTTGTTCACTGGAGGGACGGGCATTGCGCCACGGGACACCACCTACGACGTAATCGCGCGCAAGCTCGAGAAAACCATGCCGGGCTTCGGTGAACTATTCCGCATGCTGAGCTTCAACGAGGTCGGCGCTGCGGCGATGCTATCTAGGGCTGTTGCGGGGGTTTACCGCGGGCGGGTCGTTGTATCTATGCCTGGCTCACCAAATGCCGTCCAAGTTGCGATGGACAAGCTCATCCTGCCGGAGATCCAACACCTCGCCTGGGAGGTTGCGCGCTGACGCGTGCTTTTGCTACAGGGGAAAGCTACCTTCGGGAGTCGAACCCGAAACCTATCGCTTACGAAGCGATTGCTCTGCCGATTGAGCTAAGGTAGCGCTGTCCAAAGTATATCACGTCGCGGCGAGTGCGGGGAGCGTGTCTAGGCTACGCACTGCTTGACGCAGCGCCTCACCTCACATCCCTGCCCTCGACAGGACAGTCAGGACAGCAGGAGGGTTGTCAACACACAGCGAAGCACCTGCGCGTTGATGCGCGTTCAGAAGAGGCGCGCGTGTCACAGTTGTGCGCTGTGCACGCCTACCGCCAATGCCAGCGGGGGTCTGAGGCGAAGCGATACGCCCTGCCGTGCATTCACGCGATCACCGCTTATCCCCATCCCAACCTCGCCAGCCTCCCTTCTGTCGCCGCCACCGATCGGCCGGCCACGATCGCCCCTCGTGGCTCAGTGTCGCCTCCTTATTGCTCCCGCAGCGCCTTGACCGCACTGCGTTCACAGCTGTTCCCTCGTGCCATTTATGTTGTACAACTACCCGCGCTATAGAGCGATCCAAAGCCAAAGCAATAACTTTTTCGCAACACGCTCTCGAGCAAATGCACTACCGAGGCGCAAGCCTCGCTGAGGTCGTCACGACGATTCGAACTGCTGAGTGGCAACCTGCCCGCCGCAACAGGTGGGAGTGCAGCAAAAACTTCGCATACCATCAACTGTGGAACGGCAGATACTACGCTACTAAGCAAGTCCGCCCGATCTTTGCAGAGGAGGAGAGTCGGATCGTGGTTGTTACTGCCTACGTATACTACCGTACATGAAGATCTCATACGATGCTGAAGCAGACGCGCTGTATATCAGGTTGCTAGAGGGCACTGTCACAACGCAACACGCCGCTGATGGCATCGCCATAGACTATACAGCCGACGGCAGGATTGCTGGAATAGAAATCCTCGACGTACGCGAACGTCTCGGCGACCCAAATGTTTTCAAGCAAGTCGTGCTGGAGAACATTGCCTTCGAGAGACTCGCTGCCCCTACAAGCTGACAACACAGTTCGCACTTGCAGCGTGTTAGGCTTATGCGCGGATGGCTCTCTCCCCGCGCACTCGACGTTTGTTTGACCCGCCTGCAGACGCGGCGCACACAGCACAAGCCGTCCATATCCCAGCGCCACCGATGGCGATCCCCGAGCCAGCGCTGCAGCGCTTCAAACTCACCCCGCAGCAGGTAGCTGCACTGCGACGGTCTGCGGCTGCACCGCAAGTTCCAGCCGATTGGCTCGTGCCGCGCCGATGGACAGGGGCAGTCGCACTCGTCATCTGTGGCGCGGGCGATACGCGCCGAATCTTCAAGGCAATCCTGTTCGAGCGCTTGCTCGCTGAGGGGATCGCTTGCCTGACCTACGACCCGCCAGGGCATGGCGAACTCCAATACGTGCCGATGACGCTGGGCAATGCCCGCCTCGCGGCAAGCGCTGCCCTGGACTGGGTGTGCGCGCAGCCTGAGGTGCGCGCAGTTGGCGCCGTGGGCATCAGCTTGGGCGGGTCGCAGGCGCTCGACCTTGCCGCGCGTGACCCGCGCGTTGCCGCTGTGGTCTCGATCTCAACACCGGTGTCGCTTGCGCCAGTCACGCGCTGGACAGTGCTGCGCGAGCTTCTCGCCCTGATGACGCCACCTAACCTCACCTGGCTGCGATACCCCTCGCCAGCCTACGCCCTTGGCGAATGGCGCGGCGCAAAAGGCATCTGGCTTGCTGAGCCATTACCCGAGCTCATCGCTCAGTTCGACGTGTGTGCTGCCGTGCGAGCCACTGGCGCACGCCCGAAGCTGTTCATCCACGGCGCATGGGATCGTCCAGTGCCTCTCAGCAACGCGCAGCAGCTTTATGACGCTGCCCAACCCGAGCGCGCCTTGCTGGTTGTCCCGCACGCCTCGCACACCAGCGTCGTCCTGGACGAGCGCACGATGCAGGCGATGGCGCACTGGCTCGCTGAGCGGCTTGGCGCTGCCTACCGCACGCCGTGCTGTTGATTCGCGCGCTCACTCTGCCCTCAGCAACTAAGCGGAGAATCGTGCTGCGTGAGCGTCATCGCCTTGCTGCTCCTCGTTGTGCTCGCGGTCGCAAGCTTCGGGCTATTCAACGTGCTGGCGAACATCGCCTTTGCCGAGCGCGCCCGACGTTGTACCAAGCGCCCTCTCCCGAACTATCCCTTCGTCTCTGTGCTTGTGCCTGCGCGCAACGAAGCGCACACGATTGGGCGCTGCGTTCGGTCGCTGCTCGAGCAAGACTACCCGAATTATGAGCTGATCGTGCTGAACGACGGCTCCACCGACGCAACAGGAGCGATCCTTGATCAACTAGCGCGAGAGCACCCGCAGTTGCGCGTGATCCACGCCGACCAGCCGCTGCCTGCTGGGGTCAACGGCAAGAGTCGGGCTTGCCAGCGCCTCGCTGAGGCAGCGCAGGGCGAGTGGCTGCTTTTTACTGATGCGGACACCGCGCACCGCCACGACTCAATCCGGCGCGGCCTTGCTGCTGCGCGCGGGCTGAACGTTGCGCTGTTCAGCGCGATCCCGAGGCAAGAGCTGGGGAGCTGGGCAGAGCGTTTATTCGTGCCGGCAGGGTTCACGATGATTTACAACGTGGTCTCGTTTTGGGCGCTGCGCTACACGCGCAGCATGCACTGGGGCAACGCTGCGGCAATCGGTCAGTATGCGCTCGTGCGCCGCGACGTTTACTTCGCCTGTGGCGGTCACCGCGCCATCCAGACCAAAATCCTAGACGACGTCTCGCTCGGCGAGCTGATCAAGCGCGCGGGCTACCGAATTGCGATTGGCGATGCAGACTGGGTGCGCTGCCGCATGTATCGTGGCTGGGGCGAGATGGTGGCGGGCTTCTCGAAGAACGCCTTCGCCGTCCTAAAAGGCTCGTTCGCGCTGAGCGCTGTGTTCGTCGCCAGCGCACTGCTGCTGTTCTACCTTCCGCTGCTTGGGTTGGCTTTGCCCGGGCTAGACCCAAGCGCGCGCGCCGCTGCAGGAGCGATTGTTGGGCTAACCTTAGCTAACTTTGCCCTGGTCGCGTGGCGGCTCGGTCAGCCGGCGTGGCTGTGCGCGCTCTACCCTGCCCAAATTGCCATCGGGCTGGGCATCTTGCTGAACTCGATCCGCTGGCGAGTCACAGGTCGAGCGCAGTGGAAAGGGCGCTCGCTGGCAGGGGCATCATAGGGGTCGAGCTAAAAGCTCACCCGCAGGCTTGGGTGGGCGAGGATGATCTCGCCGGAGTACTGCTCCGCTGCGATGTGCGCGCTCAGCGCTGCTTCGCTCAGCGCTGAGAAGTGCGTCAGGAGCAGGCGCTGCGCTTGTGCGCGCGCGCCAAGCTGCCCAGCGTGCGTCGCTGACATGTGCCCATGCCCGTTCAGGTCATGACCGTCTGCCGAGGGGTAGGTGCACTCAGACACCAGCAGCGCCGCCCCGTGAGCAAACGCAGCAAGCTCGTCGGTCAGCGCGGCGTCTGCCGTGTAAACCAACCCCAGCTCGGCAAAGCGCAGCGCAAAGGTGAGCGTGGGGTGAACAGTCGGCGTCGCCTCGACGAGCAGGTCAGCGACGGCAAACGGCGCGGCAGTCGGGATCGGCATGAAGGCGAAGGCGCGGCTGAGCGGGTGCGCCAGAGCTGGCAGGGTGGGAATGCTGAACACAGCGTCGAGCGCATCCAGCACTTGCTGAACTGGCGCTGCGCCCCACAGGGGAAGGGGTGGCTTCGGCACGGGGAAGAGTCGCTGATAGGCAAGCGCAACCAGGTCGGCGCAATGATCAGCGTGCGCGTGGCTGATGAGCACGGCGTCCAGATGATCAGCAAACCCCAGCCGGGTTAGCTCCATCACCACGCCCGGCCCGCAGTCCAACAGGATCGTCCTCCCGTTGTGGCGGATCAGGTAGCCTGAGGCTGCCGATCCTTCACCGGGCGACCCCGCGCGGCAGCCGAGCACGATGAACTCGGTTGTCTGGCTTGTGATGGAGTCCACGTTGTGTATCGTGTGCGGCGACGTTGTCGCTGCGCTCACTCCCCGACCACGCTGAGCGCGCGACCCGCCCTGATGCGCACTGGGTAGGTCTGACCGGTGACAACGGGTTGATCGTGCAAAAGCGTCACTACACCTGCGCCAGCAACTTCGCCGGTGACCTTGAACGCGTCGCCGCTGAACTCGCTGCCCTTGACTGTGAACTGTGCGAGCGACTCGGCTGTGCCGTTCTGCGGCACGATCTCTAGGTCGCTCTGCCTTAGCGCGACTTGGCAGCGCGCCGTGTGGACGGGTGAGGCAGTTGGCGCTTCCAGCCCGGGCGCGATCCGAACGTAGAACTCGCTTATGCGCTCGGCGGGGAGCACCGTCGCACCACCGAAGAACTCCGCGACGAAGGCGTTGGCAGGTGAGCGCCACAGCATCTGAGGCGTGCCGAATTGCTCGACACGACCCTCGCGCAGCACAGCCACGCGGTCAGCCACCGCCATCGCTTCAGCCTGGTCATGGGTGACGAAGAGGGTGGTCACACCGCTGGCGCGCAATAGCGCCTCGAGATCGGCGCGGATTGCGGTGCGCAACTGTGGGTCGAGCGCGGCGAGTGGCTCGTCCAGCAGCAGCACGCGCGGCGACACAGCAAGCGCGCGGGCGATGGCGACGCGCTGGCGCTGACCGCCAGAGAGCTGGCGCACATGGCGGTCGGCAAGCTCGGTGATGCGGCACAGCTCGAGCATCTCCCCGACACGCTGGGCGATCTCGCGCTTGGCGGCGCCGCGCATGCGCAGACCGAAGGCAATGTTGTCGCGCACGCTCAGATGCTCGAATAAGGCATAGCTTTGCGGCACCCAGCCAACTTGGCGTTTCTCAGGGGGCAGCGTGCCCGTGTCTGCGTCGTCAATCAGCAGCCGCCCCTCGGTCGGGAACAGCAACCCAGCGACCAGCCTCAGCAGCGTGCTCTTGCCACAACCGCTCGGGCCGACCAGCACAACGATCTCGCCAGGTCGCACCGACAGGCACACATCGCGCACGACAGGGCGACCTTGGCTGTAGGCAAAGCTGATGTGCTCAAAGGACAACGAGGCAGGATTTGCAGTCATGCTTGTCCGATCTTGCTGCCGCCGAGCCGTTCGATGGCGATGGCAGCCGGCACGACAAAAGCCAGAAAGATGAGCGTGATCGCTGCAGCGACCTCGACCCGTCCCGTGATATACGCTGAGTAAAGCTCCACAGGCAACGTCTTGTTCAGTGGGGTGAACAGGAAGAACGACACGTTGAACTCGCCCATCGAAAGGGTGAACACCAAGATCAGCGCGGCAAGCATGGCGCTGCGGATCGAGGGCAAGGTAACGAAGAAGAACCGTTGGATGGCTGAGGCGCCGAGCGTCTGCGCGACGGCTTCGCGCTCAATCAGGTCTGGCTGCGCAAGAGCAGGGGCAAGCGTCGCCACCAGGAAGGGCAAGGTGTACACCACTTGACCGACAACGAGCAACAACCCGCTCGGGCGAGCTAGGGGATAGGCGAGGATCAGCGACAAGGCGATGGCGATGCCGGGCACTGCCAGCGGCACGTTGATCAGCGCAGTCAGCACCTGTCGACCAGGGAAGCTGTGTCGCGCGATCACCCAAGACGCAGGCAGCCCAATCGCCAAGTCAACCGCTAGCACGATCAGCGCCGTGAGCAGGCTGAACAGAGCATACGGCTGCACGGCTTGCCAACCCTCGCTCAGCCATCGCAGGGTAAACCCTTCCGCCCAGAAGCCAAGCGGCCAGTTCGCTGTAGTCGCAACAGCAATCGCCAAGGGGATGGGCGCAAGGCACAGGATGACTGCGAACAAGGTGAAGCTGCGCCCGATGCTCATCATCGGGTCAGCGGGTGCTTTGGCGGTGTGCAATCTAGCGCGTGCCAATGGCAGCGCGGTAGTCATTGGTTCAGTCTGCATGGTTCGCCTCTCTTCGCATCAGCACGGTTGCGGAGGCACACAGGAGGCACACAGCACACACCTGCTAGTGAGGGTGCACCACGTGCGCGACAGTAGGGGCGCATTGCCTGCGCCCGCGCACTGCGTGCGCCTGTGCAGGTCGGGCGTGCGCAGCACGCCCCTACACGACGCATGCGACGCGCACGACGGTAGAGGCGCATTGCATGCGCCTGCGCACTGTGTGCACCTCTGCCCATCGTGTGCGCATGTGGCGCGCATGCCATTCCCGACCTCACCTGCGCGCGCGCTCGGCGAGCTGCCCAATCCCGAGCAGCACAACGACAGTGAGCCCAGCCAACACAATGCTTAGGCTCGCCGCGCGCTGCACATCGAAGTTCTCGGTAAACAGCGAGGCGATCTCCAGCGGCAGCACGCGGAAGCCGCGGCTCAAGGTCGCTGCCGTCCCAAATGCCCCTAGCGCAGTAGCCAGCCCGACGCTCGCTGCGCTCAACACGGCTGGCGCAAGCATAGGCACTAGCACGTCGAGATACACGCGCAGCGGCGTCGCGCCCAGGGTGCGGCTGACGTCAATCACATCCTGGGACAGCGCCGACACTGCGCCGCGCAGCACCAACACAACGCGCGGGATCTGGAAGTACAGGTAGCCCAGCAGCATCCCGCCAAACGTGTAGGCAAAGTTAAGTTGGCGCTCACCCGTGACAAGCAGGAAGAGCTGCGGCACGAATCCGGTCAAGCCAAACAGCAAAATGACGAAGAAGCCAATCACGATCCCGGGCAAGCTAAGCGGGATGGTGAGCGCAACCGCCAGCGCGTTGCGCCAACGGCTTGCAGATCGCTCGAGGTAAACCGCAATCGGGAAGCACAGCACCAGCGCGAGCACGGTCGAGGCGACAGCGATCAGCACCGTGTTGAGCAACGCGCGGCGGTATGACAGCGAGTTGACCACAGCGGCATAGTTCGCCAGTGTCAACGCTCCCTTGCCGTCGTTCACGCTCTCCTCGAGCAAGGCCAGCAGTGGGACGACCAACGCTGCCCCAAGCAAGATGACAACAGGCGTGGGGGGGGCGACCCAAGGGTTGGGGGCCCGCCCCCCCCGGGGGGAACACCCCCAACCCAGCCGTACAGGATAAAAAGAGGACAAGGTTTGTAAACACCGCTGCGTGGAGTAGGGGGAGCAC
>JANWZM010000242.1 GCA_025054635.1 Thermoflexales bacterium
GTCCATGTCCTGCACGTTGTTCGCCCGCAGAAACTCCTGCGTGATCACCACCGGCTGCACCAGCAGGTAGCGCTCCACCTTCTCCCCTGCTATCAGCGCCGCCGCCGCACGCACCGACAGCCGACCTACCGCATACGAGTCCGTCGCCACCGTCGCCTTCCACGGGCTGCCCGGCTTGACCATCATCTGGATGTCATCGTTGGTGATGTCCACCGAATACACCCGATACTTGTCGCTCAAGCCAGCTTGCTCAATCGCCCGCACTGCCCCTTTGGCAAACTCGTCATACATCGCCAGCACCAGCCTCGCCTCAGGGTTGCTCTTGATCACCGCCTCGAACTGCGTCTGCGTGTCCGCTGCCGTGTTCGCGCTCACCCGACCAATCCTGGCGACCTCTTTCAGGTCGGGATAGCGCCACTTGATGTCTTGCCATGAGCGGTCGCGCTTGTCCAGCGGGGCAAAGCCGTTGACGTTGACATACACCACCTCCCCTGCCCCGCCTGAGTCAATCGCAAGCTGCCGCGCCGCCAGCAGACCAATCAGCAGGTCGTCCTGCTCGATCTCGGGCACTTCAGGCAGGTTGATCTGCACGTCGAAGGTGACGACCTTGATGCCTGCCTCCAGGGCTTTCTGCACTGTCGGACGGACGACATCGCCGCGACCGTGGTCGATGATGATGGCGTCCACGCGCTGGGCGATGGCGGTCTCGAGGTTGGCGACGAGCTTCGCCTGGTCGCCCTCAGCGCTGGAGACGAGCAGCTCGATACCCAGCTCGCGGGCTTGGGCTTGCGCGCCAGCCAGGTAGCGCTCGAAGAAGCTCCCGCTGCTCAGCTCGCGCACCAACGCCACTCGCGGACGCGCGCTCGGATCGTTGAACGGGGCAGGGATGCCGGATGTGGCCGCAGGCGTTTGGGGTTGAGCTGGGGGTTGGGTTGGTCGAACCTCCGGTTGGCTAGGAGGTTGGGCTACCGGCGTCGCCGGTGCAGGCTGGCACGCTGCGATCAAAGCTGCAGCAACGCCGATTGCGATGAGAGCGCGAGCACCGAATCGTGCGCTCTGAACGTGAAAGTGATCGTGCATACGAAAGGAACCTCCTTCTCGGGAAGCCAGTGCGCTTAACTTGAGAAGCGCTTCTTCACACAGGCTGCTCAGGATTGTAGTGAGGGCTTTGTTCTTGTGCAAACAAAGCGCGCACAAATGTGCACATGCCACTGACTACTCACCACTCACTGCTCTGCCCCTACCCCAATTCGCGCTTGACCGCCTCATACAGCGCGTCGGCGTGCAGCTCGCGCAGCGACAAGCAGCGCGCGTCCATCTGCTCCGCTAGTTTGAACGCCAAACCTTGATCGAAGGCAGCGTGTTCCATGTTGATCACCACAGCACGAATGCGCTCGTCGCGGATGAGGTTGGCGATCTGGTGGGCTTCTGCCTGCGGTGGCAGATTGCCCATGCTGACGTTGCCCGCGCCGTCCGTCAGGATGATCAACAGCGGGGTAACCTCGGGGTGCAGCCGTCGTTCACGGCGCACAACGTGCAGCGACAGAGTTAGCCCAGCGCTGAGCGGTGTCTTGCCGCCGACAGGGATATCGCGCAGCGCCTTTTGTGCCAACTCGACTGACGAAGTTGGCGGCAGAACCAGCGTCGCGCTGTTCTTCTGGAAGACGATCAGCCCGACGCGGTCGCGGCGCTGGTAGGCATCAGTCAGCAGAGACATAATTGCGCCCTTTGTCGCAGCCATTCGTTCGGCGACTGCCATGCTCCATGAGGCATCCACGACAAACAAGATCAAGTTTGCTGATTTGCGCACGCGCACTTTGCGGTGGTAGTCCTGACGCTGGATGTGAAACGCGGGAGGCGCGCCATTGCCCACATGTGGCTGCTCAAGCGCAGCGCGGCGGCGAGCCTGCTGATGCAGTGCCGCCGCGCGCAGGGTGGCATCGAACGCGAGATCCTCCACGCGACCGCGCAGCGGAACTGCTTTAATGTAACGCCCGCGCTTGCGGCGGGTGCGGGTCATGCTGCGCTTGCCAGCGATATTGCGGGTGATCTTGTCGAGCGGAGTGTTGAGCTTGCGCGCGCGGAACTCAGCCCCCGTTGCCGTTTTTTGACCGCCGACCCAGTCCTGAGCGCTCTGCGGTGTGGTCGGCACATTTTGCTGCATCGGCTCCGGGGGGCTGTCCGACGCATCCGCGCTGTCGTTCAGCCCCGTCTCACTTTTTTTGCTTCGTCGCTTGGACGGGGCTGGTGCTGGTTTTGAGGTGTGTGCGACTGAATTTGGTTCTCGATCTGCTGGAGCTTCTCGCTGAGCATTGCCATTGCTTGCTCGGTGTCTTGGAACGGATGACGCTTCAAGCGGTGCGGCAAAGCAAGCTCAGCTGCCAGCAGAATGTCCTGTTCGGTGACTTCCTCGCGCCCCATGAACGCAGCGTGGGCGCGCGCTGTCTTGAGGATGACGAGGTCCGCGCGGTGACCATCCACGCCGAGTGAGGCAACGAGATTGGCAATCATTGCCAAGTCGCGCTGCGTGTGCTTGACGCGCGGCAGGCGCTCGCGCGCGTCGGCGATCTCTTGGCTGAGCGCTCGCTCGTAGGGCTCCCACTCCTTGACGAAGCCGACCGGGTCAGCCTCGAAGGCGAGGTGGCGCTCCAGGATGGTCATGCGCGCTTTCGGGTCGCGGATGCTCACCACGTCCACACATAGTGCAAATCGGTCGAGCAACTGGGGGCGCAAGTCACCTTCCTCAGGGTTCATTGAGCCGATCAGCACGAATCGAGCAGGATGGGAGAAGCTCACTCCCTCTCGCTCGACGACGTTGACGCCCATCGCGGCTACGTCGAGCAGCAGGTCAACCACGTGATCATCTAATAAGTTGACCTCGTCCACGTAGAGCACGCCACGGTTCGCCATCGCCAGAACACCGGGCTCGAAGTGCTTCTCGCCCTTCTGGATGGCTTTCTCAATGTCCAGTGTGCCGACCACGCGGTCTTCGGTTGCGCTGACGGGCAAGTTGACGAAGCGGGTCTTGCGCTTGACGATCTTGAACACTTCACCTGCAGCCGCGCGGCGCTTGAGGTCTTCAGTGAAAGCCGCCGGGTTGTGAGGGTCGCACGAGAAGGGATCGTCCTCGATGACCTCGATTTCGGGCAGCAGAGCAGCGAGCGCTCGCGCTGCAGTGCTTTTTGCTGTGCCGCGCTCGCCGCGAATTAGCACACCACCGATCTGGGGGTAAATCGCGTTCAAGATCAGGGCGCGCTTCATCCGGTCTTGTCCAACAATCGCAGTGAAGGGGAAGATGACCGACATGCCGGCAGAATCCTATCATACGGTTAAGTCAGGCTGAGCTGAAGCAAGTGCCCGCGCGCGTGCGCGCAGGGCGTGTTGCCATGCCTTCAACCTTATTGTCAAGCGCGGGGCGAGGCGCCGTTGCCGTGGATTCAGGCACAGGCACGCTCCTGCCCCGTAGAGGCGATATACTTAAGGCACTAAGCCGAAGTGGCGGAACTGGCAGACGCGCGCGACTCAAAATCGCGTTCCTCTCGGAGGAATGTGGGTTCGATTCCCACCTTCGGCATTCTGGTATCAACAAGCCCCCTATAATCGCGCGTGTGGCGCGCGGCCGCACGCAGACACTTGTCGTAAAGGTCGGCACCTCTACCCTCACCGCTGGCACAGCTCACCTCAATCGCCGCAGAATGCTCGAGATTGCCCGCCAGATTGTGCATGTGCGTGAGGAGGGGGCAAGGGTTGCACTTGTCTCCTCGGGCGCAATTGCAGCCGGGCGCGAGCGGCTTGGGGTCGAGCGACGTAACGGGAAGGTACCGCTTCCAGAGAAGCAAATGCTCGCCGCGGTTGGTCAGACTGCGCTAATGGCGCTCTGGGAGCAGGTGTTCGGCATGTTTGACGTTCGCGTCGCCCAAGTGCTGCTCACTCGGGCAGACCTCAGCGACCGCCGTCGCTATCTAAATGCTCGCGACGTTTTGCGCACCATTCTCGACCATCACATCCTCCCTATCGTCAACGAGAACGATGCGGTGACCACCGAGGAAATCCGCGTCGGCGACAACGACAACTTGTCAGCGCTTGTGGCAAATGTGCTGGACGCTGACCTCCTGCTGATCCTCAGTGATATTGACGGGTTGTTTACTGCAGACCCACGCAAGGATAAAGCGGCGACGCTGATCCCCGAGGTGCACCAGATAGACGAGCACATCTACGCGCTGGCAGGCAGCAGCGCGTCTGGCTTGGGCACGGGTGGGATGAGCACGAAGATCCAGGCGGCTGCGCTCGCGACGCGCTCTGGCGCAGCCGTAGTAATTGCAAACGGCGCGCGCCCCAACGTGATCGTGGACGCAGCCCATGGACTTCCTGTAGGCACACGCTTCTTGCCCTCAGAAGCGCGCCTGGAGAGCCGCAAACGTTGGATTCTGTCTGAGCGCGTCAGCGGCGCCTTCGTCGCAGACGAGGGAGCAGTCAAGGCGCTGCGCAGCGGCAAAAGCTTGCTGCCCGTCGGCGTCCAAGCCGTAGTTGGCGAGTTCGAGCGCGGCGAATTCGTCGCGGTGCGCGACGCATCCGGACGCGAGATTGCTCGCGGGATCGCTCGCTACAGCGCCAACGACGCTCGCCGCATCATCGGCAAGCGGTCAGACCAAATCGAGAGAACGCTGGGCTACACGTATGCCCCGATGTTGATCCACGCGGATGACCTGGCGCTGCTCTGAGCAAGGCGGCTCACATTCGCTGTTGTCCTCCGCGCCAGCCCAAATCGGCGCGCCATCGCAGCACGGGGCGACGTTCACACCGCAAGCGCTGCACTGCACATGACCGTGCACCTCAACTGGATGAAATGGGTAGCCGCAGTATGGGCAGCGCGTGTCGTGCACGAAGCTCAATCGCCCAGCCGTGTAGGGCGCGACCAGCCTGTCACCTCGAACTGGCTTTGGCGCGCCCGCGCTTCTACGACAAGCCAAGCTGTCTGACCATCGGGCGCTTTGACGGGCAGGACAATGTCCGCCTCGCTGTCGGGGATGATGACGCGAGCTTCACCCAGCGTCAGCGCGTCTGACCCCTTCGTCGCGCGGAGCAGTTGCCGCAGCAGTGCCAGCGCCTTACCAACTTGGAGATGCGCCGTCGTGAGCGCCTGCGCTTGCTGGTCATCGTAGCGGCGCTGCGCCTCCATGAGTTCGTTCATGCGCTGCTCGATGCGGCGCTGCGCTTCCTCCAGCGCGGCGATGCGTTGTTCGAGACGACGCTGTGCTCGAGCCAGTGCCTCGACGCGCCGCTCAGTGCGGCGCTGTGCCTCCGCTAGCTCACGGACAATGCTGGGCAAGTCAAGCAGTCCTTCGTCGAGCAAGAGGCGCCGAAGCTCCGCAAGCCATTCTGGGCGCTCGCGCAGCGCCTTGAGCCACTCTTGGAAATCTGAGGGTGTGATAGCCATGCCTCTTTGATTGTACGTGCATCCTGCACAAGCTTTAACGCCAGACATCGTGCATGTCCAACGGTTTAATTTCCTCGAACGCTGGAGCGCCGATCCTCTCTTGTCAGAAAGCCGATAAAATCTAAGCAAACGCTCAGAACGTTGCTGCGGAGGTCAGAGATGATCTCGCTTGTTCGAGTGCTCGTGGTCGAGGATGATGCTTTCAACCGAGAGGGCATTCGCCAGTATCTCAGCCTCCATGGCTTCGAGGTTCTCGGCGCAGGTGACCGACGTTCCGCGTGGGAGCTCATCCAAACGCAGCAACCGCAGGCGGCTGTTGTTGACCTTGTCATCCCAGAGCATCCAGGCGTCCGCGCGCGCCAAACAGACACCCACGGCATGAGCCTCGTTCAGCAAATTAAGGCGTCGTACCCTGGGGTTGGCGTTGTTGTGTTTTCAGCGTTTGACGACCGCGCCCTGGAACTGGCTCGGCTCATCGGGCAAGGCGTCGGCGGGATCGCTTACCTGCTCAAGGGGTGCTTGCCCGAAGCAATGCTGAATGCGCTTCGCGCGGTCATGAAAGGGCGCGTTGTGGTTGATCCCGATCTGAGCCAGCCGAATCGGCTGGCTCGTTTGATCCTCGACCAGATGGATCCGCTCGAACGCGAGTTTGTCGAAGTTGCGCTGCAACACCTGCACACGCTCTCCAAGCGCCAACTGCAAATCGCGCGTCACATTCAGCACGGATTTACCACCCAGGCAATCGCAGAGGTCGCTAGCCTTACCAAACATACTGTCGAGAACGTGTCGCACGAGATTTACCAGAAGCTACATCTCAACCACGCGCCAGCTAAGCTGCGCCCGTTGGTGCTGCTGGTCAAAGTGATGTTGCTCAGCGATGTCCTATATGGGGACAGAGCAGAGTTGCAAGCCTATGACCCGAGCGACGCTGATCTCGCAGATTGACCTTGTGCATTGGGCGCGGGCTTGCTCAAGCCGACTGCGCCTATCGCACAGCCCAATCCCCTGGCTGCTCGCTCTGGTCGCTGTGCTCTCAGCAACGGCTCAGTTGTCGTTCCTGCGCTGGGTGGGCTTTGCCTTCCCCCAGTTCACCATTCTTCGATCCACACCAGACCCATCGGACTGGTCTGTGCGCTGGATGGTTTGGGCAGGAACGCCGAACTGGTGGGCGGGCATTGCTGAGGCTGGTCTGCGCGCGAGCGACCGATTGCTGGCGATCAACGGCGAGCCGATGGACAGGCACCACATGATGCGCTTCAAAGCGCTTGCCGACCGCGGATACACCCATGTGGATATCACCGCGCTGCGCAACGACCGTGAAGTAATCCAAGCCCGCGTTCCTTTGGCGCCGCTCACCCTAGCGCAAGCCCTTGAGTTTCGGTTGCCCAACGACCTGCTGGCGTGGACACTGCTTGCGCTTGGGCTGGTGATCTATCGCGCTGCCCCGTCCAAGCCGCTCAACAAAGCCGCGGCGACCAGCACAGCGCTGATCGGGGGCGTGTTCGGCGTGTTCTTCTGCGAGCTAGACGTTGAAAGCGCATCCCCCCATGCGCTCGGCCTCAACCTTGCCTGGGCGGTTTTAGCCAGCTTAGCGCCCGCAGCCTTGTTTGACCTGGCAATTCATTTCACAGGCGACGCTGAGCGCACTCCCCGATACAAGGTGCTTTCGCGCGGAGTGTGGGTTATGTGTTGCGCAATCGCGGTCGGTTACGCAACGCAGGTGATTGCAAGCTGGTTCGCTCCCTCGTCTGCAGTTGTGGTGGCGCTGCATACAGGCTTTTACTCCAGCATTGCTCTGCTGCTCGTGCCGATAGTGGCTTACGCTCTCCTCCGCGTGAGCTGGCTAGCGTTCTCGCGTAAGGCTTCGCCTCGCCTTCTAGGTCAAGCTCGGATCATGTGCGCCGGGCTTGTGCTCGTCCTGCCTGTGCTGCTCGTTTATCTGAGCGGCGCGCTGTTGGGAAGGATCGGCTTGTTCTTGGACACTCTGGATGCGCGGTACTTTTACTTGTCTGTCCCGCTCGCACTTTCGGTATCCATTTTGCGCTACCAACTCTTCGCTCTGGAGAGCCGTCTGCTGTGGGGGATCGCCTTAGTGATGCTCAGCGCGATAGTGGCGAACGTGGCGCTCAGCGCTATGCGCATGCTCGGACTAATCGCTAAGCACTCAAGTGGAGTCTCCCCCTCCGTGGTGATGTTCGGTGTGGTGCTGGTTGGAATGGGGGTGGGCGTCAGCGTGACGCGCATCCTGAGGCGTGCGCTAGAGCGCCGACAGATCGCCTACGAAGGTGTGTATCGCTTCAACGAAGCGCTCGCTGGTGAACAGGACGCAGAAACGCTGCCTGAACATATCGTGCGCTCGGTGTGTGATCTGCTCGAATTGGACGTAGCGGGTCTGTGGCTTAGAACCGACGTGGACGGGCGCACGCTTAGGCTGCGCGCGCTCTCCTCTCGAATCGGCAACGTGGATTGGCCCGAGAGTCAGCCTCTCGAAGAGCACTTGCGGGTCAAAGCATTGCGCTGCTGGCACGTCTCGCAAGCCCCCCAGACATGGCGCTTGCCTCATGCCTGGATGGTCGCGCCGTTGCTCTGTCAAGGGCAACCGATCGGTGTGTTGGTCATGGGCAAGCGCTGGGACGAGGAGATGCTCAGCCGGCACGACCTGGAAATGGGCGCGCTCGTCGCACAGCAGTGTGCTCTCGTGCTGCTCAATGCACAGCAAATGGAAATGCTGCGCGCAGTGCCTAAACAAGTCGCGATAGCACAGGAGCAGGAGCGCGCCCGGATTGCGCGCGAGCTGCATGACACAGTCCAGCAGACTCTCACTCGGTCGCTTTTCTATATAGAGTCTGCGCGAGCCTTACTACAGGTGAATCTCAAGCGTGCCGACGAGTTACTCAAGTTGGTCAGCGACGACTTAAGTGACGCTGCGCGCAAGCTGCGCCAAATTCGCCGGGAGCTCTCGGCAATTCAGCTCGACATATCTCTGGAGCACACCTTGCACGAGCTGACCTATCGCTTCAGCGTGCGAAGCGGAGTCAAAATCGATCTCAAGCTCCCAGAACACCTCGACGC
>JANWZM010000211.1 GCA_025054635.1 Thermoflexales bacterium
CGGCGAGCTGCGGGCTTTCATTTGCTCGCCCGGCGCAGAGCCTTTCTTGCGCATCGCTCAGCGCTTGAGCCGACTCTCGGTCGAGGACTTGCGAACGATCTCGGAAGCGTTCAGCAAACTGGCTGCAACAGAAGGCAACACAGGCACTCAACCCCCTCACTCTGGCTTCTCCCCCTCTTCTTAGAGCTGCTCGTCCTGACCTCCCTCACCGAATGTCCTAACTGAGTCAGCCTGCCCTGAGCTGCTCGTAGGCAGCCGTGGAAGGCACTCTTCTGCGCGCAGAGATGATTCTATGCGGTTTGTTATTGACATAGCACTCCTTGATGACTAAAGTTTGAGGCAAAGCATGATGCTTCGGAGGCCGAGTATGAATATCAAAAAGTTTATTTGCAACGCAAAAACGCTTGTTTTTGGTCGGTTGACCTCTGTTCGCAGCTCTGGGCTGCGCAACAGCCAGCGTGGAAGCACGCCAATACTCCGGTTGCCTTGGCGACTGGTATTGGCAGCCTTCCTCGTCGCTAGCTCGCTCTGGCTACCCCAGACGGCAGGCACAACCTACGGCAGCAGCAGCGACGCATGGCCCGACGTGCCCTCCAATGAGGCGTTCGTGCCAAATGAGGTGCTTGTTGGGCTGAAGCCTGAGGTTGTGCAAAGCCTGATTCAGCAAGGGACGTTCGGCGCCCAGTCGGTTGTCTCGGCTTTCGGTGTGCTCAACGAGAAGTACGGCGTGCAGCAGATCACTCCTGTGTTTCCACAGGTTGACCTCACGGATCCCGTCGCGCTGGCGCATGGGTTGGCGGGTGTGTTCAAGTTGACAGTCCCCGAAGGAACCAACATCTTTGCGATGATCAGCGAGTATCAGAGCCACCCCGCGGTTGCCTACGCTGAGCCTAACCTGATTTTCCACGCGACCAATCTGCCGATCCCGAACGACCCAGAGTTCAACGCCCAGTGGGGGTTGCACAACACAGGGCAGACGGGCGGCACGCCTGATGCAGACATAGACGCCCCAGAAGCTTGGCAGATCACGATGGGCAGCCCCGACACACTCATAGCTGTGCTTGACACGGGAGTGAACTACAACCATCCAGACCTTCAGGGGCAAGTGCGCACGGACATTGACAAAGACTTCGTCAACAACGATAACGACGCGATGGATGACCATGGGCACGGGACGTTTTGCGCGGGCATCATCAGCGCCAAGACGAACAACGCGGCAGGCATCGCAGGCGTCTGCCCCAACTGCAAGATCCTCCCCGTGAAAGTACTCAACAGCAACGGCTCTGGCACATCGGATAACGTCGCTCGCGGCATCAGGTATGCAGCGGACATGCAGGCGAAGATCATCAGCATGAGCTTGGGCTACAAGTCCAGTTGCGGCTGCTCGAAGACCGTCGCCCAAGCGATCAACTACGCCTTCGAACGCGGCAGCCTGCTAATCGCTGCTTCGGGGAACGACGAGGACAAGCAACGCATGAGCTATCCAGCTTCCTCGCCGAGAGTGATGTCGGTCGGCGCTACCGACCATCGTGACCGGGAGGCATACTTCTCGAACCGAAGTTCGCAACTGGACATCTACGCTCCTGGCGTCAGCGTGCGCAGCCTGGACCTACAGGGCTATCGCACTGCAAGCGGAACTTCTGCTGCGACACCCCACGTCGCAGGTGCAGCCGGGTTGCTCTGGACGGTGTACCCTGCCCTAACTAACGTCCAGGTGTGGTGGCTGCTGCGCCACTCCGCAGACGATATGCCCGCTCAGGCAACTAGTCTGGAGACATTCGCGACAGCCGAGTTGAGTGAAGCGCAGGCATCCAACTTGAGACGCAGGGTTTTCATTCCGCGCGTTGCTCTCTCGCCAGTAGGTGTCTTCGTGCGCACGACTGTAGGTCGGTTAAACGCGCATCGCGCCTTCACCCTCTCGCGGCGCGGCGAAGTCTACGCGCCTGTGGACACGTGCAACAGCGAGCCCAACTGTCTTGGCGGCTGCGCAGCAGAGGTCACCCTCTCTGGGACAGCGAACGAACACAACGACCTGCGCCTGCTGCGCGATCTTGCAGACAGGGTCATGGCAAGCAGCGAGATCGGTCAGGAGTGGATTGCGCTCTACCAGCGCCATAGGCTCGAGTCCGCGCTGATCTTGGCAACCGATGGGGAGCTTAGGGCGCAGACCTTGGCTGCTCTCGGGTTGTGGCTACCTGTATTCAGAGCCTTGACCTACCCAGACAACAATGCTGCGCAGCAGGTTGTCATCACCCAGGCGCACGCCGAAGCACTAGAGCAGGTCATCGCTGGACTCAGCGCTCGGGCGAGCGATGCCTTGCGCGCTGACCTGGAGCGCGTGCAGCAAACGCTGCAGATTAGGCGTTTCGTCGGTCAGGAAGCGCAAAGCGCCTGGCAGGCGTTGAACGCAAGCCGCTGAAGCCACGAGACCAAGACTGCAGGCTGGGGCTTGTCGCCTCAGCCTGCGGCTTTTTCGGATCACGTTGAGGGAGGTAGCTCACCAAAACTCGCGCTTGCATTCAGGCTACCGCTCAACGCAGGCGCAGAGTGACCAGACCCGAGCGTAGGCGCACCGCGCTGACTCTAGGGATGAGGGCTAGAACAGCGCACCCCGTTCCACACATGGCTATCACTCCTACGCAAGCGCACGTGTATTCGGCAGATTTACAATCCGCGCATGAAACTCCTCGAAGATCGCATCCGAGCTGAAGGCGTCAACCTAGGTCGCGGCATCCTCAAGGTGGATTCATTTGTCAACCATCAGGTTGACCCAGCATTGATGATGGCATGCGGGCAGGAGTTCGCCCGTCTGTTTAGAGACGTTGGCGCAACGCGCGTGCTGACCTGCGAGATCAGCGGCATTGCCCCCGCCTTCGCCACAGCCTATGCGCTCGGCGTGCCCGTGGTGTATGCGCGCAAAACCAAGCCGGTCACCATGCCCGACACTGTGTTCCTCACCACCGCGCCATCGCACACCAAGCAGCGCGAGGTCGAGATCATGGCGTCGCCTGAATACCTCAAGCCAGGCGAGCGCGTGCTGATCATTGACGACTTCTTGGCGACCGGACAAACCATC
>JANWZM010000256.1 GCA_025054635.1 Thermoflexales bacterium
CTCGCTCAGCCAGCCGACCAGCGCCGCAGCAAACACGAATCCAACGAGATATCCTCCCGTCGGTCCAAGTAAGCGCCCGATCCCCGACGCGCCACCTGCAAAGAAGGGCAAGCCAAGCAGCCCTTGAGCCAAGTAAACCAGCATCGCCATCGCGCCGCGGCGTGCCCCAAGCGCAGCACCAACTAGCAAAACGCCAAATGTCTGCCCTGTGATTGGCACAGGTTGGAGCGGGATTGTCACCTGCGCCAGAAGAGCAACAAGCCAACTGCCAAGCAACACGACGAGGACTTCGCGCCAAACACTGACTTGAGGCCATATTGCCTGCGCGAGCGCAGGGCGTGAAGTGAGGGTCATCATGGCTCAGGAGTCTAGCAGAACAACGAGCGCTCACTCGAGTTCATCACGGCTGATCAATGGCTTACGCACGCGCGGCGCGCCATTTGACTGCGGCATCGTCGGCGGATGAGCGGCAGGCTCTGGTGGCGGAGAGGGTGATTTCGGGGCAGAAGGAGCCCGTGTGGTCAAACGGTCGATTAGGTTGCCGATCACGCCGCCAATTCGATCGAGCACATCGCCCGACTGAGCGGGATGCGCCTCAGCAAGAGTAGGCTGAAGCATCGGGTCTGGCTGGGAAGTGGGTATGGTGCGTGCACCGACTTGTTCAGGCTGGGCAGGCTGTGGCTTTGGCAGAGGTGAGGCAGGACGAGTAGCTGGAACTGCCTTGGGCGTCGGTTTGCTGACCGTCACAGCAGGCAGCTCTGGCGTTAATCCACTCCCGCAGTACGGGCACAAGTCCCAGGCGAGGTGCACCGCGCGTCTGCAATTCGGGCAGGCGTTGCGCAGCTTGGTATGGCAGCTTGGGCAGAATTGCATGTCAGCATCCACCCGACGACCACACGTGGGGCAGAACTCTTGATTCTCGATGCTGGCAAGCAATGCCTCCTCCTCCAGGGCGCGGATGTACTGCTCGCTGAGCGTCTCGCGCGGGCGGAGCATCAGATAGACCAAGACCCCGGCGATTGGAATGACGCCAACCATCACTGTCGCCAAGATCTGGACGAGCGGATCGCGCGAGCGCGCGCGGATGTCGCGGAAAGTCCAGATGGTAAGTCCGCCAAGCAGTGCTGCCGTGATCGCTCCAATCAAGCTAATCGCGGCAATGATTAGGTCGCTGATGTTTTCCGTCATTCGTTGTGCCTTCGGCGCTGCGTTCGCCCGCAGCGCCGAATCGCATTTATTGAACCGAGATTATACTTGCCTCCGCTGTGGATGACCGCGCCAACGGACGCCTCTCAAAAGCGGATGAGGGCTACCGCGTGCGGATCTGCGACATCCCAGAGGGCGAGCGCCCACGTGAGCGATTCCAGCGCGTCGGGCCGAGCGGCATGTCGCAGCGCGAATTACTCGCAATCATTCTGCGCAGCGGCACAGCCGGTTTGAACGTCTTGGATTTAGCTGATCGACTCCTGCGCCAGTTCAACGGTCTGTATGGACTTGCTCGCGCCTCGCTGGATGAACTCAAAGCCGTGCATGGGATCGGCTTGGTCAAGGCGATTGAAATCCAGACTGCCCTGGAGCTTGGGCGGCGGATGATGCTTGCTGAGCGCGACGCTCAGCCTGTCGTCCGCAGCCCCGACGATGCGGCTCAACTGCTGATGCTGCGCATGGGCACCCTGCAGCATGAAGAAGTGCATCTCCTTCTACTTGACACGCGCAATCGGGTGACTGACTGGCGCGTGATGTATCGCGGCACGCTGAACGCAGCAAACATGCGCATCGCTGAGCTGTTCCGCGAAGCCGTGCGCGCGAACAGCGCCGCAATCATCGTCGCGCACAACCACCCCTCAGGCGACCCAACGCCCTCCGCTGAGGACATCGCGGTCACTCGCTCTATCGCTCAGGCGGGGAAGTTGCTAGACGTGGATGTGCTCGACCACATCGTTATCGCTCATAACCGCTACGTCAGCCTGAAGGAGCGCGGGCTGCTGTGACCCAGCGCGCGTTTGCCATCGCAGGCGGGGGAGTGCTCCTGATTGCGTTTGCGCTGCGCGCGCTGACGCTGGACGCGCAAGGGCTTTGGTTCGACGAAGGTTGGTCTTGGCACTTAGCGACGATGCCGTTAGACGCCATGGCGCGCACGACGGCTGCCGACCGAAGCCCACCGCTGTATTACGCCCTGCTGCATGGCTGGATCCTCCTTGGGGGCGATTCTGCTTTCACCATGCGGTTCTTGTCCGCTCTCGCGGACACTGCAGCCGTTGCGCTGACCGCTGGGCTTGCTCTGGCGCTCACGCGCTCGCGCGCAGCGGCGCTCAGCAGCAGCGCGCTCTACGCTGCCCTGCCCTTCGCCGTGTGGTATGCCCAGGAAACGCGGATGTATGCGTTGGTCGCTGCGCTCGGGGCGGCTTCTTCGTTGGCACTTTGGCGCTGGCTGCGCACGGGGAATTGGCGCTGGCTCGTTAGCTCGACTGCACTGCTTGGGCTGGCAGCGTACTCTCACTACTATGCAGTCTTCTTACTGCCTGCACACGGGCTAGTCGTGCTCGTCCGTGCACTGCCGCAGCGCGTGTGGATGATGGGTAGATACGCGCTGGCGGCAAGTGGGCTAGTTGTCGCCTTGCTGCCGTGGCTGGCGTTCGCGCGCGGGGGGTTCGCCTACGACGATGGCTTCTACTTCCCCTTAAACACGATTGAAGGTCGCTTGCTCGAATGGGCGCGCGCCGTCGCTGCAGGCGGACTTGTCGAGCCGCCGCAAGGGTGGGCATTGGCGATGGCGCTGCCAGCAGGGCTGGGCGTGCTTGGTTTCCTCTCCAGCCAGCGCTATCGTGCCGGATTAGTGGCAATAGCGCTGGTTGTTGTTCCCCTGCTTGCAGCGACGGTCGCAGTGCGGTTGTTCTACCCAAACCGCTCTGTGTTTCACCCGCGCTACGTGATCTATGTCCTGCCTGCCCTGTGTGTCGTGTATGGCGCCGGTTGGCTGCTGCGCCCGCGCTGGGCTGCGCCAATTGCCGGCAGCACAGCTCTGCTCGTGTGCAGCGCACTGTGGTTGCCAACATTGTCGGCGTATTTGCGCGGCGATGCGCTTCAGCGTGAGGACACGCGGCAAGCGACGCTCCACGTCGTCGAGGCGCTGGAGCCAGGCGATGTTGTGGTGATGTCGCGCGACAACTTCGCCGTGCGCTACTACTGGTCGCGCACTTGGGCACAGGTGTTCGGCGAGGTTGATGCCTCTGCCGAGTCTCAACTGATTGCACTGCCTGTTGGCTTGCACGGCGTGCTTGCAGACGACCGTGCTGCGCTGCGCGCGCTCAATGATGCGCGACCTCGGCGCGTGCGGCTGATGCTGTGGCAGGACAACATCGTTGACCCTCAGCGGCTAGTCGAGTCCACGCTCTGGCACAACGGCTACCAAATCGGTGAGTACAACTTTGCCCAGATCCGCTTGCCGCTCTACCAGATTCAGCGCCGACCTCTGGAGAGCATCCCTTTCTCGACCGTCGGCGCAGTCTTCGGCGAGCACGTCGAGCTTCGGCGGGCTTGGCAACGGGAGCAGGGTTACGTCGGCGACTGGTTCTACGTCGTGTTGGAATGGTCGCTGCGCCGAGCGACTGAGACTGACTACAAAGTCTTCGTCCACATCCGCACAGAGGATGGGCAGGTAGTCTTTCAGAGTGACCGGCAGCCGCTCAACCCCCTCTTGCCGATGCGCCGCTGGCGCGTGGGGCAGCCCTACCGCGATCCTCACGCGATGATCATCCCGCCCAGCACTGTGCCCATGCGCTACCGCGTGTTCGTCGGCTTGTACGATCCAAATACAGGTCAACGCTTGGTTTTGGCAGACGGACGTGATGCGTTTGACCTGGGCGAGATGGAGGTGCTCCCCCGATGAGACGCTGGGCTGCTGCGGCAGCGCCGCTCCTGGTCACCTTGGCGCTGAGCTTGTCTGCGCAGGCGCAGACAGGTGAGTCGTTCGAGTTGTGGCGTCGCTTCAACGAGGTGCGCCGCGCGAATGGCGCACCAATGGTCGCTTGGAGCAGTGCGCTCGCGCGCGCGGCGCAACGACACGCCGAAGACATGGCGAGCAACGGCTTCGTGGACATCATCGGCTCTGACGGCTCAACCCCCCGTCAACGGATCGAGGCAGCTGGCTACGGTCGCTGGCAAGGGCGACAGCTTTGGACGGAATACGTCTACGCTGGCCCTGGCGGATTCGATGAGGCGCTGGCATTTCTGCTCAGCGACGGGGCGCGGCGCGCAGGGCTGCTCGACGCGCGCTTCCGCGAAGTTGGGATCGGGTCTGCAAAGGGCGGCGCACAAACCTTCTGGACAGTGACGCTCGGCGCGCAACCAGGGGTGTTGCCTGTCTTCATCAACGACGGCGCCTTGCTGACCAACAACCGTCAGGTTGCCGTTCAACTCAGCCAAGAGCAGGCGATGCCCATGGGTGAGGGCACGGTGATTGGGCAGGTCATCGAGGTGCGCTTGAGCGAGCGCCCGGATTTCGCTGGCGCCAGTTGGCAGCCTTGGGAGCCGCTGCTTCCCTTCACCTTCTCGCCTGGGGCAGGCGTCAAGACGCTCTATGTCGAGATGCGCGACGGCGCTGGACGCTTAGCGACTGCTTCCGCCACGATCACCTACGATCCGTTTGGGCAGCCCAATGTCCAACCGCTGCCGCCCAATCCTGCGCCAATTGAGGTCACCCCTCAGCCGATGCCGACGCAACCACCACCAAGCACGCCTAAGCCGACCGCGACTTCAGCCGTTCAACCCGTTGAGCCAACGCGCCCGATTGTGCTGCCGCCAACGCCGACGCCTGGGGTTGTTATCGTCGTCGTGCAGCTCACCCCAACGCCGACGCCCGTTCCAACGCCTGATCCGCTCGCAGATTTCCTCGCCACACCAGCGCCGCGGGCACTGGCGCAATCCCTCAACGCCCAATCGGGTTTGCCGATGAACGTGATCGTTCCTGCCTACATCATCGTGCAGATCGGCATGCTCATTGTCGCGTTTGTGGCGTTCATCCGCCGGCGCTAGGCAGCTCGCTGTGCCTTGAGCGCCTCGAAATACTCGCGATACCAAGCAGCCGTCTCCTGAACGGCGCGCTCATGAGGAGTGTAGCGAAAGTCGGGATAGGCACGGGCGAACTTGCTGCCGTCCAAGATGAACGGCTGGTCGAACTCGTAGAGCACCTCGACGATCTCGCGGACTTGTGGGGCGATGAGCGCTGCGAGCGAGAAGAAGCGTCGCGTGCGCACGCCGACGCGCGGCGGCGCGCCGAAGGCTTGGTACACCAGCGTGATGAACTGCTCACCCGTCAGCGGCCCTGCGCCAGGGATGTGCCAGGCTTGTCCATATGCCTCGTCGTCGGTTGCCAGCAACACACAAGCCGCGGCTGCATCAGACAAATACACTAGGTCGTGAGGCATGTCGGCGCGGCAGAACCAGAGCGCCTTTTGGTTCTTGTAGGCTGACTCGAAGATCGCGCTCATGAACGTGCCGTGCACGTTCGGCCCAAAGAAGGTCGCCAAACGCGGGATGACAACGGCGACGCGCCCTGCGGTGTGAGCATCGAGGAGCATCGCCTCTAGTCGCTTGCGCAGTGTTCCGCGATAGGAGGTCGCTGCTTGAGGGTGATCCTCTGTAGCTGGGACTTGCTGCAGCGGCCCATACACCAGCGCGTTGCTGGGAAAGACCAGCCGCGCGCGCACCGCCTCAGCCGCGCGCAGCACGTTTTGTGTGGCGCGCTCAAGCCCACTGCTGACATACACACAGTCGTAGATCACGCTTGCCCCTGCACACGCCTTGACCAGCGACGCCTCATCCATCACATCAGCCGAGACAATCTCAACCCCGTCGGGTAAGACGTTCTCCGCGTGCGCCTTATCGCGCGCGACAGCGCGCACAGGGATCTCTTCCGCGACAAGGTGGTTGACGATGGCGCTGCCCAGCGCGCCCGAGGCGCCGAGCACAACATGTAGCTCGCTCATGACGAGGACTGTAGTAGTTTAAACGCGCCGAGCTTGGGGTGTCCTTTTAGAGTGCCCCGACCCAACACCACTCTTGCCCCTCTCCTCAGAGCTTCTGATTACCCACATCTCAGGCAGCCCTCTGGGAGGCGGACAGGGGATGGATGCCGGGCGCGCGCGGTGCGCCCCTACCCTATCATTCCCTTGCGCTTTGCGGGTTGGATGCGCTTCTTTGCAACGTTGCGGGTAGTGAGCTCCCTAGAAGAAAGGCGCAGGTGTGAGGGCAAAGCAATGTGCTTTGTGTGTTTTCACGTA
>JANWZM010000092.1 GCA_025054635.1 Thermoflexales bacterium
GCAGTGCACCACGCGCTGTGCATTTCGGGTTCGGGCAGCCCTGAACACGTCCTGTGGGGGAGAGGCGCCTGTCTCAGTTCCAAGCGCAGCGATCAAGCTTAGCCTTGGCTTATGTCTCTCTCGCGCTAGGTTAAGCTGACCTGCATATTGTTAGCGTAGCTAATGGTCAGCCTGTTGGATGGTAATGCTCAGGCATCTTCCGATGCAGACGGGTGTAGTGCAGAGGCGCTCGCGCGTCGGTTTATGCAGCTTGCACCGCTGATGGCGCACACAATGGCAGAGGCGCTGCGCAACGATGGCGACGCCAACACGTTGACTCAAGCCTACACCTTGCGCGTTCTCAGCGAGTCGCCGCGCACCTTCAAAGAGTTGGTTGCGATGCGGCGGGTGTCTGCGCCAACGCTCTCGCGCTCAATCGAGGCGATGGTGAGGCGCGGCTGGGTCGAGCGCGTGCCGCATCCCAGCGACCGCCGCCAGCGCCAGTTGCAGCTAACGGCTGAGGGGCAGGCAGAGTTTGAACGGTTGCGTTCGCGCGTGCAACAGCACCTCGCGCGGCGCTTCGACAGCCTAGATGACAAGGCGCGTCGGCTGCTATGGCAGTCTCTCGCCCTTCTAGAGGAGATTCTGCAGTCGGAACAGGCTGGGCACTGAGCGGAGAGAGAGCAAGTCATCCCGAGCAAGACGCTATGGAACGCCCCCCTTCGAGACCGAAGACAAACCCTAAAGCGCTGTGGCGCGCGATGGGCGCGCTGCGCCCACACCTGTGGCTGATGGCAGGCGCATTTGTGGGGCTGGTGGTCAGCACAGTCGCCAGCTTAGTCGTGCCCCAGCTCCTGCGCCAGGTCATTGACGAAGGCATTCTCACACGCGACTTGAATGCAATTCTGCTTTCGGGCGGTGCGCTGGTCGGCGTCGCTGCTGTGCGCGGTGTGTTCGAGTTCTTGCAGGCTTACCTAGCTGAGGCTGCCTCGCAAAATGTCGCATATGACCTGCGCAACGTGATCTTCAACAAGCTGGCGACGCTGAGCTTCAGTTACCACGACCAGCAACAAACTGGACAACTGATGACGCGGGTTACCAGCGACGTGGAGCTGGTGCGCCAGTTCCTTGGGCAGGCGCTGCTGCGCTTGATCGGCGCGGTGATCACGGTGGTCGGCGCTGTGGTGCTGCTGGTGCAGATGAACGCCCTGCTGGCCGTTGTCACCGTCGCGCTGTTGCCTGCCTTCCTTGCGCTGCTCGGTCGTTTCCTGGCACGGGTGCGTCCACTGTTCAACGTGACCCAGCAAAAGTTGAGCGAGTTAAACACCGTCTTACAGGAAAACTTGGCGGGGATTCGCGTGGTGCGCGCTTTCGCTCGCGAGCCGTTTGAGCTTGAACGCTACACGAAGGTCAACACAGCGTTGAAGGACATCAGCGTTGCCGTCAACAGCCAGATCGCCATTACCTTTCCGCTGCTGTTCTTCGTGGTGAACATGGCGACGTTGCTGGTGACCCTAGCGGGCGGCTTGCTGGTCATTGACGCGCAGCTCACCGTTGGTGAGTTGGTCGCGTTCGTCAACTACCTCGCAGTGTTGATTCAGCCGATGTTCGCGTTCGGCTTCCTGTCAGCGTTTGTGGCGCGCGCCAGCGTCAGCGCCGAGCGCATTTTTGAGGTGCTCGATGCTGAAAGCGAGGTAAAGGAGAAGCCAGACGCTGTGCCTCTGCCTGCGCTCCGTGGGCGTGTGGAGTTCCGCGACGTGTGGTTCAAGTTCGCTGGCGCAGAGCGCTGGGCGCTGGAGGGTGTGAGCTTCGTTGTTGAGCCAGGCACGCGCGTCGCTGTTGTTGGGCGCACGGGCAGCGGAAAGTCCTCCATCGTCAACCTGATTCCGCGCTTCTACGATCCGCAACGCGGACAAATCCTGATTGACGGCTACGACGTGAAAGATGTCACCTTGGACTCGCTGCGCAGCCAAATCGGGATCGTGCTGCAAGACACCGTCTTGTTCAGCGGCACGATCCGCGACAACATCGCCTACGGGCGCCCAGAGGCTTCGATGGAAGAGGTGATCGAGGCAGCGAAAGCAGCCCAAGCACACGAGTTCATCATGGCGTTCCCCGACGGATACGACACAATCATCGGCGAGCGCGGCGTTGGGCTGAGCGGCGGGCAGAAGCAGCGCATCGCCATTGCCCGCGCCATCTTGCTCAAACCTCGCCTGCTGATCCTGGATGACAGCACCAGCGCCGTTGACGCTGAGACGGAGTACCAGATTCAACGCGCGATTGACGCGCTGCTGAGCCAGCTCAACTGCACCAGCTTTACCATCGCGCAGCGGCTCAGCAGCGTCCGCAATGCAGATCTGATCCTGCTGGTTGACGATGGGCGCATCGTCGCCAGCGGCACACATGAGACGTTGCTGCGCGACAACGCGCTCTACGGCGAGATCTTGGACACGCAGTTCGCGCACGATGTGGTCGAGGCTTTTGCCGAAGAGGACTTGTCCGAGCCGATCCTGGAGGCAACCCAGGTAGCTCGTTCGTGAACAGGAGCGACAGCGATGCGAGGCGGTGATCCAGTTTCCCTGCAACGCTTGATCGAAATGCCTGAAGAGCGAGCGCGCAATCGCGCAGCTACCGCGCGGCGGTTGCTCGCTTACGTAGCGCCCTACAAGCGCGAGGTCGCTCTGGCGCTCGCCTTGGTCATCCTCGCTTCGGTGACGCAGGCGCTCGGCCCAGCGATCATCGGCTACGCTGTGGACCAGTTTGTCTATCCCGGCGGCAGCGTTGTGGGCTTGCTGCTCAGCATGGGCGCGCTCGCGGTTGTCAACGTCGTCGGGTTGTTCGCAGCGCGAGAACAAATCGTATACATCGGCATCGTCGGGCAGAACGTCTTGCTGCACTTGCGCCAGCAGATCTTCCACAAGGTGCAAGCCTTGCCGTTGCGCTACTTCGACAAGAACCCCGTTGGCGACGTGATGAGCCGACTGGTGAACGACACCGACACGATTAACCAGTTCCTCGGTCAAGGCGTCGTGCAAATCCTTGGCAGCTTATTCGGGCTGGTCGGCATCTTGATCGGCATGTTTGCGCAGAACCCGCCGCTTGCCCTCGCCAGTTCACTCGTCATCCCGCTCGTGCTCGCCGTGACACAAGGGGTCAGCCGCATCGCTCGGCAGCGCTATCGCAAAACCCGCCAGACCATCGGCGATGTGTCGGCAAACCTACAGGAGGAGATCGCTGGAATTCGCGTGGCGCAAGCTTACAACCGCACCAGCGCAAACATCCAGCGCTTCGCTGAGCGCAACCAGGCAAACCGCCAGGCGAACCTCAGCGCGACTGCTGTCACTAGCGCGTTTACCCCGCTGATTGAAGTGATCAACGTGCTTGCGATCGCGCTGATTGCTGCTCTAGGCGGCTACTTGGCGCTCCAAGGGCAAGCAAGCGTTGGCGTCGTCGTTGCTTTTATCGCTTACTTGCAGAACCTCTTCCGCCCGCTTCAGGCGGTCAGCACGATCTACACCCAAGCCCAAGCCTCGCTTGCCGGCGCCGAGCGCATTTTCGACCTAATTGACGCCGGCGAGGAGCGCGACGCCCCGAACGCGAAACCAATGCCGCCGATTCAGGGACGGGTGGTCTTCGACCGCGTCTCCTTCGCCTACGACCCAAAGAAACCCGTCTTGCACGAAGTGAGCTTTGCCGCTGAGCCGGGGCAGACTGTTGCAATCGTCGGTCCGACCGGAGCAGGTAAGACTACCATCGTGAGCCTGCTGCAGCGCTTCTACGATGTCAACGAAGGCACAATCTACATTGACGGGATCGACATCCGCACTGTGACGCGCGCCAGCCTGCGCGCGCAAATGGGCGCTGTGCTGCAGGATGGCTTCTTGTTCGCTGGCACGGTCGCCGACAACATCCGCTACGGTCGGCTGAGTGCAACCGACGCTGAAGTCGAAGCCGCGGCAAAGCTGGCGAACGCGCATGAGTTCATCTTGCGCCTGAAAGATGGCTACAACACGCGCCTCGGTGAGCGCGGCAGCGGACTGAGCCAAGGGCAGCGCCAGCTTATCAGCATCGCCCGCGCGATCTTGGCAGACCCGCGCATTCTGATCCTCGACGAGGCAACTGCGTCTGTGGACACCTACACTGAGTCGCTGATCCAGCGCGCGCTCGAGCGGCTGATGCGCGGGCGCACAAGCTTTGTGATCGCCCATCGCTTGTCCACAGTGCGCCGCGCAGACTTGATCCTGGTGGTCAACGAAGGGCGGATCGTCGAACGGGGCACGCACCGCGAGCTGCTGGTGCGCGGTGGGCTATACGCCGAGCTGTACCAGCGGCAGTTCCGCGAACCGGTGCCAGGGCGCGGCAACGGCAAGGCGCACGAAAGGGTAGCCACAAGCGCACTCTTAATGTCGTGAGAGACAGCCAGAGCAGCACAGTGCACGCCAACCCAGATGACAGCTAAAGTAGCTTAGCATTGAGGCTATGCAACGACCTGACTTTGAGGCAGCTAACCATCCCGTGCGGATGCGCATCTTCCAGTTGCTCTACAACGGGGAGTGGTCAATTGACCAGATTGCTGCAGCGCTGCCTCACGTCCCCAAACCCTCGATCTACCGCCATGTGCGCCGCCTTGTCGCAGCGGGGCTGCTGCGCGTTGCCTCAACCCAGATGGTCAATGGCATTCAGAAGCGCTTCTACACCTCGGTCTATAAGCTCATCGAGGACGAGCAGCTCGAGCGACCGGGCGGCATTGCTGCCCTAGCTGACCATATCCGCATCTACGGCTCAATCGTGGCGCAGGCTGTAGCGGAATACTTGAACCGCGAGGACAGAGAGGGGCTGGATCGCACGATTGCGCGCGACCACTTCTTCTACGCCACAGACGCAGAGCTTGCCGAGCTGCGTGACGCGATCTTTAAACTGCTTGAGCGTGCTCAAAGGCAACCCCCCGCTCCTGACCGTCGGCGCTGGCGCATTTTCGTCATGGGACACCCTCTGCGCGAAGCGCCGCCGGAGGGGCACTCGTCCACTGAGGCGCACTCACCTGTTGCGCAGGCTGACGTGCCTCAGTAGCAGGTGGCAAGCGGAAGCGCTTGTGCACAAGGAGATACCTGCGCAAGCAACTTCGGAGAGCTAGAACGTCAACCGATGCGCCTCACGGGTGGCGCTGAGCTTGTTCGGCGGCGAGAATGCGCGCAAGCTTTGCCGCCATCTCGCTCCAGCCGATTGGCGACAAGCCGTATTTGTGCTGCATGATCTCATCGTCTTGCTCGCCAGCGCGATACTCGCGCACGGCGCACGTCCAGCGCAGCATTTCGAAGGTGAGCGCGCGCAACCCAGCGGCTGGCGCGATGCGCCGGTTGAACAAATACTCGATGTTCCGTCCTGTGCACTCGAACAGGCGCTTGTGTGGCTTGAACCGCTCCAAATGTGCCTCCACCGCGCGTACGCAGCGACGCGAGATAGGCAGGCTGCGCTCTTTGAACTTCAGGCTTGGCTCAACGTAGCGCACATGGACAATGCCCTCTCCGAGATCAACGTCACTGACCTCTAACTTCAAGCATTCACTCTTCTTGATCCCTGTTTCGGCAACCAGCAGGATTGCAGCAAGCGGGCGCGTGTCGTGGCGGGCTTGTGCAGCGAACGCCTCAGCCGCAGCGATCACTGCCTCGAGCTCGGCGTCGCTCAAGTACTCCGGCAACGGCTCGACGACAGGTCGGTAAGGCACGCCTTCAGCCGGGTTCGAGGGGATGTAGCCAGCCTCATTCAGCCACTTGAAAAACACTTTGAGCGAGGTCAAGCGGCGTTCCAGCGATTTCGGGCTGTTGGCGACGCGGCGACGCTCCTCATGCTGTAAGAAATTGCGGATGTGCTCAGCGCGCAAAGTGGCAACCGGTCTGCCCAGTGCGTCTTGCCCGAGAAATCGCACAAAAAGCCGCACGTCGCCGAGGAACGCCTTGCGCGTGTTTTCGCGCAAAGGGCGGCGCGTTAGGTGGAGCGCAAACGCTTGTACTGCTTCCTGCAGACTTACTCCGAGAGCACCCATACTGTCTCAGCCACTCTAGTACAACAAATGTTCAAGCTCTCGTCTTTGCAACGGTGCGCCTCTGAAGAATAGGCCGCACACGAGACGGCGTGCTATCTTGCCCGTGCTCACTTCTCTTCTCCGCCACGAGGCAAACGTAGTACGCCTCATGTGCAGCCGTTCAGTCACTCCCCCAGAGTGCGCTCCTTAACAGGGGACTATACTACCGCCTTGCGTTGTGCGAAGCAAATCTTGGACGTGTGCTCAGCCAGCCATCGCCTCTAGCGCTGTCTTGTCGCTGGTCAGCGTAGCGGCAGGTTTCATCCTTGGTGCGTGCGCTGCGCCGCCTGAGTCGCTGCATGTTGCTGTTACAAACCCTGGCACTGCACCGTTGCGCGATCATCAAGTTAACCTCGTTCTTCATGCTGCGCGCGAAGTAGATGCTACCCTCCTCCCTCGGCTGCGCGTGCACCAGCAATCCGACGGTCGTTGGCTGCCCCACTGGGTGCAGTTTGTTGACCCGCGATCGAACAAAGCCTCTATCTGGGTCAAGCTCCCTGAAGTTGCAGCAGGGGATACTGTCGTGCTAACACTGCGGTATGCCCCGGTTGACTCAGAAGACCTGTCGAGTGGGCGGCGGGTGTTCGAGATGTTCGATGACTTCGGCGAACCAGGGTTGGGCTACTTCCGCTTCGGCACGCCGACAACGGTGATGACGCGCAGCCTGAGCTGGGAGAGCGAAGCACCGCACACACTCAGCGTGGTTGAGCTCAACCGCGGCGGGTATCGCTTCTGGGGATACTATGGGTTGGCAGACTGTGGCGGCATCGGGATTGCTCGCAGCAACGACCTGACCACCTGGGAGAAGCTACCCAAACCGTTGTTTACAGGCGACGGTGAGCGCTGGCCCAGCGCACTCAAAGTCGGGGGGACGATTTACATGGCACACGACCGCGACTACTGCGGCACAAGCCACATCGTCTTACGCACCAGCCGCGACGGCCTCAACTTCGAGGCTGCCTATCGCACCCTCGTCACGCCAGAGCCAGGGCTGCGCAATCAGAACCCTGCCTTGTTCCAGGATCCAGCCGATGGGCGCTTTTACCTGTTTTGGTTTCGCGGCGGCAGTGAGGCTGGCTTCTGGCAGATCCGCGCCCGCAGCGCGGCTACGGTCGAGGGGCTTGCTGACTCTGCTAACGAGCGCGTGCTGCTGGATGTCCCCTACGAGCTTGCCGCACCAAACATGATGGCTTACGATGGAACCTACTTCCTGAGCACAGAGGTCAATGAGAACGCCTGGAAGACGCGGATTTATGCCGGCCCAACGCCGCTCGGCCCGTTCAAGCTTCTGCCCGACGCGCCTCAGCTCAGCGACAACCAAGCCTGTCTGTTCCAGCACATTTTCGACGGGGTCATGCACGGCTATCTGTGCAAAGTCATCGGCACAACGTGGGTTCTCAATCACCGCATAGCCGACTTGCGCGCAGGTCGCATGACCCAGCGCGCCCTCGATGAGGGCGTGTGGACGCCGATTAGTGGTGCCTGGCAGGTGCACACGGATGAGGCAAAGGGGGTCACCCGTTTGGTCGCAAGTGCGCCTGGGTTATTACGCACCGCGCTGACGGGGCGTGAGGCGCATGTCGAGGCGCTCGGGCGCGCTGTCGTGGGCGGCTGGGGCATCGCGCTCAACGTGCAAGACGCCGATACCTATGTCGCCGCCCTTGTCGTTACACGCGCTGTGCACTTGGTGCAGCATCAACAGGGCGTCGAAACTGTGCTGTCAACGGTCGAAGGGCAAACCAACGCAGAGACCTGGCAAGAGCTGGGGGTGCGACTGCTTGGCGATGAGGTCACTGCGTTCATCAACCAGCGCCCAGTTGTGCAGGCGAGACTGGCTGCGCCATCAGCGAGCGGGCATGCTGCGCTGATCTCGCTTGGTCGCGCTGAGTTCGACGATGTGCGCTGGCGCAAGGCAAGCCTGCTTGCACCCCAAGTCGTCGTGCGCGCGCCAGCGCCTGCAGGCGCAGTTGAAGCCATGTGGGCTGCTGCGCTTGTCAGCCTGATCGCCAGCGCGGTCATCATGCTGGCGTGGCTGCGGCACGTCCGCCGCTGAGGCTCATGGAAATCTACAACGGCTTGCGCGCGCTGCCCTTGCCCGATGCTGCCCCCCCTAAAGGCTTGTGGCTCGAGCTGATTGTCAGCGCGACCGAACGTATTCACAACCACGCAGTCTCCCCAGACGGCAGGCACGTTGCCTTCTATTGGGATCGCAACGGTCACAGTGACCTTTACACTTTGGCTTTAGAGCCATCAGGCACAGCGCCAAACTGGCCTAACCGCATGACCTTCCAGCGTCCCTTCGTCAACTGGTGGGAGGACGAGCCGCCTGTTTGGACGCCAGATAGCCAGCACTTGGTCTTCGGCATGTATGCCGGCGGCGTGAGCAACCTCTACGTCATCGCCCGCGAAGGCGGCGCGCCGCGTCAGTTGACCGAGCTGCACTCAGACGCAGCCGAGCCGGCTGTTTCACCTGACGGCAGGTTTATCGTCTTCACGACACACAAAGACGGCGCCTCGCAGTTGGCGCTTGTCCCGTTCGACGGCGGCTGGGTTACTGGGCTAACGCACGGCAGCGACGAGTGCGCCAGCCCAGTTTGGACTCCTGACGGAGAGCGCATCTTGTTTGCCGCCTCGCCGCCGCACCTCAACCGGCAAACGGACATCTGCGCGCTCACGCTTGGCAGCTCAGAACCAGTGCGGCTGACGCCAGGCGACGGCGCGCACTACTGGGCGCCTGCGCCCTCGCCCAGCGGCGACTGCGTTGCCCTGCTGTGCGACCGCAGCGGCTACGACGAGCTGTGGCTAATGGCAGCGGACGGCTCGCGCTTACAACAGCTCACTCACATCAACCAAGACATCGAAGACTTTGCCTGGTCGCCCGATGGCAAGCAAATTGTCGTCATCGGTGGCGAGGCAAGCAGCGACCCGTTGTTCATCGTGGATGTGGAGAGCGGCGAGACCCGCCGCTTGAATCGCCCGCTGGGCAACCATAGTTTGCCGCGCTGGGTGGCTGGGCGAGCGCAATTCGTCGTTGGCTTCGATAGCCCGACGCAACCACCTGAGCTCTTTCTTGTGGACGCCATCAGCGGTGAGGCAACGCCTTTGACCGCCAGCGCGCCATCAGCGGTGCGGGACTACCCCTTCGTGACGCCCTCGCATATCTACTACACTAGTTACGACGGCTGGATGATCCCAGCACTGCTGTATCGCCCGCGCGTCATGCCCGCGGGGCAAGCACCCCGCCAAGGTTACCCTGCCTTGGTCTATCCCCATGGCGGACCGACAGCGCAGTACGATTTAGCGTGGGATCCTGTGCGGCAGTATTTTGTCGCCAAGGGGTACGTGATAATATGTCCAAACTACCGCGGTTCGACGGGCTATGGACGGCGCTTCAAGGAGGGCAACTTGTTGAACTGGGGAGATGGCGACTTAAATGATTGCCTAGCCGCAACTGAGGTGTTGACCGCGCTGCCTGAGGTCAATCCCGCGCGCCTCGGCATCTGGGGACAGAGCTACGGCGGTTACTTGACCTTGCTTGCGCTCGCAAAAGACCCGAAGCATCGCTTCGCCTGCGGTGTCTGCCTGTATGGTGACAGCCACTTGAAGACTTCCTGGGCGCTCAGCGATCACGCCGGGCGCCAAGACTTGGAGGGAATGATGGGACACCCCAGCGAACGCCGTGACGCCTACGAAGCCCGCTCACCGCTGAACTTCGTCGCCAACATCCGCGCGCCACTGTTGATCCTGCACGGTGAGCGCGACCTGCGCGTGCCCATCCACGAATCGCGCCAACTCGTTCGCGCCCTGAAACGCGAAGGCAAGACGTTCGAGTACAAGACCTACCCAGACGAAGGTCATGGGTTTGCCAAGACCGCGAACGCGCTGGACGCGCTTCAGCGCATCGAGCGCTTCTTAGATTGGCATCTTTTGTAAACTGCGTGCAGAAAGAGACAAGCTTTGCGACTAACAAGGTGAGTGGAGACATGAAGCAGATTAACTCCTTGCCCAGTCAGCGCCTGCATACCGCGCTGATCAGCTTAGCGCTGACAAGCGCGCTGATGCTCAGCGGCTGCCTCGGCATCAACCTCGGCGGTGCACCCACACAACCCGAGGTGACGTTGACCGCCCCAGCGCCGAACAGCGTCCTGAGCGTCGGTCAAAGCATCCAGATCACAGGCATGGCGAAGGCAGATGCCATCGCCCGAGTGGATATCATCATTGACGGGGCAATCTACGCCGTGCTGCCTGCACCGGACAAGTCGCGCGGCGTCCCTGTGATGCCTATCGAAGTGCCCTGGACGCCGCTCTCCCCCGGCACGCATGCGATTCAAGTCAAAGTTTATGCGCCGCCTGGCGAGGATAACAACCTGATCGCTCAGTCTGAGCCCTTGATCTTGACTGCGGAATTAGCCGTTGCAGAAGCACCAACGACGCCTCCACCGACGCCAGAACCAGTCCCGACTCAGCCGCCTGCGCCGCAGCCAACGCCTGAACCCCCACCCGCAGCCCCGCAGCCCCCCGCGGGTGGGCAGCAGCCTGCTGCGCCGCAGCCTCCTGCTCAGGACGAAGGCCCAAGTGTCACGGTGACGAACGAATTCGTCAACGTGCGCGTTGGGCCGGATGTGGTGTACCAGAAGATCGGGGAGCTGCGCCAAGGGCAAACCGCACCTGTGCGCGGCAAGAGCGCAGACGGGCGCTGGTGGCAAATTGCCTTCCCTGCTGGACCCGGCGGCTTGGGTTGGGTGATCGGTGAGTATGTGCGCCCGAACGCTGCTGCTGCCAACGTCCCTGTTGTCCCCGCGCCGCCGCGCCCAACGCCACCGCCGGCACCGCCGGCGCCCCCTGCTCCACCGCCGCAGGTCACGCTGATCCCGCTCGTGCCGCCGACGCCCATCCCGACCCCTGTCCCTCAGGGTCAGCTCGTCGGTCCGCTGAACGTCCTGCGCGTGGAGCGGAATCCAGTGCCCTTCGGCGAGACTGGCTTTGCAGTGTGGAATATCCCCAACTTCCGCGACGGCGAGTTCGACAAGGGCGACGGGCGCGGCTTCGTCGGGCCGATCGCCCAGTCCATGCGCGTGGACATCCCCGGCGTCGTCAGCAACCGCGTGCTGCGCCTGCGCTGGCGCGACACGAATGGTGTGCAGCAGGAGGACACCTTGACCTTGCTTGTCGCGGGTCAGGCAGGCAACGTGCCCAGACGTGGCGCGCTGGGCGTGCTCAACGTTGAGCAAAATCCAGTGCCCAACGGCGGAACTACTTTCGCCTTCTGGAACATTCCTAACTTCCGCGACGGCGAGTTCGACAAGGGCGATGGGCGTGGCTTCGTTGGGCCGATCGCCCAGTCCATGCGCGTGGACATACCCGGGGTCACAGCCAATCGTGTGTTGCGCCTGCGCTGGCGCGACCTCAACGGCGTGCAGCAGGAGGATACCCTGACCTTGATTGTCGGCGGCGGCAGCGCTCCCCCCCCAGTCGCCGACTGCAACGAGAACAACCCTGATTGGCGCGCCAGAGATAACCCGCAATGGACGTTCTGCCGTCGCCGCGACCTGGAATACGTCGGCGATAACCCCGGCCCGATCGCTTTTGTCGCGTCGGACCGCACCTTGACCTTTGGATGGGATGTCTATGGCATCCGCGAAATCTTCATCGTCTTTGAGTCGAACGACCAGTATGGGCCGCGCGGCGAGCCGCATCCTGGCAAAAGCTTCCCAACCACGGGCACAGGCTCGTTCACCTTCAAGACAGGTGACATCGGCACTGGGTGCTTCCGCGTGACGCTGCGCCTGGTCACCAACCGCAATCCTGAGCGGCGCACAGACTTCGGCGACAAGCGCCTGTGCATCGGTGTGTCGCAGCCTCCACCTGGTGGCGGCGGTGGTGGCGGTGGCGGCGGCGGTGGCGTGCCTGCGCCGACACCGACGCCTGACCCCACAGCGATGCCGTGAACTCTCTGGAGGGTAAGCCGATGAGGAGGCTGTACTGCGTTGTTGCTGGTCTCTTAGTTGCGCTGTCACTGGTGCTGTCGGCTGCTCCGTGGCGCGCACGCGCGCAGTCAGAGCCAGCTGCTCAAGATAACCCGTCAGCTACGCCTAGCCCTGTGCCTCAGAGCACAGTCTCAGCGCAGGATTTGCCGATTACTGAGATCGGGGAGGTCACCGCTGGACAGGACATTACCCCGATGAGCGAGGATATGCAGCGCATAGTCAGCCAAAATTGGCCTGGCTTTGAGCCACAAGGCACACTATGGACGCTGTGGACGCCCTCGTCACCAGTGACGTTCACAGTGGGTCATCCACCGCTGATCAAAGTCCGTGTCTCTGAGGAGGCAGGGCTGAACCCGAGCACAGCACGCTTTGCCTTAGCGATTGACGGTGTTATTCATCCCGAGCAACCAGCGCTTGCTGTATCGGTGTTGAGCACAACGACCTACGACCTCATCGCAGACATCGGCACAACGCCGAGCGGCTCACTGATCCGCTTCCGCATCAACCGCGCCAGCGACAACGCTGTGCTGGAAAGCCCTGTCTATGGGATAGAGCGACGTTTTCGCGCCGCTGTGCCCTTGGTCTTGCGGCAGCCCCCGGCTCCGCAGTTCGTCGCTTCGGCAAGCGCCTGTGCTGCTCAGAACACGCCTGCTTCACAGTTGATCAGCCAGACGGTGTTCTATACCCCGACGACCACGCTCACAGATTCTTGGTTCTACGCAGTTAACCCTAACCCCAACGGTGTCGTGCGCGTGCAACTGCGCGGCTACAGCGCAGGCGGTCAGCTCCAAGTCTGGTATGAGAACCCAGACTGTACCAGCGCACTGATGATGCGGCCGTTCGGCTTTGGGAGTGACCCCGTAGTCACGGTGAGTGGTGTCCCGCAGGGACGGGTGTATTTCCGAGTTGCCTCTTCCAGCCCACCGCCGCCGTTTGGGATTGCCTGGCAAGCCTGGGCAGCGAACAACAATCCCTGCACGCCTTGGTCGCTGCCGTCAAACACCACCTTGCGCTGGACAGCGCGTAACCCGTACGACTTCTTCGCGCTGAACTTCGCGACATCCGACATCATCCGTGTGAGCGCGACATACCCCCAAACTGGCACACAGATCCAGCTCCGCAGCCCAATCAGCAGCGGGTGCGATCCAGTTACGAGCACAACGCGAATCTTGCCCAATTTCGGCGTAGTATCTGCGTCGAATGCTGCAGTGACATTCACGATTGGTGTGTCACAAGCGGGCAATTACTTCTTGCGGGTCTCCAACGGCAACCTCACTTTGCCTGGTAGTGCGGATTACCAGATTTACTGGGAGCCCGTGCGGATCAATCGCGGCCTGTTCACCACGAATCCAGACCAACCACAAGGATGCCAGGCGACAGGGACGAACACCTGTCTCCCTGACTCGCCAGGTAGCCTCAACCGCCCG
>JANWZM010000264.1 GCA_025054635.1 Thermoflexales bacterium
CGCCGCCGCGCCGTTGCATCATCGGCGCCGCGCGCTGCGCAGCAAACAGCGCTGCCCGCGCGTTGATGTTCATCGTCCAGTCCCAGCCCTTGACCCTCTGCTCCGCGATCGGGCGGATATATCCCGAAGCTGCATTGTTGACCAGGATGTCCAACCCGCCCCACGTTTGTTCGATGGTGTCGAACAGGCGATCTAGGTCCTCCAGGTCGCCAACGTCGGCTTTGACGACCAGGGCACGCCGTCCTAAGGCTTCGATCTGGCGCGCCGTTTCCTCGGCTGCGCTTTGCTTGCGCAGGTAGTTCACAACAATGTCTGCCCCAAGGCGCGCCAAGTGCAGCGCAGTCGCTCTGCCGATGCCGCGTCCGCTGCCTGTGATGAGCGCAATCTTGCCGGTGAAGTCCATGACGCTTCGGCGATTCTATGGGATGCGGCAAAGCTGTGCAACAAGGGTGTCCAACGCGGCGTTCTCGTCCATCCGACCTGTCTTGATTGCCTCGTCCGCGTCCAGCAGCGCAGTGAGCATGCCCTCTAGCTCCGCCTCGTCGAACATTGGCGCTTGGCGCAGCAGCTTCGTTGCGACGAAGGGATGGACGTTGATCGCCTTCGCCAGGTCACCAGGGCTGAGGTGGCTATGTTCCTTCGCTTGGAGCAGCAGCCTTGCCTGGCGCGCCAAGTGTGCCAGGATCACCAGCGGTGACTCGCCCTGCGCCAAAATTGCGCGCATCGCCCACCAAGCTTCGGCTGCGTTGCGCGCAGCGACTGCATCTGTGAACTTGAAGATGTCCGCCACGTCCTCAGCGGGCGTCAGCAGCTCGACATCTTGTCGCTCGATCGGGCGACCATTGGCATAGCCGAGCAGCTTGTCCAGCTCAGTGTCCAGCCGCTGCAGCCATAGCCGACCCTCTTGTGCCGCCTGCGTTCGATCTGTCCCGCGCTGCACACGCATAGCGAGTGCGCTTGCAGCTTGAGGCGAGATTGCGCCGCCCTTCGCCTTCGCTCGCTCGACCAGCCACTCGACAGGGTCTTTGGGCAAGTCAAACAAGCGCACCGCCCCACGGTGTCCTTGCTGCCTCGCTGCTTGGACAAGCGGATGCGCCTCGGGCAGTGGCTCGTCCTCGACAAACACCAGCCACGTTGTGTCAGGCAAGGTCGGCAGATAAGCCAGCAGCTTGTCCAGCGCTGAGTCGCCTGACTTCGCCTTGCCCTTCGCAGTGCCTAGACCCGAAACCCAGTTCCAAGCCAGCACCAGCCGAAACTCGGTCAGGAAGGGCATAGTGTCGCAGGCAGCGATCAGATCGCCAAGGGGTGCGCCCGCCTCCAGGCGGGTCAAGTTCATCGTCGCCCAGTCGGCTTCGCCGAGCCTTGCCTTGAGCGCAGCCAGTGCCTCGTCGCGAGCGATAGTATTCGGGCCGTGAAAGACGTACCACATCCGGCTAGATCATCCCGTGAGCGCGATACCAGTCGTAGGTGCGCTGGATTGCCTCGCGCGTCAAGCGCGGCGCGAAGCCCAGCTCGCGGCGCGCTTTCGCGCTGTCGAACCACAGTGTCTCAGCCGCAAAGCGGATCTGCTCGCTGCTCAGCGGGGTGCGGATGCCAAACTTTTTGACTCCTTCGGCAATCACGCTGGCGAAGCGCAGCACCCAACCTGGCAGTTTGAGCTTTGGCTTCGGCACGCCGACGACTTCGCAGATCACGCTGATCAGCTCGGCGTACCACACGTTCTCGCCAGCCAAGATGTACCGTTCGCCGGTGCGACCGCGTTCAGCGGCGGCGACTTGCCCAGCGCACACATCGCCGACATCAACTACACTCACTCCGCCGGGGGGCACGAACGGCAGCCCGCCGCGCCGCTTCGCCTCGACAACCAGGCTGCCGCTGAGCAAGTTCACGTCGCGCGGTCCGAAGATCACTGCGGGGTTGACGATGACCACGTCCAATCCTTTGGCGACAAATTCGCGGCAGACTTGCTCTGCGAGGTATTTGCTGTAGCCATAGAGGAACGCGCGCGGGGGCAGGTTGAACTGTGCGCGCTCGTCGAGCACTTGACCAAATGCTGGCACACCCAGCGACGCGCAACTGCTGGTGTATACCACTCGGCGCACGCCGCGCTCAAACGCAGCTTGAAGCACGTTGCGCGTGCCCTCCACGTTGATCCGCATCATTCGGTCAGCGTTGTTGCGCCAGTAGTCCGCCGACGCAGCAACATGGAAGACGACCTCGACGCCATCCATCGCTGCGCACAGCGAGTCCACGTCGAGCACATCGCCGAGCGCCGATTCATAGCTCAGCCCGTCCAGCGCGCGCAGCGACGAGGTGCGGCGGTGCAAGGCACGCACGCGCCAGCCGCGCTGATTCAGCGCCTCGACCAGATTTGCGCCGACAAAGCCTGTTGCACCAGTGACGAGAGCAAAGGAGCTCGACATTACGAGCAGAGTGTATCCCGAGGAGCGCGGGCGCAGCGCTGTAACCCGTGCGAATGTTGGCTGGCAGAGCAGAGATGGGGCGATGAAAAGCCTGGAGGCGCTGAGGGCGAGGGACTGTTACTCTCCGACGCCCCCTTTTACCCGATTTGGGGGTAGAATAGCGGGGCTAACATTGATACGCTAGGGTCGATGTCCCGAGCGGCAAAGGGGGCGGACTGTAAATCCGCTGGCAGAAGCCTTCGCAGGTTCGAGTCCTGCTCGGCCCATGCGCCCACGTAGCTCAGTCGGTAGAGCACACCCTTGGTAAGGGTGAGGTCACCGGTTCGATCCCGGTCGTGGGCTTGAGCGTAGGGCACTAGCTCAAATGGTAGAGCACCCGACTCCAAATCGGGCGGTTGTGGGTTCGAGTCCTGCGTGCCCTGTGAACGTCTGGCAAGCGCATACCAATGGCTAATCAGGATCTCGCCGAGAAGAGGAGTAGTGGCTTAAGCACGTTGTTCGCGCCAATGCGGGACTATCTGCGCGGCACCGCTGGAGAGCTGCGCAAGGTGCATTGGCCGACGCGCGCTGAAGCACGCCGCCTCACCCTCGTCGTGCTGGCGGTGATGTTCGCAATGGCGGTCTTCTTGGGGCTGTTCGACTTCTTGTTCGAGCGCCTAATGCTCGAGATCCTGCAGCTCAACCTGATCGCGATTGCGATCGGCGTCGTGATCATCTTGTCCATCCTCGTGCTGGTGTTCTTCGCCAGCCGTGAGCGCCGCTACTAGCCCATACACCATGCAGGAGCGCGATCCGCTGACTGAGGGTATGCCCTCAGTGGAACAGCCCACAACCCTGGTCGAAGCTCAGCCCCTAGTCGGATCCGTCGCTGAGGCAGAGGTAGCCTCGCCCTCGCCAGCGCAGGGTGAGGTTTTGCCCGAGGAAGAGCTGGACGAGGACTTCTTGAAGCGAAAGCCGCGCAGGACTCGCCAGAAGGCAGCGAAAGCATCCGCAGCGAAACCGAAAGAAAAGGAAGAGGAACTGCCTGACCTAGGCGACGGCACAGGTTACGTCCCGCCCGACCCCAGCTTGCTCGGCGGTGAAGAGGCGCAGTGGTACGTAATTCACTGCTACTCAGGCTACGAGAACAAGGTCAAGCACAATCTCGAGCAGCGCATCGAGACGATGGGCATGGCGGACAAGATTTTCGAGGTCGTCGTGCCTACCGAGAACGAGATCGAGGTGCGCGAGGGCAAGCGCCGCACAGTCGAGAAGCGCATCCTGCCCGGTTACGTGCTGGTGCGGATGAAAATGAGCGAGGACTCCTGGCACGTCGTGCGCAACACGCCCGGCGTCACGCGCTTTGCAGGCATGGGCAACCAGCCCCAGCCGCTCGATCCAGAAGAAGTCAAACAACTGCTGCGCCGCAAAGAAGCCGAAGCGCCGAAGATCAAGGTCAACTTCCGCGTCGGTCAAAAAGTGCGCATCATTGAAGGCCCGTTTGCCGATTTCGTCGGCATCGTGGACAAGATTGACACCGAGCGCGCTAAGGTCACGGTGCTGGTGTCTTTCTTCGGACGTGAGACGCCCTTCGAGCTTGACTTCGTACAGGTCGAACGCATGTAGCGCATTCAACGTGTGGGAGAGCTTCTCACTCGATAGAACCACAAAGGAGTGCTATGGCGAAGAAGATAAAGTCTGTAGTCAGCATCCAAATCGAGGCGGGAAAGGCAACGCCCGCGCCGCCGATCGGCCCGTCGCTTGCGCCGCACGGGATCAACCTGGCGCTGTTCTGCAAGGAATACAACGCCCGAACCGCGCAGATGGCGGGTTACATCATCCCTGCCAAGATCACGGTTTACACCGATAACTCTTTCACCTTCGTCCTCGGCACACCGCCGACAGCGCAGCTCATCAAGAAGGCGGCAGGGGTGGAGAAGGGCTCGGCAACCCCGAACCGAAACAAGGTCGGCAAGATCACCATGGCTCAGGTCAAGCAAATCGCTGAGACCAAGATGAAAGACCTGAACGCCGTTGACCTCGAGGACGCCATGAAGCAGGTCATGGGCACTGCCCGCAGCATGGGCATCGAGGTCGTGGATTAAACCACCGGACACACGTGGGAGAGCGCCTCGCTCGATCAGTCCTGGTCAGGACAACACCACAGGAGACGCAGGAATGTCAAAAGTAGGCAAGAAATACGCTGCAGCGGCAAGCAAGGTTGACCGCACCAAGCTCTACCCGCTGCAGGAAGCGATTGCGCTGGTCAAAGAGACTAGCTTCACCAAGTTTGACGCCACTGTCGAGTGCCACATCCGCCTAGGGGTTGACCCGCGCCAAGCGGATCAACAGGTGCGCGGCGTTGTCGTCCTGCCCAATGGCTTGGGCAAGACCGTGCGCGTGCTAGTGTTTGCTCAAGGCGAGGGCGCGCGCATCGCTCAGGAAGCAGGCGCCGACATCATCGCCGACACCGACGAGTGGCTCAAGAAAATCCAGGATGGCTTCACCGACTTCGACGTGGCGATCGCGACGCCCGACATGATGGGTAAGGTCGGTCGCTTGGGTAAAGTGCTCGGCCCGCGCGGGCTGATGCCCAACCCGAAAGCAGGCACGGTCGTCCCGCCAGACGACATCCCGCGCGTCATCAAGGAGGCGCGCGCCGGTCGCGTTGAGTTCCGCCTCGACAAAAGCGGCAACCTCCATGCCCCCATCGGCAAAGTGAGCTTCAACAACAACGCCCTCGCCGAAAACCTCAAGGCGTTCTTGGAGGCAGTGATCAAAGCAAAGCCTGCTGCGGCGAAAGGCACGTACCTCAGACGTGTAACGCTGACTTCGACGATGGGGCCTGGGATCCGTCTGGATCCGAGCACGGCTTGACGAAGCGTTTGCTCGCGTGCAAGCAACGGGGCAGGGAGCACATCCCTGCCCTGCACGTTTTTGCCCGTGTGCTGCGTGATTTACGGGCACTCCGCCCCTCGCATCAGACGCGCCATCAGGGTGCGATAGAAATACGAGGGCGGTTGTAGCCGCGCGAACAGAGCACAATGAGCGCCTGCCTGCACTATGACGCGATCGCCATCCTGCAAGATCACCGCCTGCTGACCGTCCACTGTGAGCACCGCCTGGTGATCGGTGTGCATCACGATAGACACGACAGAACCTTGCGAAAGCACAACTGGCTTGTCCAAGCTCAAGTGCGGCGCGATCGGCACCAAGACGATGTTGCGCAAGGTCGGCGGCAGGATCGGCCCGCCCGCCGCAAGCGCATAGGCAGTGCTGCCTGTCGGCGTGGCGACGATCAGCCCGTCGCAAGCGTAGGTGGTCAGCAGGCTGCCGTCAACGAAGGTCTCCGCGCGGATAACGCGCGCCAGAGCGCCTCGGCTAACAACGGCGTCGTTTAAGGCGTCGTGGGCGCCGATGAACTGCCCATCGCGCCATGCCTCAGCGCGCAGCATCAGCCGTTCCTCAAGCCAGTGCTCGTTATTCAGAACGCGCGGCAGCAGCTCGCGCCAGTTGGACGGGGTTAGCTCGCTGAGGAAGCCCAAGCGCCCCATGTTGACCGAGATCACTGGCACGCCGTGCGGCGCTGCCACGCGCGCTGCGCGCAACGTGCTGCCGTCGCCGCCCAGCACGACGACGAGTTGGACGCGCGGGACAAGCGCCTCCAGCGCCGGCGTGTCCCACGTCTGGGCGCGGACGGGCTGCACGCCCCACCCTCGCAGCGCTTCGGCGATCTCGTCGGCAACAGCGTGCGTGGCGGGCAACTTCGGGTGCTCAAGGACGGCAACGCAGGTGATGGTCATCGCTGTTCCTTGACCCAAGCTGGCAACTGATCGGGTTGCAGCACGTGCTCGAAGCCGCTAGATAAGTCTTTGACCTTGACCTGCCCTTGGGCAAACTCTGTCTCGCCTGCGATGACAGCGAAGCGAATCCCTTTTCGGCTTGCGTACTTGAGTTGGTCACCGATCCGCGCTTGTTCGAGGTAAACCTCTGTTGGCAACCCGTGCGCGCGCAGCGAGGCGGCGATGCCCAAGTACTCGCGCAAGCGGCTCGGGTCGAGAGTGGTGACCAACACCTGGGTCGGCGTTGCCGCGTTTGGCTTGAGCACGCCTGCCTCGAGCAGGCGCAGCACAAGGCGGCTCAGCCCAATTGAGATGCCAACCCCGGGCAACTTCTCTGTCGTGAAATAGCTGGCGAGGTCGTCGTAACGACCGCCCGAGCACACGCTGCCCAGGTCGGGGTGCTCCAGCAGGCGCGTCTCGTAAACCGTGCCAGTGTAATAGTCCAGCCCGCGCACGATGCTGAGGTCAACCTTGAAGGCGTTATCAGGCATGCCCAGGCTGCGCATGTTCTGGACAACGCTGCACAGCTCAGCCACGCCCTGGTTGAAGCGCTCGTTGAGGTTGAGCGACGCTAGGTGACCGAGCAACGCTTCAGTGCCCATGTGCTCACTGCTGGCGATGAACGCGAGCGCGCGCGCGGCGGAGTCGGGCGACAGCCCTGCTTTGTCCACCAGCAGCGCTCGGACTTTGTCCACACCGATCTTCTCCAGGTCATCTACAGCGTGAAGCGCAGCTGTAATTTGCTCAGGGGAGAGCCCAAGCGACTCGAAGAAGCCTTGGATCAAGCGGCGGTTGCTCAGCCGAACCACGAACGGCCCGACGCCCATCGCTGTGAAGACGTGGTAAATGACGACGGGCATCTCGGCATCAGCCAGCAAGCTGACCGAACCGCGTCCGATCACGTCAATATCGCACTGATACAGCTCGCGGTAGCGCCCTGCCTGAGGGCGCTCGCCGCGCCAAACTTTCTGAATCTGATAGCGGCGGAAGGGGAAGACCAGCTTTTCCTTGTGCTGCGCCACATAGCGCGCCAGCGGCACGGTGAGATCGAAGTGCAAGGCGTACTCAGTGCTGGCATCCTCGTCTGGGCGGGCAGCCAACCGCGACAGGGCGTAAATCTCCTTCTCGTTGCCCCCCTTTGAAGTGAGCACCTCCTTGCGCTCGACAGCGGGGGTCTCCAAGGGAGCAAAGCCGAACAGCTCGAACGTCCGACGCACTGTGTCCAGACAACGATTGAAGACGATCTGTTCAGCGGGGAGCAGCTCCGGAAAGCCGCTCATCGGCTTTGGAGTGATGATGGTCGGCATCAGCGCGATCTTATCCGCTTAGGTGAGCTGACCGAAACGGCGGCGGATCAGCAAGCGCAGGGTTTGGAGCACGGTTCGGCGGACGTTCATTTTGCTCTTGCCCGGCTTGCGGTCGTAACGCAGCACCATCGGTACCTCGGCGACGAGGGCGCCAAGCCGAGCGAGCTTAATCAAAATGTCCACCATGCAGGTGAAGCCGCGCTCGCTGATGAACGCTTCGCCGTAGTGCCGGAAGGCTTGGCGCAGCACAGCCGCGCGGTAGGCGCGGAAGCCGCACGAATAATCGCGCGCGCCGGGGATTGGGTAAACCAGCCGAAAGAGCAGGCTCATGCCGTCGCTCATCAAGCGCCGCGCCCAGGGCACGCCAACAGTGCGCGCGCCAGGCTGGTAGCGCGAGGCAATGACAACGTCGAATCCCTCCTCGACCAGCGCGACCATGCGTGGGATCTGGGCAGGGTTGTGGGTGTCATCGGCATCGAGCGTGACGACCACGTCCTCGTCGTCTGCCTCAGCCAGCGCGGTGTGCAGCCCAGTGCGGATCGCCTCGGCTAGACCACGGTTCTCTGGATGAACGACGACGCAAAATAGCAAGCCGTCCGCGCTACGTCGAGCAGCGTCCGCTGTGCCGTCCTGGCTGCCGTCGTCAACCACGATGGCGCGGAGGTTCGGCAGGTGTGTCTCAGCAACGCGGCGCAGGCGGGCGAGCAGGCGCGGCAGCGCCTCGGCTTCGTTATAGGCAGGCAGCACCACGTGCACCACGCCCCTCTACCTCCACAGCAGTCTTGGGTTCAGGACGAATCCGTTCAGGACGGTGGATGAGTAACATCCATCGGCGTCTAGGGTAGCAAGCCGATACCGCGCGCCGTCGAGGAGGTAAATCTGCACGGTCTCGCGCTCCACGTCCACGACCCAGTACTCGGGGATGCCCGCAGTTTGATAGTCTGCGAGCTTCTCGCCCAGGTCAAGCGCCCGGCTACGGGCGTCGGTGACCTCGACGACAAGCCCGACTCCATGGCTTTCGACGTAGTGCTCTTGAACGGCCTCAACGTACTGGTTAGGGATGTAGAGCAGGTCGGGCTCGCGCGCGCAGCCCATCTCCTCCGGCATACGCACGATGAACGGAGCGGGGATCACCAGCCCGAGGTTGTTTGTTTCGGCGTAGCTGCCAAGCAGCTCCAACAGTCGGTCGCGCACCTCGCGCTGCTTTGGCGAAAGCTCAGGCAACAGGCTGAGCGCGCCATTCACCCACTCGACCATGTGCTGCTCGTCGTGCAGGGTATATTGGTTGAACGGAATCACAAGGGGTGAGGATACACGACGAGCAGCGGGCGCAGTGCTACTTCGTCATCTGCGGTGGCGATGCCGAACTACATAACAGCACCTCACCGCTGGTGCTCTTCTCTCGGAGGTGGCTAGGCGCGAATGCGCAACACACAGTATGCGCACCGCGTCCGCGGCTTGGTTCGGCAGGCGCATAGAGGCGCATAGCGTGCGCCTCGCATGGCGTGCGCCCTATCGTGCCAGAACGCGGACGCGCGCGGCGCGCCCCTACCATAATTAGGGAGAGGGACTATGGGTAAGGGCAAGCCACTGCTAGACACCCCTCTCGTGGGGGTGAGAGTGTGGGTTGAGTAAAATGCAGGCATTCGCCCCCGTAGTTCAAACGGATAGAACAGCGCCGTCCTAAGGCGCGTGTTGTGGGTTCGAGTCCTGCCGGGGGCGACTAGATGTTCCTGCCCGTGGGCAGAGGTTCAGCGACGGCGAGAAAGTCATGCGCGAACCGCCGGGCATAAGCCTCCAGCAAGGCTTGGACGCGCGCTGCGCTCGATGCACGCACAATGAGCCCGGCGTGGTATCGCTTCTTTAGCCTCCAAACGACTTCCTCGTCCTGATACTCACCAAGATTGGGGAACTCTTGACGGGCGAGACACGTGACAATGCCTGCGTGGTTACACTGTGAACGCGGCGGAGTGTAGCCCTCTCCTCTGAGGTCAGCTAACTCAATCCGTGCCCACTCTTCCCAGAGATTGACCCCTGTGGCGAACTCGATCATGTCACTGAGGTTCGCTCCGCCGACGCGTGCTGCCATCTCGAGGAAGAGCCAGCGTCCATCAGCCTGCGCGCGAAGATATTCGGCATGGGTAACGCCGCAGAAGTCTGGAGGCGCAAGCGCACGCAGCACGTGGCGGTTGAGGGCACGCAGTGCTTGTGCCTCCGCCGAGGCATAGTCCAGCGTCGCGCTTGTGAAGACGCCGCCCTGCATGACCTGCAGCGGCGGCTCGCCGTAGCCACAAGCAACCTCGAAGACCACCTCGCCACGCCAGATCGCCGTGTCCACATGAAACACGCGGCTCGGGACGAACTGCTCAAGCAGGCGGAAGGACTGCTCATCGCCAAGCTGGTCGAGCAACCGCCAGACCTCCTCGCTGCTGTGGCAGCGTTTGATCCCCATTGCACCTGCTTCGTGGCGCGGTTTGAGCAGCCATGGCGGCGAGACGCGCGCCATCCAAGCGCGCAGTACGTCGTAGTTCAGCACCGGCGTGAACTCGGGCACAGGCACACCCGCTGAGCGCGCGCGGTTGCGCATCGCCAGCTTGTCTGTGAACAGGCGCGCTTGCGAGACGGTCAGCCCAGAGAGTTGAAAGTGCTCGCGCAGCAAGGCAGCCGTCTCAACCTCATACTCATCGAGGGGGATGATCAGATCAAACTGCACGCCACGCGCCATGTAGCTGGCAGCGTAGAGCACGTGCTGGCGAATTGCTAGACTGTGCATGTAGTGAATCCCCTCTAAGGCGTCGTACGGCCAATCCTCGCCGCGCCAGCGATCCTCAGTGAGCAAGAAAACGCGGCAGCCCTGCTGCTTCAAGGCGCGCATCAGACGTTGACCTTTAACAGCGCTGCTCAGACAGAGTACGTTTGGAGATCTCGCGTCGCCTGCCATGGGGCAATGATACGCAGAGATTCCGCCGGCACGTGCTGCGGGGGTGTCTAGGCTCGAATACGTGGCGCGTAGGGTGTCGCCGTGTATCTGAGTCCAGACATCCTCACACGGGTATGCGCTACACAGCCTTGTAGAATACGGGCGAGCTTTGCAACTGTTTGGGCTGTCAGGTGACGCTCGAGGCACGAGGACTCGCGCTTCTCAAGCACAATGACCCGAGGGGACGGACAGTCTGTCGTGTCCAGCGTTACCCGCGCATGTCATACCAGAAGCGGTGTCACAAACGTCGTTGCCTCAGGGCAACCAGCGCGCGTAGATTTGCCCTGACTCCTCCTCTGCGCGATGGTGATTGAGGCTGCCTTCCTGTAGCGAGCTTAACGCCGAGATGGGCGCTCCTGCTGCTCTTGTTGTCACAGCCTTGTCTGGGCTGATCCTGTTCTTGCTTGGGCGCGACATCCTGCTAGCGCGTCGTCTGCCCAAATTGACCGCGACGACGCTGTCTGGCGATTCGCCCAAGGTCACTATCGTGATTCCAGCCCGAAATGAGCAAGCGAACATCGA
>JANWZM010000015.1 GCA_025054635.1 Thermoflexales bacterium
GCAACTGTTCGGGCTGTGAGGTGAGGCTTGAAGCCACGACGACCCACGCTCACCCGCGAGCGTGGTGGCTCAAGGGCATGAACGGTCTGTCGTGCTCAGCGTCACCCGCGCACACCAACTGCTACTAAGATACAAGGGCAGTATGGCAAGCCCTGCGATGTATCCACGTAGTCACTCCCCTCCTGCTTTGGAGGGCACGCTGGCGAATATACTACGCCCGTGCTTTCATCTGCAGGTGCGAGGATGATCCGTCGCGCTTGTTCTGGATGAGGCGAACCCAGACAACGTAAAGGAGGACTGGCAAGACGCATGTCAGACGTGATTCGAGAGCTGGTTGCTGCAGTGGATCACTGCATCGAGGTGAACGTGGACAAGCCGCAGCGCATGGACGAGGTGGCGCAGCGCACTAAGCACTACGAGATCACGATTCGGGATATGGCTGCGCTGCGTGGGCGTGGCATTGACACACTGGTGCATGAAGCAGTGTTTGGCAGCCCTGAACGACAAGCCGCTGCGCGCTGGCTGATCTGGGAACTCGGTCAGGACTTGGGCATCCGCCCTGCCTCGATTCACGATCTATACATCGCGCGCGGTCGGAATGCTGTGCCGCACACGTTCACGACGCCCGCGATGAACATCCGCATGATGGCATACGACTCAGCACGGGCAGCGCTGAGCGCGGCTGTGCGCCACAAAGTGGGCGCGTTGATCTTTGAGCTTGCGCGCAGCGAGATGAGCTACACCAACCAGCGCCCAGGCGAGTATGTCGCTGTGGTGATCGCTGCCGCGATCAAGGAGGGCTTTCGCGGGCCACTGTTCATTCAGGGCGACCACTTTCAGATCAACGCGAAGAAGTTCAAGACAAACGCCGATGAGGAGATCGAGGCGTTGCACAAACTCATTGACGAGTCGCTGGCGGCTGGGTACTACAACATCGACATTGACGCCTCAACGTTGGTTGACTTGAGCAAGTCAACCCTTGACGAGCAGCAACGGCTGAACTACGAATACACTGCTCTGTTTGCCGACTACGTGCGCTCGCGCCAGCCAGCAGGCATCGTGGTTTCACTCGGCGGAGAGATCGGCGAGGTTGGGCAGAAGAACAGTGACATTCATGAGCTGCGCGCGTTCATGACTGGCTTCCAAAAGCACGCTAAACACACCCCCGGCTTGAGCAAAATCTCAATCCAGACTGGCACCTCGCACGGTGGCGTTGTCCTGCCGGACGGGTCACTGGCTGACGTAGCGATTGACTTCGACTGCCTGCGCGAGCTGTCTACCGCGGCGCGCGAGGAGTTCGGCATGGGCGGCGCAGTCCAGCATGGCGCCAGCACACTGCCTGAGGAGGCGTTCGGCAAGTTTGTCCAGGCGGGCGCAATTGAAGTACACCTTGCCACAGCGTTCCAGCAGATCGTTTACGCCAACCTGCCCAAAGACCTCAACGAAGAGATGACGGCTTGGCTGTTCAAGAACGCCGCCGATGAGCGCAAGCCTGGCGACACCGACGAGCAGTTCCTGCACAAGAGCCGCAAGAAGGCGACCGGCCCGTTCAAGAAGCAGCTCTGGTCTCTGCCTGAATCTGACCGGGCGCGCATTCGTGCTGCGCTGGAGGAGCGCTTTGCTATGCTGTATGACCGTCTCGGGGTATGCAACACGCAGAGCATGGTTGAGGCGTTCGTCAGCACACACGAGATCCGCAAAGCGCCCAGCGACTTCGGCGTGCGCATCGCCATCGCCGAGGACGTGAGAGGACTGGCAGACTGAACCGCGCCTGCGCGGAGTCCCCGAGAGTGCTCTTACCTGCGTCCCCTCCTTCCCTGAGGAGCGACGCGGGGATGAGTGCCTCTCCTTCCCTGCATCAAGCGCTCAGCGCGCAGCAGCTAAACACTCACTGGGCGCAGCGCGCTGAGCGTTTCAACGATGTCCTCTAGGCGGTGCGCATCGCTGCTGATGATCACGCCGCGCCGTTCTAAGCTGAGGTCGTCCTCAAAGTGCAGCCGTGCGGCGTGCTGCCCGCCCCAGGGCGTGGCTGCGAGAAACAGATGGGCTGCTATTAGCCGTCGGATAGTGACCCGCCATCCTTCCGTTTCACTGACGAAGGCGCCCTCGTGCGGCATGGCGCGGAAGTGCACGGGCGCATGGATCACAGGGCGACCCGCGTCGCGTTGGCTGAGCCGTCCGCACCAAGTGAGTGGTGGTGCAGTGGAACTGCTGTCGAGCTTGAGGGCGGGCAGGGCATAGTCCGCGCGATCCACAAGCCAGCTCAGTCCCCCTAGTCCGATTAGCCCTATCAGCCCTGCAACGCTGAAGCGCGCGACAAAGTCAGCCAGCGCCATACTGGGCGGATGGTAAGGCTGCGTTGCAGACTGGGCGAGCACGGCTGCGGCAACAGCAAGCCCCAGTAAGGCTGCGTATCCCCCGTGCACACGCCGACTCTGACGAGCGCGAAAAAGCAGCGCAGCGAATTGGGCAATCAAGCAGTTGACGCTCACGACGGCTTCTCAGGTTACAGCCAGCCGCGCCAGCGAATATACAGCAACATGCTGACCGGGATCAGCGCCATCAGTCCCATCGACCCAAAGAAGAACACCCACTTGGGCACGTCGAAGGATAGTTCGATGCTCCCGCCAAAGAAATTCATCCCAAATACCCCCGTCACAAACGTCAGAGGCAAGAACAGCAGCGAGGCGGCAGTGAGCGTCTTCATCACTTCGTTGGTTCGGTTGGCAACAACGGAGAGATAGATGTCGAGCAAGCCGCTCACCAAATCGCGCAGCGACTCATTCAAGTCGGTGAGGCGGACGAAATGGTCGTAGACGTCGCGGAAGTAAGCGCGGTCTTTCGAGTCAATCACCTGCGAATCACCACGCGCAAGCTTGCTCATGACTTCGCGTTGCGGCGCAAGCACCCGCCGCAGGGTCAGGACAGCTGCCTTCAACTGGAAGATGCGTTCGGCAAGCCTAGGGCTAGGGCTGTGCAGCACCTGCGTTTGAAGCCCGTCAATCACCTCGTCAACTTGGTCCATGCAAGGCAGGTAGCTGCTAGCAATTGCGTCGCACAGGCGATAAAGCAAGTGATCCATGCCGAAGCGCAGCAGTCGGTCGTCCTGGTGAGCTTTGCGCCAAATGTCCTCCAGCGCGGGGATCGGATCGCTGCGATAGGTGACCAGGTACTGCCTGCCGATGAATATGTCCAGCTCATACGTGCGGACATGGCTCAGATCGGCGTCGAAGGCGACGGCGTGAAGGACAACGTACAAGTACTCGCCCCAGTCATCAACCTTTGGCAGGTGGCTTTCAACGAGTGCGTCTTCGACCGCTAGGGGGTGGAACTTGAAGGTCTCGCTTAACAAGCGCTCGACTTGCGTCTGGGCGCCGTTGTCGGGGTCAAAGATGTCCACCCAGATCACACCGCCTTGACTGGCGAGATGTTGTCCGATGGTTTCAGCGTCGGGCAAGTCGTGCAGCTCGCCTTGCTCAGTGCGACGAAGTGCGCGGATGTGTGGAGCAGTCATTGTGCGGAATTATCGGGAGCGGCTTGGGCGTGCGCCTGCGCTTCACCTGCGCGCTGCACAGGTGATCAGTGGCTGGATTGCGTGCGCAGGGCGACGTACTCAGCCAGCGCTTCGCGCCAATGCCGCATGCGATCTAAGCCGAGAGCGCGGAGCGCAGCGTTGTCCAACACAGAGTAGGGCGGTCGGCGCGCGGGCGCGCCATACTCCTCGCTGGTGATCGGCGTTACGTCGGGGGAGACGCCGGCAAGCCGAAAGATCTCACACGCGAACTCGTACCACGAACACGCGCCGTCGTTGGTGATGTGGTATGTCCCGTAGGCTTCAGTTTCGATCAGCTCAGCGATGTGTTCTGCCAAGTCTCGAGTGAACGTTGGCGTGCATACTTGGTCTTTGACCACACGGATCGGCTTGCCTTCGTTGGCGAGCCGCAGCATGGTGTTGACGAAGTTGCCTCCTTTGCCGCTCGCGCCAGCTATGCCATACAAGCCACAGGTGCGGATGATGTAGTGCTTGTGCCAGGTGTTGCGCAGCAACAACTCGCCAGCGAGCTTGCTCGCCCCGTAAGCACTCAACGGGTTTGGCGTGTCGGACTCGACGTAGGGGGCGTTTTTAGTGCCGTCGAAGACGTAGTCTGTGCTGATGTGGACGAGCGCAGCGCCAATCTCGCGGCAGATTAGCGCCAGACGGTGAACAGCCAGCGCGTTAACGGCTAAGGCTTGTGAGGCATCGCGTTCGATGTCGTCCACGCGATGGAACGCTGCGCAATTGATCACAACGTCAGGATGAAAGCTGCGGATCGCACTGCGCGTCTCCTGCTCGTCGGTCACGTCCATAGCAATCGTAGGGAAGTCGAGGTGGTCTTCAGGCGCAGCCGAGCGGCGCATAGTCGCCAGCACATCATGTTGGCTCAGACGCGCGACCACGTCGCGCCCGAGCTGACCATTAGCGCCAGTGACAAGCACTCTCATTCGACCTTGAGCTGAGCCGCTGGGGCTGGAGCAGTGTGCTGCAGTTGTGCCTGGCGTGCGCGGGTGCGCGCCTCCGCTTGCTCACGCCGCCAGCGCGCGATCGCCGCATGGTTGCCGCTGAGCAGTACTTCTGGCACGCGCCAACCGCGAAACTCTGCGGGGCGCGTGTACTGGGGATATTCCAGCAGACCGCTAGCATGTGACTCGTCTTGGGTCGCCTCGGGCGGGAGCACGCCCGGCACCAGCCGAGCAACGGCGTCGATCACAACCATTGCAGCAAGTTCACCGCCCGTCAGCACGTAGTCGCCGATGCTGATTGCGTCAGTGCACAGATGTTCGCGCACGCGCTCGTCAACCCCTTCATAATGACCGCAGATCAAGGCGATGCGTTGATGCTGCGCCAGCGCCTGCGCAAGCGCGTGGTTGAACGTCCGCCCGCTCGGCGTCATCAGGATGATGGGTACATCTGGCGGCAGCGGTACGCCAAGCACCGATTCAACTGCTGCAAAGATCGGCTCTGGCTTCATCACCATTCCTGTCCCGCCGCCGAAGGGGTAGTCATCCGTAGTGCGATGTTTATCGGTAGCGTAGGCGCGAATGTCGTGCGTGTGAATTTCGATCAGCCCTGCTTTGATCGCCCGATGGATGATGCTTTCGGCGAACGGGCTGTCGAACATGCGCGGGAAGAGGGTGAAAACGTCGAAGCGCATGCAAATGTGCTCAGGCGCGACGCCCTGTTTTCTTCGGCTTCTCTGTCGCAGCTTGCTCCGCTCGCCGCATGCGGTCGAGGATATCAAGTGGATGGCTGATCGCGGCTGGAATAATCCGCACTTCAACGCCCGGCGCGATCTCGATGCGAGCGATGTCCTCCTCGCGGTTTAGGTAAGTGAGCTTGCCGATCAAGCCCCCCACAGTAACGATTTGCTCGCCGACCTTGAGCTCTTCGAGGATGCGCTCTTGCGTCCTGCGTGCTCTGCTTTGCGGGAGCGCAACAACAGCCCAGACGATCACAAAAGTCGCCGCAATTGTGATCAACAGAACGAGTGAGGCGAGGGTCAAATCCATGGACGGAGATTATAGAAGCCTCACCTGCATCCTGAGGTCAGCGCTGCACGCGAGGCAGGAAGGTGTGGTCAGCCAACTCGAACACGTAGAGGAACACTGTTCCTGGGGGCAGACCGCCTGGCGCGCCACCTGTGGCAGGTGTGATTTGCAGCTCACTGTCGTTGCATTCGTTGGAGGGCACATCGAACGCTGTAATGGCAACGCGCGTTTCATCGAGGTTTGTGGTTTCAGGGTGGACGAAGCTGCCGTCTGGCGCAGTGAGCGCATAGCGCGTGACGCGCAGGCAACGCTGCACAGGTAAGCGCAGCGTAACTGGCGTGCTGCCATCACCAAAGTCAGCGCCATGATGCTGACCGGGAACTTTGCGCGAGAGCACAAACACGGCAAGCGTGCGCTCGCCAGTGATTGCGTAGGTGGCAACGAGCGGGGTGGCTCTGCCATCCAGAGTGTGCGTTGGAACGCTGATCGTGTTCACGCGCAGCATTGCGCTGCCACGGGCGTAGCGATTGCGCATCATGAGCGCGAGCCACGCTGCATGGCGCCGAAAGCCGCCTTGCAGCGGCATCGTGTGCGAAGTCCAGTTCTTCCCTCCTGCAAACGAGAAATACTGCTGCGCAGCGTAGCCTGTTTGGCTCGAATACAGCCACGTATCCATCGCTGCCGTTGCCATTGCCAGTGATTTGCCATAGAGCTGCGAGATGGCAGTCTGCGTAACCGAGCCTGTGCCCGGCACGTAGTATCCGCTCGGGCCGCCTTCGTATGCAACAACGCGATACTGAGCAAGCCCGCTCACGACAAGCTGATGTCGCACTCGGCTAATGTCATCCAGCAGCTTGAAGTTGCCGAGGAATGCCCCTGCGACTGTTTTCTGCAGACCAGTGATGTCGAATGTCTGGAAGGGAACTTCGCCTGTTTCCCATTTCGGACCAACGTAGTTGGCGTGTCCCAGATACGTTGTGACGGTCGGCGCCCAGACAGCCGCAAGCTCGCCGTACGAGGTGCGCGCAAGGTCGGTTTTTCCCGCGAAGCGTGCGTCGTAGTTTGCGTTGAGCGCGAACTTGATCTTGCTGCCTAGGTTGTGCTGGTGCCACCAGGGGTGTCCCATGACGTGTTCGCCGAAGTAGAGCTGGGCGAACAGTCCGTATTCTTGACCGCCCCAGTTCACAACCCCTGGCTCACCGAAGCCGTGCCAACCATAACTGCCCGTGCCGGCGTGCCACGTCTCATTGCCGAATTCAAGGATGATCTCGCGAAACTCGTCTGTCCATGGTCGCCCATGCCCGCGCTGGGTGTAGCGCAAGTGTGCCAGTGGTTTGCTTGCTGGCGCATCAGTGCTTGGGTCGTAGGGCACGCCGAGGTACTCCACCAGTTTCAGCCAGTCCTCTTCGACATACTCTTCGCTCAGGGTGAAGTAAGGCACAACGCGGGTATCAGGGCTATCGCCTGTGGCGAGCGCAAGCTGCAGCGCCTGAAGCATGGTCAGATTCATGTTGGGGTTGAAGCGCACATTCAAGTGCAAGCGACCGTTGTCTATGTCGGCACTTGGGTAATTCGAGACTAATCGCTCGATGGGCTGATGCCCAGCGTAGGTGTGCGTGTAGAAGCGCAGCGCTGGCTTACGTCCTCTAGGGGGAAGCGCTAACATGAGCTCATCCAGCACGTACTTGTGAGGCACAAACGGGGCAGAGTGATCGGCGTCGTAGCGGTAAACGAGGAAGTTATCCACCCATAGTGTGCCTGCGCTGTCCACTTCCAACGCGAGCACACTCAGTGCTGTGCTCGTCGGGAAGGCAGGGGCGGTGAATGTGTACAAGTATCGCCGCCAATCGTTTGTCACGTTCCACCAATCAGGCTGGGTGATGCTTTGGTAGCCGCCTGTGGCGCGGAAGCGCACCCTGCCATTCGTGAGCCCCTGCTGTTTCAGCCATACGTCCACGCGGTAAGTCGCCCCAGGCACAAGTTGGCTATACCACTGTTCGTCGGTGTGCGCGCGCAGCAGAAATTGACCTGCCCGACCTGCGCCGGAGAAGGTGAGCTTGAGCGCTGTCTCCCCAGGGTCAGCAGCAATGAACTCGGGTGGCAGTGCGTTGTAGTCGTGAGCCTCAAGTGTGGCGCTAGAGACATTCGTCTGTGCGTTGAGGATGCCGACATTGGGTTGAAACAGTGATCGAATTCGCGGGTGAACTTCGTGCGTGACGAGCGAAGTCTTGCGTAGGGTGATGACAGCATGATCACCGTAGCGCAGCGGCAAGACGGGGGTGATATACACACGGTTTGTCTGTGTGGGCAGATTCCCCTCGGCAATCCAGCCGCCTGCTGGCACAGTTGCTACACCGAGTGAGATCACGCGCTGTGCACCGACTGGAAGCCGCATCCAGCCGCTGAGGTAGTTCGTGTATGTGATAGGCTGACCGTCTGCATCCACAAGCCGGTAAAAGCGCACTGTTGCGCCATCGCCGAAGCCCGTGTAGTTTTGCTCATACATGTGCACACCACCGAGATTGCTCCAGGAGAACCAGCGCGAGCTGGGCGCATTGGGATCAGGGTCTTCACTGGTGTTCTCGACGCGCACGAGATAACGCTCGTAAGCTGGCTCCATGCCGCTGTTCCAGATTAGGTTGTTCGTTGTGAGGTTAGTGCCGCCAGCGAAAGTGCCTACATTGAAGCCTATCGGTTCCACAGATGAGGCTAAAACTTCGTTCGTGACTTCGAACTCTGCAGGCGCTAGATGAGGCAACGTCTGCGCGCTTGCAGGTGCGAGGTAGAGAGTTACAAGTGTTCCGATAAGCGATGCGATCTTCTGTGGTGCGTCCATGTAACAGAAGAATATCTCATCTCGCGCAAGCAGTCTTGACACGGGAATATCCAACCATGCAGGGGGCGAGTGCGAAGATTGACAATCCAGTGTGGCTGGATTCGAGCCTGAGCATGCTTCTGCGATGTTGCTCCATGTGCGGGCAGTGATACATTCAGACCATCAATGGTTGACAACCATACCCTTGCCCTTCCTGACGCGCGCGGCAAGTTCGGCTCGTATGGGGGTCGTTTCGTGCCCGAGACGCTCATGCCCGTCCTCGACGAGCTCGTCGAGGCATACGAAGAATTCAGAGATGACCCGAGCTTTCGCGCTGAGTACGAGCATCTGCTGCGCACGTACGTTGGACGCCCCTCGCCGCTCACTCATGCTGCGCGCCTGAGCGCGCATCTGGGCGGAGCGCAGATCTACCTCAAGCGCGAGGACTTGCTGCACACTGGCGCACACAAGATCAACAACGCGCTAGGACAAGCGCTGCTCGCCAAGCGCATGGGCAAGCGCCGCGTCATCGCCGAGACGGGTGCAGGTCAGCACGGCGTCGCCACAGCAACAGCATGTGCATTGCTCGGGCTTGAGTGCGTGATCTACATGGGCGCGGTAGACATGGCGCGCCAGCAGCCGAACGTCTTCCGCATGCGCCTGCTCGGCGCTGAGGTGCGCTCCGTCGAGAGCGGCACACGCACGCTCAAAGACGCCGTCAACGAAGCCATCCGCGACTGGGTTTCGCACCCTCACGACACCTACTACATCATCGGCAGCGCCCTCGGGCCGCACCCGTATCCGCTGATGTGCCGCGAGTTCCAGAGTGTGATCGGGGTTGAGGCACGCGCACAAATCCTCGAACAAGCAGGCAAGTTGCCTGACCAGGTCATCGCATGCGTCGGTGGCGGCAGCAACGCCATCGGGATCTTCTACGGCTTCTTACAAGACCTGTCAGTGCGCCTCGTCGGCGTCGAGGCAGGCGGCGACGGCATTGAGACAGGTCGGCACGCTGCCCGCTTCGCGCCGAGCACCTCCCCTGATGTTGCTGGCCGTGTAGGCATCTTCCAGGGCATGCAAACTGTTGTGCTGCAGAACGCTGATGGTCAGATCGCTGCGACTCACTCAATCTCGGCTGGGCTGGACTACGCCGGTGTTGGACCGGAGCATGCGTATTTGCGCGACCTTGGGCGCGCGGAATACACCTATGCTACCGACGATGAGGCGCTGACGGCGTTCAACCTGCTCTGTCGGCTGGAGGGCATCATCCCTGCGCTGGAGTCCGCTCACGCTGTTGCCGAAGCCATCAAGCGCGCGCCCGAGTTGCCACGTCATGCTGTCGTGCTGGTCAACCTCAGCGGGCGCGGCGACAAGGACTTGAACACAGTGATGGCTGCACTGGGCTTGCAGGCAAATGTAACGCCATGATTGACGCGATCCGCCAGGTCGCCCTTACGGATTGGCTCGCGCTTCTTGCGCTCTGGCTTGCGCTGAGTGCGGGTTTGCTGTTAAGCCGACAAGCGCTGCTCTACCTCACGATGCGCGGGCAAACGCTGGCACGACTAACCCAGACGCTCGAAGTCGCTCGCGCGCTGATCCAGATCACGCAGCCACTTGTGCTCGCCGTCGTAGCGCTTTACGTCGCACTTGCCCTGCTTGGGCTGCCAGCAGCGTGGACGGGGGCTGCAGGTCGCGTCGCACTGGTCGCGCTCTTGGTGCAAGCAGCGCTGTGGGGCAACGCGCTGATCAGTGAGGCAGTCGAGCGATACCGCCACCGCAGACTGGCTGAAGACCCCAGCGGCGTCACAGCACTCCAGGTGTTCGGCTTCATCGGGCGACTTGCGCTGGGGACTGTCACCTTGCTGCTCATCCTGGACAACCTCGGCGTCAACATCACAGCGCTGCTGGCGAGTGTCGGCATTGCGAGCATTGCCATCGGCTTAGCTGTCCAGAATATCCTCGGCGACTTGTTTGCCTCGCTGTCCATCGTGATGGACAGGCCGTTCATGGTCGGCGATTTCATCATCGTGGACAACTTCATGGGCACGGTTGAGCGCATCGGTCTGCGCACGACCCAAGTGCGCAGCCTCTCGGGCGAGCTGCTGGTTTTCTCAAACACAGACCTGACGCGCAGCCGCCTGCGCAATTTCAAGCGCATGACGGAGCGCCGCGTCGTGCTTCTAGTCAACGTCCCCTACGAAACGGCTCGGGAGAAGCTCGACCGCGTCCCAGCAATCCTGCGTGAGGCAATCGAGGCGCAGCCTAAGACGCGTTTTGAGCGCGCGCATTTCAAAGAGTTCGGCGCCTATGCCTTGGTCTTCGAGGCAGTGTACTGGGTGCTCGACCCTGACTTCAACCTCTACATGGATGTCCAGCAGGCGGTTAACTTTGCCGTCCTAGAGCGATTTCGCGCCGAGGCGATCGCGCTCGCGTATCCTGCCCAGGTGCTGTTCGTGCATGCAGACGGACAAGCAAGCTCGACGCCGTCGCCACTCTCGCAAACTTGCAGCGCGCTTTAGGGGCAATCCTGATGTTTAGGACATGCTGCTAGTTGCTGATCATGGGCAAGTAGCGTTGTGTCTCCTGAGCGCGCGTCGTGAACGTGCCATCGCGCCAAGTAGACGCTCCGCCTGCATTGACGGACTGCACCTCGAAGCAGTATTGCGTGCTTGGCGTCAGCCCTGTGAGGACAACCTGATGCTCAAGTCGCCACATATTGTGCGTGAGGGTCTGGCTCCAAGCGCCGCAGGACAGCCCGACCCGCGCTCGACTGTTTGCAGGTTGACTTGTCCGCCAGCGGACTACAGCCATAGTGGCGAGCGGTGTGACCTGAGGCCCCTCGACGACGACCGGCGGCGCGTTGCCAGCAGCGTTTCCTACGCGCAGTACGAAGGATTGCTGTGCTTGTCCACCTTGCGCGTCGCTGACGTGAACCTGCACAGGAAAGGTGCCCGTCAGCGGGGGGATGCCATAGATGAAACCAGATGATGCATTGATGCTCAGCCAGTCTGGAGCTTGGGCGAGTTGGTAAGTCAAGCTGCTGCCCTCGGGATCGGTCGCGTTGACGTTGTAGGCGAAGGGCAAACCGACAGCGCCGAACTGCGTCCTCGGGCGCGACAAGATTTGCGGCGGCGCGTTTTGGCTGGCGCCTGCTACCACGATCGTGAACGTCTGCGTCGTGGAAAGTCCTTGACTATCCTGCACACGCAGGCGCACGCCGAATTGTCCTGCCTGTGTGGGTCGCCATGTGAGGACGCCACTGACAGCGTCAATCTGCATCCCAGCAGGGCTTTGCTCAAGCGCAAAGGAAGCAGGCACAATCGCGTGGCGTTGACCGGTGGGGTCGGGGTCGTAGGCGTCGGCGTTGTAAAAGTAGTCGCGCCCAACTTTTGCCGTGGTGATCGGCTGCGTCGTGAAGAAAGGCGGATCGCCCGCAGTTCCCCCGAACGAGAGGGTCGGGGTATTGGTGAAGCCACGGACGTATTGCGGCTCGTAGTGCACACGGAAGCGCACGTTGCCTCCGCTTTCGCGCAGCACATACGCGTTGCCTAATGGGTCGAACAAGGTCACTGTGCCCACTGCGCCGCTGAGCGAAGCTTCGGTGTCTTGATCCGGCTCGTTGCTCCAGAGAACCAAGATACTTTCGTCGCCGTTTCTGAAGTAGTGACCCTCTACGAAAGGCGGGGTGTTAGTCAGCGTGCTGTGATACACGGCAGCCTGCAAGTGATCGGCGAGCGCGCGCACGGCTAAGGCGCGCTCGGTGAGTGTGCGCGACGGGTTTTCGAGCGTGTCAAGCAGTTGCTGGTCGTAGTTGTAGCTGTAGAAGAACACCTTCTCCGCGCCCGCAGCGAGGTTGCCGACCACGGTTTTGGCGGGCGAGAGCAGCGGCGCGACTTGACCACCGCGAAAGTAACTAGGCGAGCCGTTTTGCCAGTGTATTCCGCCGCTTAGAGGGGAAAGCGCTTCTGTGTTCCACACTGGGCGGGTAATGCTGTAGGTCTGCATCACCTGGCGGTAGGTGTTGATGCTGCCGCAGCAGCCGTCCGGCGAAAGCGCCTCGCCTGATCCTTCTTCCAGGTAGTGAACAGACAAGATGTCAAACAGGGTCTCCTCGGGCGCTTGCTGCTGTGCCTGAAGCAACGCGCGCAACGCTGTCGAATCGCCTTTGTAGAAGTCCGCTGCAAGGAATCGCGCTTGGGGATTGACG
>JANWZM010000026.1 GCA_025054635.1 Thermoflexales bacterium
TGTTAATACTTCGTCCTGCTGTAAACCGATTTTCTGCGCTGTGATCAACGCTCAACTACCCGCTCCTCGAAAGCAGTAGATAGTCTGCTGAGAGCCAAGAACTCACTGTTCGGGAGTGACTAATTGCAGCTGGCATGTCGGTGCTATGACCTGCCATAGATCGATTTCAACGCTCGGCTAGTCACCACTGCACTCCTCTGAAATCCCCTCATCTGCTACACTACCTGCATGGCTGCTCCACAGGGCAGCTCAGCGCCAGAATGGGCGCAAGCGCTGGGATCTGGCTTTCACACCTTCATTGCGTTGGTCAAAGCCTACTTTGCACGACGCCACATTGCGATTGACCTTGACGCACGCGAAGGGTTGGTGCGCCCGCAAAACGACGACCTGACGCGCACCAGCGTGTTTGGACTGCAGAACATCGCCCAGGTCTGTGCTCGCTCTGAGCGCTCGCGTTGGCCCGAGCTGATCGAAGCCCACTTCAACTGCATCTTCGACGCCACAGGCGACGACAATGCGCTGGAGGTCAACGTTGACCACTTCGAGCGGATCGCGCGGCTGCTGCGCGTGCGGCTCTACCCCGTCGACATGCTTAGCCAAACGGCGGAGACAGTGCACCGCCTCGGGCCAGACGGCACGCTCGAGGTGCTCGTGTTGGACTTGCCGACAACCGTGCGCACCATCGCCCGCAGCGAGGCAGCTCGCTGGAATCTGTCCCAAGCCGAACTCTTCGAGGTTGGGCGGCGCAACCTGCGCGCAAGCCACGCCCTCCACCAGCGCCGCATGCGCGTCCATCCCGGTGTCGAGCTGCGCGCGTTCGCGAGCGACCCCTACTACACTGCAAGCTACGTCCTCTTCCCAGAGCTGTGGCTGCCTCGCCGAGCGCCACACGGCGCCCTAGTTGCGATCCCTCGTCGGGACGCGCTCCTCGTTCACCCCATCCGCGACATCGGCGTCCTGGACGCAATTGAGGTCATGCTGCGCTTCACCCTCCATCTGCATGCCGACGGACCGGGGTCGCTGGTCCCGTACCTTTACTGGTATTGCGAGGGCGAGTTCGTCCTGCTCCCCTATCAAGTTGAGGACGACATCGCCCAGCTTGAGCCGCCTGAGGCGTTTGAGCAACTGCTTGACTCACTTAAAGTCGCTGCGAGCTTGTCCTAGGCATGAGCCGCTTTCAGGTTGTCTTGTTCGACCTGGATGAGACGCTTTACCCGCGCAGCGCAGCTATCATGGCGCAGGTGAGCGAGCGGATCAACGAATACCTGGTCAAGCATTTTGGTCTTTCGCCTGCTGAGGCGGCCGACTTGCGTCGCCGTTACCGCAACACTTACGGCACAGCGCTGCGCGGTCTAATGGAGGAGGGATACCCGATTGACGTTGAAGACTTCTTCCGCTATGTCCACGACATTGACTTGGACGGACGTATCGAGGAAGACCCAGCGCTGCGGGCAATGCTGCTTGCGCTGCCGCTGCGCCGCGCAGTGCTGACCAACTCGAACCTCGAACACGCTGAGCGCGTGCTGCAGCGCATGGGCGTGCGCGACTGCTTCGAGCGCGTGATCGACATCCGCGCCCTGAACTTCTACAACAAGCCGTCGCCTGAGTCCTACCAACGCGCGCTGAGCTTGCTCGGCGTGCCTGCAGAGGCGGTGATCTTCGTCGAGGACACCCCCGCGAACACCCGCGCTGCACGAGCGCTGGGGATGACCACGGTGCTGGTGGATTGCCCTGAGCCAGACGCAGCCGACTACTACGTCCCGAGCGTGCTGGATGTTGGCGCGGTCGTGCAACGCTTAATACGCGACTCAAGTTCCACCACTTAGGAGCAGACACAAAGGATGACCACCCAGACCCTGAGCTATCAACGATTGAGCGCGCGCACGCGAGCAGTGCAACCCTCAGCAACGATGAGCGTCGAGGGGCGCGTTAAGCAGATGCGCGCTGCTGGTGAGCCTGTGATCGGCTTCGGCGCCGGCGAGCCGGACTTCCCCACGCCTGAGCCGATCAAGCAAGCTGCGATTGAGGCGATTCAGCGCAACTTCACCCGCTACACCGAGACCGGCGGCATGGCTGCGCTGAAGGAAGCGATCGCCGCGCGCGAGAGCGAGAACACGGGCTTGAGCTACACCCCTGCGCAGGTCGCCGCACACGTCGGCGGCAAGGAGTCGCTGTATCTTGCCTTTCAGGCGCTGTGCGAAGCGGGCGACGAGGTATTGATCCCTGCGCCGTACTGGGTGAGCTACGTTGAGCAGGTGCGCCTGGCTGAAGCCACGCCTGTCATCGTGCCGACGACAGCCGCAGACCACTTCAAAGTCAACGGCGACATACTCGCTCACTACACCACTCCGCGCACGCGAATGCTGGTGTTGAACTCGCCCTCGAACCCGACCGGCATGGTGTACAGCCGTGAGGAGTTGGAGAGCATTGCCGAGTGGGCGCGGCACAACGACGTGATCGTCCTCAGCGACGAGCTATACGACCGCATCGTCTTCAACCCGCCCTACCCGCGTTGGCTGCGCGTTGCGCCAGACCTCTACGACCGCACCGTGGTGATCAATGGCTTGTCGAAAGCCTACGCGATGACCGGCTGGCGACTGGGCTACGCAGTTGGACCAGAGTGGATCATCAAGGCGATGCTCAAGATCCAAAGCCACAGCAACTCCCACCCGACTTCGATCACGCAAGCAGCGGCGCTATACGCCTACACGCACGACCTGGAGGACGAGATCGCGCGCATGGTCGCTGCATTCAAGGAGCGACGCGACTGGATCGTCGCGGCGCTGAACGCGATCCCCGGCGTGCATTGCGTGATGCCCGAAGGGGCGTTCTACGTCTTCCCGGATTTCAGCGGTGTCCTCGGTCGCCCGCTCAAGTATGGTCGAGTGTGCGAGAGCACTGAGGCGCTGGCGATGTACTTGCTCGACACGGTCAAGGTTGGGATTGTCCACGGCGAAGCTTTCGGCGCGCCTGGGTGCGCACGGCTGAGCTACGCCATGGGGCTGGATCAGATCAAAGAGGGCATCGCGCGGATCGC
>JANWZM010000048.1 GCA_025054635.1 Thermoflexales bacterium
CAAGGCACTCAGCACACGCAAATAGAGCGGCAGGCGACCAACCACAATGTCTGGGATGCGTTCTGCTGCCATGAGCGTGCAGCGCGCATATTAACACAGGGCGCAGGTGCTCTAACGCAGCGCCTGGTTTACCTATAATGCTTGCGTTGAGTCATCCACGTCCACCCACTGACCTACGCCGCTGGCGTGAAGCGACGAGCCGCCGTCTTTTCGTTTGGGTGCTGTCGCTGCTCGTCGGGCTAGGGAGCGCGCTGATTGCGCTGGTCTACGGGTGGGAGGCGGGCGCGCTTGGACTGATGTGCCTGGTCATAGGCGCAGGCGTGTTGGTTATGCTTTGGGTCATCTTCACACTGCTGGGGCGCTGGGCTGGCGCCGAGTGAGGGCAACGGTGAGGCAAGAGGCTCGACTGCTTATCTGCGGAGTTGTGTTTGCGCTTGCGCTGAGCGCGTGCACCGGGGCAACAGTGCGCGAGCGCCTGATGGGAGTTGCCCCGACGCCCACCCTTGACCTGTCCGTGCCTGCGCCCGTGCTCGCCCAAGTCCGCGACTTTGACTTTGCCACCAAGAGCTTGCGCGACCTCTACCTGGACGAGAGCCAATTCAACCAAGACTGGGAGCGCGCAGTTCAGGCGGGGCGGCAGCGCATCCTGCAAGGCGATGGACGCACGATAGAGCCGCTTGTGGAAGCGATACAGGGCTTGTTCGACGTGCTTGAGCACGAGCGCCTTGCGCTGCTCCCCCCGCCGCAACCCCCTGACCCTGCCGCCTCGCGCTACTCTGGCATCGGTGTGCTGGTTGATTTGCCGCGAGAGGGCAAGGATCGCATTCTGGTGCTCCATGTCTACCCCGACTCGCCTGCCGAGAAAGCAGGCATCCGGCCTCACGACGCAATCATCGCAATCGAGGGCGAACCTGTCACCTTCGAGGAGCGTGATCAGCTCATTCCACGACTGCGTGGTGAGAGTGGCAGCAAAGTCACCGTCACCGTGCGTACGCCGGGGCAATCTCCGCGAGAGGTCACCCTCACCCGCCAACCCGTGGACACGCGCGGGCCTTTGGTGGCGCGCTGGCTGCTGAACACAAACATCGCTTACATCGCCCCAAACCCCTCTGTGTTGAGCACGCTACCGGATGACATCGCACAAGCGTTGCGCAAGCTCAACGAGGAGATAGAGATCGGCGGATTGGTGCTCGATCTGCGCGTCATCCGCGGTGACGAATTTCCGCTCGAACCAATGCTGACACTGTTCGTCAACGGGCGCGTCGGCAAGATCAAAACCCGCCAGCGCACCAGCGACCTCACCCTGCGCGGACGCGCGATTGTCGGCTCTCAAGAGATCCCGATGGTCATCCTCGTGAGCGAGCTGACTGCAGGTCCGGCTGAGGTCTTCGCGGGATTGTTGCAGGACGCTGGGCGCGCTCGCGTCGTCGGGGTCACGACACAAGGGCTGACCGAACAGGTCGAGACGGTCACCCTGCCTGCTTCTCGGGCACGGCTGGCAATTCCTGTCGGGGAGTACTTGGGCTTGAAGGGCAGTGCTTGGCGCGGCAAAGGCGTCACACCGAACCCGATGTCAGACCGTGCTTGGGAGGACTTCAGCGAGGAAGACGACCCGCACCTGCGCACTGCCTTGCGTTTGTTCGGCGTGGAAGAGCCTCCCTCACGCTAACCCCAATCCCCTTTCTTCTCCGCGCCCCCTGCGCGGGGCCGACTTGCACAAATTCGCGTCCTTGCTAAACTGTTGGTTAACCTTGTCTTACCTGAGGCTTGGACGAAGGTTAACGAGGAGGTTTGTTTGAGATGACAACGCTTGGTGGATACGCAGATCGGATCGCACGAATTGACTTGACCAGTGGCACGGTGACTTACGAGTCCATTCCCGACGAATGGGCGCGCAAGTACATCGGTGCCCGCGGCCTCGGTGTGAAGTACGTCTTCGAAAATGGGCCGCAGGTTGACCCGCTCTCGCCAGACAACATTCTCTGCTTCATGAATGGTCCGCTGACGGGCACAGAGGCGAACATGAGCGGGCGCATGGCTATCGTCACGAAGTCGCCCTTGACGGGCACGGTGACCGACAGCCACCATGGTGGCTGGAGCGCGGCGCGCCTGCGCTGGGCTGGCTTCGATGGCTTGATCTTCAAGGGCAAGGCAGAGAAGCCCGTGTATGCCTACGTGCACGACGGCATTGTCGAGATCTTGGACGCCTCCGAGGTCTGGGGCAAAGGCGTGCACGATACGGTCAAGTACTTCAAGGAGAAGTACGGCGAGAAGGACCTCTCGGTCATCGCCATCGGACAGGCTGGCGAGAATCTGGTGAAGTTCGCTTGCTGGGTGAACGAGAATGACCGCGCTAGCGGCCGCGGTGGCACAGGCTGCGTCGGTGGCAGCAAGAACCTCAAGGCCGTGGTGATCAAAGCCGAGAAGAAGATGCCCAAGGCGGTGAACCATGAGGCGTGGAAGGAGGCGCACAAGCGCGCGCTCTACACCATCATGGCAGAGGAGAACATCACCAGCCCGCGCAAGGGCGGCTTGTCGGTGTACGGCACGAACGTGCTGATGAACATCACCAACGCCATCGGCGCGCTGCCGACAAAGAACAGCCAGCTCACCGCCTTCGGCACAAAGGCTGAGCAGATCAGCGGCGAGTGGGTCAAGGAGAACATCTTGGTTGATGACCCAACCTGCCACGCCTGCCCTGTGGCGTGCAAGAAGGAGGTCGAGGTCAAGACTGGGCCGTTCGCTGGCGTGCGCACCGAGAGCTTCGAGTACGAGACCGCTTGGGCGCTGGGCGCGAACTGCTACAACGACGACCCGTATGCCATCGCCAAGATGATCCAGCTCTGCAACGACTACGGGCTGGACACCATCGAGTGCGGCAACGTGCTGGGCGTCTACATGGAAATCTGCGACCGCGGCTACAACGGCAAGGAGCCGCTCGCCTGGGGCGACGCGATGGGCATGGTCGAGATGATCCGCAAGCTCACCTTCCGCGAGGGCGTCGGCAACGTGCTCGCCGAAGGCACAGACCGCACGGCAAAGCATTTTGGTCACCCCGAGCTAGCGATGACAGTCAAGGGCATGGCGATCCCTGCCTATGACCCGCGCGGCTTGAAGGGCATGGGCATTGCGTATGCCACCAGCAACCGCGGTGCCTGCCACCTGCGCGCCTACACACCCGCTGCTGAGCTGAACGTCATGCCGTTCCGCTCGCTCCGCGCCGACCCGCTGGAGTGGAAGGGCAAGGGTGAATTGGTGCGCATCTTCCAGGATGTGCATGCCGTCTCCGACTCGCTCGACTTGTGCAAGTTCTCTGCCTTCGCCGAGGGCATGGAGGAATACACCGCCCAGTTCAACGCCATCACCGGCTTGAACTACACCGTTGAGGAGTTGCTGCGCTGCGGCGAGCGCATCTACAACCTAGAGCGCTACTACAACAACCTGGCTGGCTTCAGGGAGGGCAGCGACTACCTACCCGAGCGCTTCCTGAAGGAGCCTTCGACGATGCCTGGCTCGGAGGGGCATGTGTGCGAGCTCGACCTGATGCTCGAGGAATACTACAAGTCCCGCGGCTGGGTCAACGGTGTTGTGCCAGAGTCCAAGCTCAAAGAGCTTGAGATTATCTAAGCCCCGCATCAATTCCCAACTCCTCTCTCCATGCACGGGGGCTGTCCACGAGGGCAGCCCCCTTTTGTTCAGGATAATACGTGGCGGATGCCAATAACGCGTTGGCTTTCTACGATTGAGACAATTGCGCGGTGGTGGCTGCATCCATTCAGGGTTGGGCTGCTTGTTGCGCTCGCCTGGATTCTGCGCCTTGTTGTGCTGATCTCTGCACAGACGCGTGGTGCTGAAGAAACACTGCTCGTTGACGATGCCTTTTACTACTTCCGGATTGCTTTCAACTTGACGCGAGGCTTGGGAAGCACATTTGACGGGCTTGCACCCACGAACGGCTACCACCCGCTTTGGATGCTTCTCCTGCTGCCTATCTTCACACTTGTCCAAACTGCGCGTGACGGCGCGGTTTTGGCAGCTGGGCTGGGGGCTGCGATATGGTCAATAGGGGGATTCGTTGCTGCTGCTTTAGCTAGAAGAATCCTCATGTCCTCATTGAGCGCGCTTGTCTTCACACTTCTGTACCTCTTCCTGCCGCAGCTCGTCCTACGCTCGCTCGATGGGCTGGAGACATCTCTCGTTGTGGTGTGCTACCTGCTGTTTTTTTGGTGGGTTGCACGCGGCGTAGCTCGTCCGAGTCGGGTGTTTTACGCCATCCACGGTGCTCTGAGTGGCATGCTCTTCCTAGCACGCACGGATGCGGCGGTTGTCATTTTTCCAGTGTCTATCGGCGTGTGGCTCTCGCATCTGCGCGCCTGCTACAGCAGAAGGCAATGCTGCGCCGACCTAGCGCTAGCTGGCGCTGTTGCTCTGCTGGCGGTTGCGCCGTGGCTTGTGTGGAACTGGGTCACTTTCGGTCAAATTGTGCAAACCAGCGGCACAGCGCTGAGTTTCCTTTATCAACGCTACGCAGCAGAAGTGAACTTTTGGGGCACGCCAGAGTTCATCCAGATAGGGGTAAACATTCTTCTTCACGTCCTTGCCCAACATCTGTTTCACGCAGGTCTCTGGATAGGTGAGTACCCCACTCAACCGTGGACAGCAATCGTTGCAGCCCTAGCCTACATCGGGCTACTCGCTGCGGTAATAGGGTTCATTTGGAAACGCACGAGAGCATGCCAGAATCTACGTTGGGCTGCCCTGTCTGTTCCAACTGGGTTCTTGCTGCTCGTGTTTGTCCACACGGTGGTGCGATGGGCGCCTCGGGAATGGTATTACGCACCGACAATTCTCGCTACGTATGCAGGACTGCTTTTCGCTGGAGAGTATTTGCTCAGACCTCTAGCAAGCTACATGCTCTTTGCGCTGCTCGGCGGTTTACTGGTTTGGTATGGCAGACCATGGCAGTGGCAAGGGCTCTATGTGAGTCAGGTGCAGACTTTTGAGCATCTCGCAGGTGTGGACGAGGTGTGCTTTCCACAAGGCGCACGCGTGGGCAGCTCTGATGCAGGGATACGCAGTGTGCTGTGGAACCGTGTTACTCTTGTTAATCTGGACGGGCTTGTCAATTCGCAGGTAGTCGAAGCTTATCGTAAACGTGAAGGTCTAGCCTACCTTGACGCGACAGGAATTGACTACATCGAGACTCGTCCTGCCCTGGTTCAGCCCATCTTCTGGGGTGAGGAGATTCGTTTGCGCCTGAAGCCAGTCTACTGCGGGATATATCAGAGCGACCTGTCTGACCGAAACCCGTACGCCTCGCTGCTATTCCAGGTGCTGCGCAGCGAAGAGGAAATCATCTCCGTGCATGCACCACCCGATGGCACTGTTTCACTTGGCGAGATACGCGATGAGAAGTATCTTGGTTTTGGGTGGCAGCCCCTCAATCTGCCTCAGCCTGCTCGCCGCATCATCAGTCAGACGGCTCGATTGCTGCTTCCGCTGCAAGCCGAAGAAAAGCCTCACTCATTCAGTGTGATCGCTCATGCACGGGGCGTGCCTGCCGAGGCTCATCTCGAGGTACGATTAAACGGCGAGCGTGCTGGTGTAGTACCCCTCTCAAGCGAACCAGCGCAGGTTGACCTGTCTATCCCATCCAGCCTGCTGAAGAATGGCATCAACCGACTCGACTTCGAGGTTAAAGGTGTGCGCCTGCCCTCGATACGCCCTCAGAAGCTTCCCCTGTGGTTTCACCCAGGCTATTTCGACCCATACCAAGATCCTTTGCCGGGGTGGCTCGATAGTTACCCTGCTATCTACGTGCACGAGGTGCGGATCGCGCCAGGATGAGCAGACAGGGCGTGTCAGCAGATATCTAGAGGCGTCGTTGCAGATCGTTTGCCAGCAAGTAAAACGCCAGCACCACAACTGTATTTCACGTCAGCGACTGTAACGGGCTGACCATTGTGGAACTTGATGCCCTCGCGCAAAGTAAAGGTGTAAGTTTGCCCATCCTCACTTGCGGCGTAGCTGCTTGCTACAGCTGGCGTCACACCGCCTTCAGGAGTGGGCTTGACCAGGCCCTCAAACACGTTGAGCATGATTCGGCGGGTGAGCGACGCTGTGGCAAGGTGCGGGTCGAGGTTGTCAGGATCAGTCAGGGTGCGCATCACGAGCCGCTTTGGTGCTGCAGCTTGAGTTGGCGTTGGCTCGACTGTAGGAACTTGAGCCTGAGGAGTTGGTACAGCCGGCGGGGGTGCTGCGCATCCTGCAAGTAATGCCCCAAGCAGAGCAACAGAGAGTGATTTTGTCAAAAGCGCTGCGCGAATCGTCATTTGGCAGTCTTCTTCGTGAGGAGGTTTCATCGAAGAGGCTATCGGCTTCACGTTAAGACCACTTTGCCCTCGAATTAAGGGCACTCGAGGCGCACTCTCAGCTTAGTCCCATGCGGGGGTCTGAGCGTGACCTGGGCAAGCGGTGTAGCAGGTCGCGTGTTCGGAATGCGCTCGATGCGGCACTGCTGCGTCATCAACGCGAGTACCGCAATAGCCTCAACCAGGGCAAAGTGCTGCCCGATGCACAGGCGCGGACCAGCGCCGAAGGGGATGTAGGCAAATCGCGGTCGGCTGTGCTCTTGCTCAGGGTCAAAGCGCTGCGGAAGGAATCGCTCTGGCTCTGTCCAAAACGCGCTGTGGCGATGAACGATGAACGGACAGATGATAACGAACGCGCCAGCAGGAACAAAATGTTCATCGAGCACATCCGCACCCAGCGCGCGGCGCGTGATCAGCCAAGCAGGAGGGTATAGCCGTAGGGCTTCCGAGAAGACACACCGAGCGAGCCGCAATTTGGGAAGCGTCTCGAGACACAAGCGACCTGAAGCCAAGACGGCTTGGCTCTCTCGGCGCAGCGCAGCCTGCTCGGCTGGGTGATCAGCGAGCAGATGCCAAGCCCAGGTAAGACCGGCTGCGACAGTCTCATGTCCTGCGATCAGCATGGTGACGATTTCGTCACGAACCTCCTTGTCGCTCAGGGGTTGCCCGTCATCCGTTGTGCTGATCAAGTCGGTCAGAAAATCGGCTGGGCGCTCAGGCATGTTGCGGCGTTGGGCGATCAGGCTGAAGACAGCCTGATCCAACGTTTGCACGGCTGCGCGGAAGCGCCAAGTGCTGAGCAGCACGCGGTCGGGCAGGTCGATGAACCGAGTGACCCGGTAGACGATGTGTTCGAGCGCGTTCTCCATCGCCCGAACCAGCTTTGGCGCTTCTTGGCTGAGGTCAATCGAGAGCAGCGCCCTGCCGACGACGCGCAGAGCGAGTTGGCACATCGTCTCGTACATATCCACGTCTACGTAGCCCTGGCGCTTACTTTGGGCTTGCCACTGGTCAATCATCGCCTGAGTTTCGCTCAGCGCGAAAGCAAGCACCCGCTCGAGGCGCTGTGGCGTGAACGCAGCTTGCGCTGACTTGCGGTGGCTCATCCAAAAGTCGCCGTCGCTGGTCAGCAAGCCATCCCCCGTAATCTGCGCTAATTGGCGATACTGGATGGTGTTCTTGGCGTAATTGCGATGATTGTCCAGCAGCACGCGCTTGATCGCTGAGGGCGAGCTGACTAAGTAGGCGTGCTGAGTGCCTATCTGAAAGTGAGCGAGGTCACCATATCGGTGAGCACTTTCGACGAGATAAGCGAGGGGCGCGCGTTGAATGAAGAACAAACTCTTGAAGAGCTCAATTCCTGTCGGTCCAAGCGCAAAACGCTGACCTGCAGGTGAGGCTTGGGTTGTCATGTCCTGTTCTCGGCAGCGCTACCGGTCTGCACAGGTTACTAGGTCCTCAGGCAGGGAGCATAACGCAGACCTGACTGCGCGGCAAGCATTGTGCACGACGCCTGGCGCGCGATTTAGTGCTGAGTAAAGCCGTCTAGGAGAGCCGTCAGGACTCGGGATGAACTTCCACGTGGACAAGAGTGCCTTTGCCGGGCTGGCTTTCGATGCGCAAGGCAGCACCAATCGCCGCAGCGCGCTCACGCATGATGTTCAAGCCCAGGTGAGTGGGCTTGGCGATCGTCGGGTCGAACCCGCAACCGTCGTCTCGAACGGAGAGGGCGATGTGCGGCTCCTTGCCGTTGGGCGCGCCAACAGTGAGGACGACCTCAGCTTTGCTCGCGCCGCTGTGCTTGGCAACGTTGTTCAGCGCTTCCTGTGCAATCCGATAGAGCGAGACCTTGATCTCGGGAGGTATGTCCGAGGCATCTCCATTGATGCGCACTTCGACCGAAACGCGCGCACGGCTGGTGATTGAGGCGCTGAGCTGACGCAGCAGGTCTGGCAAACTCGCCTCGACCAACGAAGCCGGGCGCAGCTCCAACAACAACGTGCGCATCTCGGCGAGCGCGCCTCGGCTGAGCTGGCGCAGCTCCTCCAGGCGACGCTTGCCTTCGGCAGGGTTGCGCTCCCAAATCCGCGGCAGCACGTCAGCGATCACGCTGACAGAGAAGAGCGTTTGGGTGACGGCGTCGTGCAGGTCACGGGCGATGCGATTGCGCTCAGCCTCAACAGCAGCTTGCTCCGCCTGCCGGCGCAGCTCAGCTTCTAGCTGACGGCGCTCTGTGACATCACGCATGATCACGATGCTCAAGGTGTCCGCGCCGCGCCGAAGCTTGGCAATCGCAGCTTCGGCAGGAAACTCGCGCCCGTCTTTCGCCCGAGCAAAGATCGGTTGACGCTCTCCCATCGCTTTGGATGGGATAGGTGAGGCGAGAAACGCTGCGAAATGTCGGCGATGGATCTCGACAAAACGCTCGGGCAGGAGGATGTCTAGGGGTTGGTCGATGACTTCCTCGGCGGTGTAGCCAAAGATCTTTTCAGCACCACGGTTGAAGTAAACGATGCGTTGGTCTTGGTCACAGCCGACGACGGCGTCCACCAACACGTTAAACAGCTCGGTCAAATTGAGCTGGCTGGCGGTCAATGTCATAAGCCTTATCTCGCACCGAGTATAAGGCTTTCAACAAGGTCTCAGGGGGTTCAGCCTTGCTGACAAAGCCATCGGCGCCTTCACGCTGGGCTTCGTGGCGTGCTTCTGGCTTGCCGCTGAGGGCAATTACGTGCACGTGTGGGGCTAGGGCGCGCAGGGCGCTCAACTTGTTGCCATCGGCTGGAAGCCCGGGCAGCTCCCAGTCTAGCAGCAAGATGTCAGGCTTACAGCGGATGACCTGCTGCATCATGTCCTCGGCTGCTTGAGCCTCGGCGACGACGCAGAAAGCGCTTTCCTGCTCAATCAACAGGCGCAGCGCAGAGCGCACCTTGTGTTGATCGTCGGCAAGCAACACACGAGCAGGCGCATAGGCCGTCATGGTCGCCTGCAGTGTAGGTTTGCAGGTGACAATCGGCACTTGCTACATGGTCAGTTTGTCATTAGCCGACAGGACAGGGTTAAATGCGTCACTGGTCGGATGCCTTTAGAGTCCCTGCAAGATATGCTCAGGTCAGCTAGCGCAAGAGGTCGGTCGTTCAAACAAGGCTTGGGCTGCGGGTGCAGCGCCAGCAGCGCGCAGCGGATAGTGATCGCTCTTCTCTCCCTCCTCTCGTGAAGCACACCCTCGCTAGATCAAGGCGGGGGTGTGCTTTCACTCTACTTTTTGCAAAGTGAGCCACGTCGAACGGCGCTGACGAACCCAATCGGTGCCATCAGCGCGCTGGATGATCTTCAGCCGCGGTGCAAATCGCGCTAGGTCGGCTTCCGTCACTCCAAAACCGACGCCTGGGTCGTTGAAGATCACGTATAGCAGTAGGCTCCCTGTATCCCGCAGCCAGGTAGAGACTTGCTGAACGTAGCGTTCCTTTGCCTCAGGGGATAAGCCGTGGAAGCAGCCGATGTCAAGCACCAGATCGAAGGGGTAAGGCAGGTCTCTGACATAGGTGACGTCAGCGATGCGGAAGTCAACTTCGACGCCTGCAGCGCGCGCTTTCTGCTGCGCCCGCCGAATTGCGAGCCAGGAGAAGTCGAGGGCAGTCACCCTCCATCCATGTTGCGCCAGAGCAATCGCGCTCGTGCCAGTGCCACACCCAACGTCCAGCGCCCGACCAGGAGGGTGAGTGGCGATGAATGCGTTGACTTCGGGCGGGACGATCCCGCTGTCCCAGGGCGTCCATCGGCGCGCATACATCCATTCGAAGCGCAGGCGACGCGCAAGCGCGCTTACTCCTGGCGGTAACCGCATACGAGCCACTCGCCCCCCTGCTGAACAAGCGCAAATTGCCGCCCAGCGAGGTCTAAGTCGCGCAGCTCGCCGTTGTAGTTGGCGACGATCTTGCCGGTGCAGGCGACGAACGTGCGATCGCCCTGCTGATCGCTCACCGTGCATGCGGCATTCTCCAGCGTTGCGCTGATGTTGCGCAAGGACGCTGCTTCTCTGCGTGCACCTGCCTCCCAGTCTGCGCAGGACATGCGCACCATTGCGTCCACATCGCCGGCGACGCGCGCCTTGAGATAGTCCAGCACGACCTGCGCTGCCCCAGCGCTCGCAGCTTGGGGCGAGGCAGAGGCACAAGCAGTCAGCAGCAAGCTAAAAGCAGTAAGGAGAGCGAAACGACACCTAGCTTGTCTCAAGTCCATGTCTAGCATTGTATTGAGGCGAGCGAGATACGGGCAATTCGATGTTTGCCATTTTCCGTAAGAAGCAACCCTCATGAAGAGGGTGCGCAGTGCGATGCACAGGTCTCTCGCGCGGACTGGCAGTCAAGGCTCTCGGCTCACCTTGTCGAGCAGCCCGCGCACCTCCAGGTAGAGCGCGCGTTGCACCTGCGGCGGCACAGGGTTTGGCTTTTCGCCGCATAGGAAGCTCGCCGCGCGATGAGCGGGGTCAAGCAACAACCGGCAGCGATCGCACGCTGCGATGGCGTCGCGCAGCGCTTGCTTCAACGAAGCGCTCACGGTGTGCCCCCGTCGCTCGGCTGACTCTAGGAAACGCAGCGCCTCTGTGCAGGCAAGCGAGGAAGTCCGCTGCGACAGCGCCGCCCGCCGCGGTTGATCAGTCAACAAGCGTCGCAGCGCTTGGCGCGCGCGATGTAGCCGCGTCTTGACTGCGCCCTCGCTGATCTGAAGCAATCTAGCTGTCTCTGCTGTGGAGCGCTCCTCGACCTCGCGCAGCACGAACACCTCGCGCAACGACTGCGGCAACGCCATGATCGCTGTGGTCAATGCCTCAGCAGTTTCCTGCTCGGCGATAAGCTCGTCTGGTGCTTTCGCGTCGCTGATTAGTGGCAGGGCGTCGTCACTTTCCAGATCGTCGAGCGATGCCAGCAGTCGGCGCTTGCGCAAGCGCATGAGTGCAGCGTTGTGAGCAATCCGATACAGCCATGTGCCCAGCGCCGAGCGCCCGTCGAAGGTGTGCAGGTTCCTGAACGCACTCAGAAAAGTGTCCTGCAACACATCCTCAGCTTCGGCAGGGTCACCCGTGAGACGCAGCGCTAGGCGATACAGCATAGGTGAATGCGCCTCGATACACGCGGCGCAGGCTGCCTCGTCACCTGCCTTCAGGCGGGCAATAAACGCTTGCTCATCGCGTTCGACGCGCACAAGCGGGTCATCGTTTAGCACGCTCTCCAACGGCTTTGGGATTATAGGATGCGCAGCGCACTGCGCGGGCGTGACTACATGAACACACGGCGGGGCTTGTCGCACTGCCCTCACCCCTGCGCCCCTGCCTGAGGGAGAGGGGACGGGGGTGAGGGGGAACCAACACACGACGCACCGAGTATTCGAGCCTAGACACTCCCCACTGCGCTGGTCCGCCTCTGCTCTGCACCGCGGATTGGGGTCTGGTCACTCCGCGCCTTGTCTCACGCATGTCGTTCCCCCTATAATCCGCGCGCCATGTTCAGCATCCTCATCCCTGACGACCTCTCAGAAGCTGGGCTGGACGTGCTTCGCGCTGACCCAAACGTAACCCTGCACATTGCTAAGAAGATGCCGCGCGCTGCGCTGCTGGAAGAGATCGCCAAGCATGACGCGCTAATTGTGCGCAGCGAGACAAAGATTGACGCAGAAGTGATTGCGCGCGCTGAGCGGCTGCGTGTGATCGGACGCGCAGGCATCGGCGTGGACACGATTGACGTTGAGGCAGCGACCCGACGCGGGATCGTTGTGATGAACACACCACAGGCGAACACCATCGCTACGTGTGAGCACACGATCGCGATGATGCTCGCGCTAGCGCGCAACATCCCCCAGGCAGACGCCTCCTTGCGCAGAGGCGAGTGGACGCGCAGCAAGTTCATCGGCGTTCAGCTCCACGGGCGCACGCTCGGCATCATTGGATTGGGGCGGATCGGCTCGCAAGTGGCACGCCGCGCTCAGGCGTTTGGCATGGAGGTGATCGCCTACGATCCCTACATCAGCGAAGAGTCTGCCCGCGCCAACAAAGTCGTGCTGGTCTCGCTCGATGAGCTGCTGGCACAAAGCGACTTCGTCACCTTGCATTCGTCGCTGACGCCGGGCAGCCGTGGACTGCTGAACGCTGAGGCAATCAGCAAGATGAAGCCTGGTGCGCGCGTGATCAACGTCGCACGCGGCGCACTGGTCGAGATGCAAGCGCTGTATGAGGCACTGGTGAGCGGCAAACTAGCTGGTGCTGCGCTCGACGTGTTCGAGGAGGAACCTCCACCCGCTGACCACCCGATCTTCAAGTTGCCCAACGTCGTGGTGACGCCGCATCTAGGCGCAAGCACACAAGAGGCGCAGCGCGACGTCTCCATCCAGATCGCTGAGCAGGTGCTGGACGCGCTGTATGAGCGCGAGGTGCGCAACGCAGTGAACTTTCCACCAATTGACCCCTCGGCTATGCCCGTGGTGCGACCCTACCTCGTCCTTGCCGAGCGGTTGGGCAAGCTGCAAGCCAGCCTGATGGAAGGGCGGCTGAGCCGCGTCGAGGTCGAGTACCGCGGCCCAGATGTCAGCCCGCACGTCAAACCACTGACCGTGGCGCTGCTGCGCGGTTTGCTTGAGCCGATGCTGGGCAGTGAGCGCGTCAACTTCGTCAATGCGCCAATCATCGCAAACGAGCGCGGCATCGTCGTCACCCAAGCCGTTAACCTAACGAGCAGCGACTACACCAACCTAGTGTCGTGCCGCATCACCACTGATCGCGAGTCTCGCACAATCGCCGGCACGTTGTTCGACGGCAGCGAACCGCGCATTGTGCAGATTGATGGCTTCCGAATTGACGCTGTGCCCGAGGGACTGGTGTTGGTGATCTCCTCGCGCGACGTGCCAGGGGTGATCGGTCGGGTTGGCACCATCCTCGGCGCCAACTACGTCAACATCGCCGAATATCGCCTCGGGCGAACAAGACCTGGCGAGCAAGCGCTGTCGTTCATCAACTTGGACAATCCAGTCCCCGACTACGCGATGAAAGCGTTGCACGACCTGCCCGAGGTATTGTGGGCGAAACAGGTAACCTTGTAACTTGCGTAGAAGCAAGTCACAATACGAATAGCTGAACTGTATTCAAAGCTTCGACAGCCTTCGACGCTCCCTCGACCTCGACCGCATCCACTCAGTAGAACTGCCCGCAATTGCGGCATCGCGTCACCTGTGGAAAGTCAGGCAGCATCGGCGCCTTTCGCTTTCCATCAGACCGAAACACTGAGCCCAAAGTGTTGGCTGTGATCGGTGTCCCTCGTCAAGCTAGGAAACCACGTAGGGGCACGCAGTGTGAGATCGGGTCTGGAGTCGCGCTCCGCTTCCAAGTAGGAGAGAGCAGCTTGCACGCCGCCTGCTGGTTTAAGCGCAGTTAACAGCGCGACTTCACTTGGGTAGCACATCAGGGTTGACTCTAGGGACTTGCGCGCCTCGGCGCTCTCAGCTAATACTAAGCTATGCGTGTGACGACAACGCTTTCGCTCAGCGAGTTAAAAGCACTAGCAGGCGAGCCGTTTTGTCGTGCGTATGAGTGTGCGCGGCAGCGCAACGGGCGAATGCCGCCACCACCTACACCGTGTCGTGAGTGCCTGGCTGCTTTTGGTCAAAAGCTGGGCTGGCGCACAGGGAGCGCCGCAGCGATCAAGGCGGCTGAATCACTCTCGCTGCAAAAACTTTGCGACTGCCACATCACGGCTGAGCTAGCTGCGCGGTGGGCGCTGTTCTACATCAACGAGCGCCAACGCAATCGGCGCAACCCGAGCGCTGCGGGGCGAGCGCGCTACTTAATTCGGGCAGCGTTGCTGCTGCGAAACACCAGCGCACAGTCGGCTCGGGATATCGTGTGAGCAGCGCGTGCAAGCCTCAGCCCAGCGTAGGCAGAGGCGCAGTCCGCTTTTTTCTGCGCCAGTGCATCCAGCCGACGTACAAGGCATACAACGCAGGGTAAGGCGCGTAGTCCCAAGCGCCAATGCCCTCAACCCAGCGCGCGCCGAAGCCCTGCTTGAAGCGCCACACGCCGCTCAGCGGGTCGTTTGGGTCGTCCTCTCGTTCTGGAGCGCCCCACCAGTCGTAGAACACACATCCCTGTTCGCGTGCCCACTGTAGCGCGCGCCACTGGATCAGGTAGTTGGGCATGTGCTCGCGCCCCTCGCTGCGCGACATGCCATAAAAGTACCACGCGCGGTCACCGAAGCGAAACAGCACAGCCCCTGCCAGCACCTCGCCGTTGCGTTCAGCGATCAACGCAGTAGCGTTCATGGTTTGCCAAGCGTCTGCGTAGTAGGCTTGTGAGCGAATAGCGAAGTTGTCGCGTTGAGCCGTCTCGGCATACAGTGCGTAGAGCAGATGTGCCTCCGAGTCAGTGATCGGGTGCACAACGCGAACGAGCCCCCCGCGGCGTTCAGCGAGGCGGATGTTGTAGCGCCACTTGGGCTTCATCCGCGCCAGCAACGCTTCATCGTCAAGCTGCACCTCGCTGAGCGCGGTGTTGCGGAACTGCACCTGCACTGGAGCGTAGCGCCAGCCGCGCGCACGTAGGCATGCTCGCTGGAGATCTAGAGTCAGCCCATCCTCGTTCGGGTCACCATCTGCTTTGACCCACAGCGCGCGCAAGTCTCGTCCTCGCTGCTCGAGCCAGCTTAACGCAGCACAGTAGGCTGCTTCATCTACAGCGAGCGGCCCTTTTGGGGCGTAAAGCACGCATCCCAAGCGCCCGAGCGGACGGCGAAGGATTTGGACAGCAGCGCGAAGCGATTGACCTTCGCAAAGCGCCCAGCGCTCTGCGCGCCAACCCCAGCGCGATTTAAAAACGCCCCAGCACCAGGACTGCAAAATGTGCGCTGGGGCGAGCGCCTGGACGCAGGCATCCCAAGCATCCGCTTGCTCAATCCGCGTCCAGGACGCCATCATGACATGAGCGGTAGGTAACTCAGTATGTCACACGCAGCGCCCTCACTGCTCCGGCGAAGCTCGCGCGCAGGAGCTAGTCACAGCATTTCCTGCTGCGCTGCGGTGCTACTTGATCAGCACTTTAGCGCCGACTTCCTCAAGCTTCTTCTTGGTGTCAGCGGCTGTTTCCTTTGAAACGCCAGTCTGCACCACCGCCTTCGGGGTCTCAACTAGGTCTTTGGCCTCCTTCAAACCCAGGTTGGTGATGGTGCGGATGACCTTGATGACGTCGATCTTCTTCGGGCCCACGTCCTCAAGGATGACATCGAACTCAGTCTTCTCCTCCTCCTGCGGTGGAGCGGCTGCTGGTGCGCCAGGGGCAGCACCAGCAGCTGCGACCATCACTGGAGCGGCGGCAGCAGTGACGCCCCAGCGCTCCTCCAGCATCTTCTTCAGCTCAGCAGCCTCGAGCAGCGTCAAGCTGCTCAGTTGTTCAACAAGCTTGTTCAAGTCAGCCATGGTTGTATCACTCCTCGTGTGGTTTCTACTCAGGGAATTCGGTTAAGCGTGTGCACAGCGGGATCATGCCGAAGCCTCAGCGGGCTTTTCCTTATCCACGCGAGCTTGCAGCGCGTAGATCACGCCGCTGAGGGCAGCGTTGAGAACACCGAGCAGATTCGCGGCTGGTGCTGAAAGCGCACCGATGATCTGGGCGCGAATCGTCTCGAGTGGAGGCATATTTGCCAGCGCCTCGACCTGCGCCTTGTCAATCGGCTTGCCGTTCAACACGCCACCGACGATCTGGAGCTTCTCAAGCTCCTTGCACAGTTCAGTGATCGTCTTCGCCGTCGCAGCCGGATCCTTGAAGCAAAAGCTGATTGCTGTCTGCCCGGTCATCCACTCCTCGGGCACAGCATAGCCTGCGCTCTTGAAGGCGCGCAGGGCGAGCGTGTTCTTGGTCACGTGGAACTCGGCTTGAGCAGCGCGGACTTGGCTGCGTACCTTGTCCATTTGAGGCATGTTCAAGCCGCCGTAGCGTGTGATGATGAGGGCTTGGCTTCTGCTGATCAGGTCGGCATACTGCGCCAGCATTGCTTCCTTCTTTTCGCGCGTGATTGCCAAGTGACTTCACCTCCTTTTGGCTACAAAGTAAAAGCGCCTCAACCGGTGAGGGTCGAGGCGCGCGAAAGCTCACTCAGCCGCAGCGCGGCGCAGTTGCAGCAGCCACCCCGTCCACCTATGCAGGCAACTCTTTACATCCGCTTCACGGAAACCTGCAGTCACCGGCGGTCGGCGAACGCGAATTATATACCCGTCGCCGACGAGTCTCGAGGAGGGGACGTGGTTGTTTGCGCGTTGCTGGAATCGGGCTGACTCGCAGCGCAAGCACCCAGGATATCGCTTCTATCCTCGAGACTTCGCATCAACTTTGAACTGCTGTGCAGCTTGAAGGATAGTCCTAGGGCGACCAGCGGGAGCACCAACAATGGCAGATGCAAGACACCCATCCACTCTAATTCGGGCGAAGCCCAGTATCTAAGGTTGAACACGCCATAGATCAAGCCGTTGAACGCGGTGACCCGTAGAGCAAACCTGTTGACACGAGGGTATGCCAAGATCGCCAGGAACAGCAGCACAGGCGTGACAAAGCAATACGCCAGCCCATACTCTGGTGAGGTCAGCAGCAGATGAGGGCTGAAGTCAGGCTGTGCCCGTCCATCTTCTACTGCCACAGGCGACCAGAACGCCAGCATCGCCAGCGGCAGTAATCCCCAGCGCCAGCGCGGAGAAGCACTGAGACTCAGCGTGAACTCGCCGCGAACTGCGACCCACAGCCAGACTGCGCCTAGCAGCACACAGGCAACTAGCGCGCCCGTGTGCACGGCGAAACCGTAGGTCTCTGTGTATGCGCTCGTCTGCAGGACAGCGATGATCCAGTGGTTCAAACCGAAGTATGCAGCAAGTGCGCGTCCGCCGAGCGAGGGACGCGCAAGCGCCAAGCCGAGCAAGGCGATTGTCAGCACGTGAAAAGTCCAGCCAAAAGCGGCATAGGGCTGGATCGAACGCATCAGGATCGCCGTGATCACCGCTTGAGTGTCGCGTGGGTCATAAGGTCGCTCTGTATACAACGGGAGAAAGGCGATCACGACAAGCAATGTAAAAACCAAGGGGTAGAACCACCGCCGCAGTTGCCCCGCGGAGGAAGATAAGCCAACCATGATGTTCCTATGATGTGCGAGCACAGTAGCTGTTCGCAACAGTGACTTAACTAGTGCAGGGCTAGACAAGCAGCGAGCGCCCCTTGCTACCAAGTGCAAGCAGGTGGCGCATTCAGTGCAGTCAGCCTTGCCACACCACCCTATAAGCCTACGGTAGATGGCTTTCCTACTCGGACGGCTGATCCAGCACTGTTTCGCTGAGCACTGCTTCCTGCAGCGCAAGCGCCTCAACGATTGCGCCGCGCAGGGTCGCGCGCGTGAGGTTTGTGCCGCGCAGCAGGGCGTTGGTCAAGTTTGCAGCTCTGAAAATGGCGCGGCTGCAATCTGCCTCGCTCAAGTCAGCACCGATCAACAGGCAATCGCTCAAATTCGCCTCGCGCAAATTCGCGTAGGGCAAGCGTGCGCCAATCAAACTGGCGCGCAGCACATGCGCTTGGCTGAAATTTGCACCAACAGCCACAACGCGGTCGAGGTTGGACTCGTTCAGCTCTGCGCCAACCAGCTCGGCTGCGCTCAAGTCAGCGTTGGCGAGCTGCGCGTTTGCCATCCGTGCACGGCTGAGGTCCACACGTGCCAAGTCCGCAGAGGATAGATCCGCGCGGGCAAGGCGCGCCTGAGTGAGTTTTGCCCCGCGCAAATCCGCACCCATCAGGTCAGCGCGCTCCAAATTCGCCTGCTCCAGCACAGCGCCGATGAGGCGTGCACCGTTAGCTTGGACGCTGACCAAGCTTGCCCCGAGCAGAGTCGCGCCGGCGAGGTCAGCCTCGTTCATCGTTGCTCGGTCGAGGCGAGCGTGGTCGAGCAGCGCGTTGCGCAGGTCGGCGCCCTGCAAGTTCGCGCCGCGTAAGTCAGCACCGACAAAATTCAGCCCGCGCAAATCCAGACCGCTCAGATCAACCCCAGACAACCGAACACCACCTTGCCTGTTCTCGCAGGCAGGCACGACTGCAAGTAGACGGATGACCTCGAGACGAGTGAGCTCAGCCACAGGCGTCTTGCCGCGCCTCCTGCAAAGCAGCTTTGCCCAGGATCTCCAGAGCGCGGTCGTCTTGAGGAGGGTGCATCAGCCCAGCACGGGCATCGCGCAGGTAGCGCTCTAGGGGTAGCCGTCGCTCCAAGCCTGCTGCGCCGACAGTCCGAAGCGCCAAGTCGGTAACAGTGATTGCCGCGTTGGTGCACAAATGTTTTGCTGCAGCAAGGTCTGCTTCTAGCGTTGACCGCGCCTCTGGGCAGGCGTCCCAGCGCTGGGCGACTTGGTGCAAGACTGCCTGTGCACCTTTCAGCACAACGGTCATCTGACCTAGGTTGCGCTGGACGTGGGGCAGCTCCGCAATCGGCTTGCCCAGCGCTGTGGGCACGCGCTGCAGACAGTAGCGCGCGGTCGCGCGCAGGGCTGCTTCACCTACGCCGAGGTAAACCGCAGCAAAAGCACAGGCAGACCAACCCGCAGGCAATCCGCCTCGTCGCTGACCAGGCGCACGCTGCTCGACGTGCCAGCGCGACTCCACAAACACGTCCTCGAGCACCACGTCGAACGAGCCGCTGGCACGCAGGCTCAGGCTGTTGCGCCAAGTGTCCACAAGCGTTATCCCATGCGTGCCGTTGCGCACGACGAAAACACCGATCCCCTCGTCTAGCCGGGCTGTGACCAGCAGGAAAGTGAGTGCTGGCGCAAAGGTCACCCAGCTTTTGCGACCGTTGAGCACAAATCCGCCCTCGACTGGGGTCGCGGTTGTGGCAGGCAAGCCGCCACGTGAGGGGCTGCCCATTTCTGGCTCGCTGGCGACGCTGTTGACCAGCGCGCCTGTAGCGACGATCTCGGCGCATAGCTCAGCGAATGCAGCGTCAGCCCAGGGGCGCGTTTCAGCGAGCGTGCCGACGACGTGGTAGTGCATGGCGATCCCAAGCGCTGTGCTGGCGTCGCCCTGCGCCAAACGTTGCAGGATGTGCACGCAAGCATACAGCCCTAGCCCGTCGCCGCCGAACTCGACAGGCACGGGTACGAGCGGCAACTGGGCAGCCTTGAGGTCAGCCACATTGTCGAATGGGAAGCTGGCTTCGCGGTCGTGCGCCTCAGCGCGGGTAGCAAACTGGTTTGCCAGCGCGCTAGCAGTGGCGAGCAGCTCGCTCAAGGTGCGCGGCATGGCTCAGATTAAGCCGGTCTGGCTGTAGTCGCCGAGCAACAGCCGATAGCCCTGCGGCTTGCTGGGAGCGCGAGTGATCTGCGAGCGCCGTCCAATTAAGCTGTCGTGAATTCGGGCGGGCACGTCGCGGATCACACAGTGCTCGAGCACGATGCTGCGCTCGATCTCGGCGTTCTCGATTAAGCAATCGTGGTCGATGCTGGTGAACGGCCCAACATAGCTGTTGACGACGCGCGTGTTCCGCCCGATGATTGTCGGACCGCGCACCACGCTATTCACGATCTGCGCCCCTGGTTCAACCGTGACGCGCGAGTCAACCTGCGAGTGAGCGTCAACCTCGCCCTCAATCCGTGGTGTCATTTCCTCCAGCACGAGCGCATTTGCCTCCAGCATGTCCTCGCGTTTGCCTGTGTCCACCCACCAGCCTGTGTGAATGTAGGGATACACCCGGTAGCGATGAGACACCAGCCACTGGATGGCGTCGGTGATCTCTAGTTCGTTGCGCCAAGAGGGCGTGATGTGCTCGACAGCCTCGAAGATGTGTCGGTCAAACATGTAGATGCCGACCAACGCCAAGTCGCTCGGCGGGTCTTTTGGCTTCTCGATCAGGCGGACAATTTGACCGTCCTCGCCAAGCACGGCGACCCCGTAGCTGCGCGGATCGCTCACCCGCGTCAAGACAATCTGGCTGTTGTAGTCAGACGCCTCATACTGCTGGATCAGTTTGTGGATACCGCCCTGGATGCAGTTGTCGCCAAGGAACATCACGAAACGCTCGTCGCCAATGTAGTCGCGGCTGATCTTGACTGCGTGAGCAAGCCCGCGCGGGGCATCTTGGAGAATGTAGGTGACCTTGGCGTCCCACCGCGAGCCGTCGCCGACATGCTGCTTGATCTCCTCACCCGTCTCTGGGGCGATAACGATGCCGATGTCAGTGACGCCTGCCTCTCGGATCGCCTCGATGACGCGGAAGAGCACTGGCTTGTTTGCAAGCGGGATCAGTTGTTTAGCGCTGGTGAATGTAAGTGGGCGCAGGCGAGTGCCTTTGCCACCGCTGAGGATAAGACCCTTCATGGCTCACAACATACTGCGTCGAATGCGTTTTTACCTCGTGCGAGTGCCTACTGTGCGCAGCCTCCTGCCAAGCCCCGATCCCCATGCCTCTCGCGCTGTAGGGGCAAAGACGCGCTAAGATCGCGCTGTGCATGGTAGCCTCGCAGCAGAGACGCTCAACGCCCTGTCTTGTCCAGTAGTCCCCTTGCACTTCTTGCGAGAGTAGCCAGACCGAGGTGCACCGTGGGTGGCGCTTACTCCGCCCTCGCTCAGGGGGAGAGGCATGGGGGTAAGCGTAAGGCAACACACCTCGTGCTTGCTCATAGTCACTCCTTGGAACATGGGAGTGGCTAATCCCAGTTGATATGTTCATACTTCGTCCTGCTGTAAACCGATTTTCGATGCTATGTTCAACGCCCAAATAGTCACTCCCTGGAACATCCTGCACCAGACAGGTGTGATAGAATTCGTCGTAGTGCGGTGCCTTTAGCTCAATGGCAGAGCGCCTGACTGTGGCTCAGGAGGTTGTGGGTTCGAGACCCATAAGGCACCCTGGAATGTCTAGCCTCGCAACGCTTAGATCACGATGACCCTGGTGGCGTTGGGGTCGCGCACACGAATTTCCACTTCTTCGTAGCTCATCACAGGTAACGTCCATCGCCAGATCCAGCGCGCAATTGGAGAGGGCACGTTGACACAGCCATGGCTGCGCTGCCGACCGTAGTCGTTGTGCCAGTAGGTGCCGTGCAGGGCAACCGCACTCACTGTGAAGTAGGACGGGAAGGGCACACCAGGTAGGTCGTAGAAATCGTCTCCCTCTCCGCCGGTCATCCGTGATGAGGCGCGCTTGCGGATGATGCGAAAGGTGCCACGCGGTGTCTGGAACGGACCGAAGCCTGTTGCAGTGCGCGTGGTCATCACGGGTGTGTCGCCTTCGTAAGCGGTCACGACCTGCTTGGCGATGTTGACTTCGATGCGCTTCATCGCTGGGTCTAGCTCAGGGCGAATCGGTGAGAGCTCCTCGGGCTTGAAGCGCCTCAGGTGTGCGGCGGGAATGTAAGGCCCCCAGTTTCCATACACGATCCCATCTCGGATCTGATACCACCATTGCCCATCACTGCCTACCACAGCACCAACAACGCGGAAGACGCTGCTGTAATACAGGCGCATCATGCGCCCAGCGTTCGAGTCTGGGCGAATTCGGGAGTCAGTGAAGGGCACAGTGATTTCGCCCCAAAAGTGCTGGCTGGCAAGCTCTGGCTCTGGATTTTGGAACTGCTCGTGGACAGGCTGAATCCAAGAAGAGTACGCCCAACCCTCGTCCACTTTGAACCAGACGGGGTTGTGACGCATGAGCGCGTCGCCGGTGGTTTGACCGCGCAGCACAAGCACCTCGTCGCGGCGGGCGATGCGCACGAGCTTGGCTTGGCGCTTCGGCTCGGTGCGGATTTCAACTCCCCACGTCGCTACGCGACCGAGCGGTGCTGGCGGCTGGTCTGCGTCAGTCGGTGCTGTTCCCTCTGGCAAGTCAGATGTGTTTGCGAGCAAGTAACCCAGATTCGTCAGCGGCGCCATCGCCATCGCAGCAGCAAGCGTTCCAGCGCGGCGCAACAGGGCTCTACGCGTCCACAACATATCGCTTGAATATTACTCTAAGGAATCAAACTCTGCAGTGGTTATCCGCTGCCCTGCCCGACGCAAGCCCAGTCGCTGTTGCGCAGAGCGTTGCAACCTCGACGTCTTGTGCGTGTCTACCCCATCTGCTGCAGGGCTGCCCCAAGGCTGCCATTGTGGGCAAGGTCAGCAGCGATCGGCGCACAGGCGGCTCGCCTGCCGCAGGTGTGATTGGCTGCTGTGCTAGGTCTGCGGGCTGCGCAGCCGGCTGTTTCCCTGTATGAACCTGCTCCACCACCCATCCCAACGCTGTGGGTTTCCACCGTTGGCAAGGGCGATAAATACTCAGTTGAGACAAGAAGCTGAGCACAATTTCTGATCAGCGAGATTGATTTAAAGCCGACCCTGCAGCTTTCTAGGAGGCGTCTTGACAAAATCTAAGTTTTAGTTATAATAGGCTTTAAGAGACTGATGACGAATACGCTAAGGCTAATTGCTTACGCAGCAGAGCGAACAGGTCGCTATTTCGTTCTGGTTGAGGGCGGCATTCCTTTCTTGGTGCCTGGTTTTTTGCCGCCCTTGCCATGGCATCAAATTGGCGTGCGCGAGTGCTGCGGCGACTTGGAGGTGTTCATCCATTTGTATGACTCTGAGCTTGAGGAGGCTCGCGCAATCGCAGAGGCATTCAAGCTCGCCGCCCAGGACGCCACACCGCCTTGGGGCATCCGCTGGGAGGTCTTCGATAGCCGCTTGAGCGCGACTTGGCTGGGGGAAGGCAGCGAAGCCGAAGGCGGCGAGTTCGCTATTTTCTGCCCTCTGCCCAAAAGCGAGGAAGAGACCATGCGCTGCCTCGACTTCATGCTGGAGTTTGCCGAGCAGTTTCTACACGCACTGCTTGGCTAAAGGTGACACGTCCCTGGCTGGAGACATTGCTAAAGCGATCATGAGATTACAGGGTAGCCAGGATGCTGCGCGCCACCTGACATAGAGGCTGACGCGCAGCAAAGCGCTTGAACGTGCGCAGCAGGGTTTGATCGCGACTGCTAAGGTTTGCGGAACAGCACAATCCGATTGGTGTTCACGCCAGCTCGATTATTGGCGATGCCCCAGATATTTGCCGTCTTGGTGAAGCGTTGCTGGTTGACAAGCACTGCCTGGCAAACGAACCCGACGGATTCACCAATTGGGGCAATATGTTCATCTAGGCGCAGGGTGCCGCGACGCACCTCGCCGACCTCAAAGGCAACCCAACCCCCTGGCTTAAGTACTCGATGGAACTCTGCAAACGCAGCACGCATCGCCTCTAGCCATTCCCCAAGCGATCGCGCGATGGTGAGCTGCTGAGCGACCATCTGCGGATCGATCCCGTTGAACCAGCAGCGTAGCCAGTTGTCCTCCGCGTATTGCACTAGGTCTAGGAACGGCGGCGAGGTGACGATAAGTTGAATGCTCTCGTCAGCAATCTCTGGTGTGCTGCGGGCGTCTTTGGTCAGGAGCAGGGCTGTTTGCGCAGCCGAGCGCAAAGCGCTGCGCTGAGAATGGGTCAGGTCGCGCAGCAGGCTAGCCGTTTTGCGCAGGATCAGTGCATGGGTGTCGCGGTATTCGGGCGTTTGACCGAGCCGAGCGTTGATCTGGCGCTGGCGCGCTGGGCAGGTCGCCTGGTTTGGTGGCAAGGTGTAGACCGAGAAGAAGCCTGGCGAGTGACCGCTCAGGCGCGTTGTTGCAACCATGCGAATCCAAGCATCGACCTCGTCTTCCTCGTCGGCTGCTTGCCGCGCGGCTAAATAGTCCCGCAAGGCAACAATCTCACGCTCAGTAGCTGGGTGGTAGAACATGGAAAGGTCTAGCTCCGCGCGCCTGCCCTGCCTGGGGATGCGCTGTAGGCGGTCACGCACCGCGGCTGGCTCAGCAGGACGCAGACGCGGCGCAGTCAGCAGTGTGCTGAGCGGATTCACATCGTTTGCGACGACCTGCCGGCAGAGTAGGGCTGCTTCGAGCACGGTTGTGCCTCGCCCGCTGAAGGGATCGTAAACCCAGTCGCCAGGCTGGGTGAGGCGCTCGATGAAGTAGCGCGGCAGTTGTGGCTTGAAGCAAGCGCGATAAGGCACTTCATGCAAGGCGCAGGCTTGACGCTGGCGCGCTGTCCAGAACTCGCCGATCCAGCGTGGCACAGGGCGACCGTTGACGAGCAGGGTATCAGTTAGTGCGGCGCTCGCAGCGAGTTTAAGCACCGCTTCAGCGCTCATCGAGTCGATCATACGCACGCGTCAGTGCTCGGGAGCGCGCCGAGAGTGTGACTGCAGAGCGATCTGCCCACACTAGAGTGACTACATCATGGCGGGGCTTGTCAAACTGCCCTGATCAACGCTCGACCAGCCACGCCCCCTTCCCATCAGATTTCGAGGTAAAATTTGAGTTCGCGTTGTCGCTTGCTCTAACCCATCTCAGGCGCACATGGCAAGCCACTGCGCCTTTTCGTGCAGCGCGGTCTGGATTCACCGCAGCGAATTCCTGTTCAAACAGATACCTGCTTAATTACAGATACCTGCTTAATTGCAAAGGACGGTGCTCATATGGAGCTGCGAGATTTCAAGGCGTTGCGAATTAGTTTAGCCTCTCCAGAGCAGATTCGCTCGTGGTCATACGGTGAGGTCACCAAGCCAGAGACGATTAACTACCGACGCCTTCGCCCTGAGAAAGACGGCTTGTTTGATGAAGCCATCTTCGGTCCGACGCGGGACTACCAGTGCTACTGCGGCAAGTACAAGAGCATCCGCTATAAAGGCACGATTTGTGAGAAGTGCGGCGTGGAGGTAACCCGAGCCATCGTCCGTCGCGAGCGGATGGGGCACATCAATCTCGCGGCGCCCGTGGCGCACGTGTGGTACACCCGGCGCGTGCCTAGCTTCCTCGGCACGCTGCTCAACATCACCCGCCGCAACCTCGACCGTGTGCTTTACTTCGCGCAATACGTCATCACCTACGTGGACGAGGAAGCCCGTCAGAAAGCGCTCAAACGACTACAAGAGGAGCACGAGAAGCGCATCGCTGAACTCGAAGCGAAGACCCGTGCCCAGGAGAACACCGCTGGTGGTCGGCTGCTTAAGCAGTTGGTGCAACTCCAGCAAGAGCTTGACCGAGTCAACCAGGCTTTCGATGAACGACAGCAGGAAGAAGCCGATGCCCTGATGCGCGCCGCGCAGCGCGTGCAGCGCGAGATCGAGACCAAGATGAACAAGACGATCCGCGCGCCTATTGTCTTTGAGCCGACTGGAACGACTCTAGCCAACCCCGGCGAGACGATTGGGCGCGTCCACCTCTCGCTCCTGCATCGCGTGGTCAAGGAACAGATCAACGTCATCGAGAGCAAGATCAACGAGGAACGCGAGGTCGCCACAAGCAAAATCCGTGGCGAGATCGAGCTGTTGCAATCCAAAGTGGACGAGGACGCCCGCCAGCTCAGCGAGCGCCTTGCTGAGGAGATCCAGCAACTGAACGCGCGTTATGCGGCTGACCGCGACGACCTGGAGCGGCTCGCCGTGTGCCAGTTCATGCCTGAAAGCCGCGTGCGCGAGTTGCGCTCACGCTTCGGCAACGTCTTCAAGGCGGATATGGGCGCAGAGGCGTTCTACGAGATCCTCAAGCGGCTCGACCTCGACCAACTCTCCAAAGAGCTATGGCGTGAGGTGCGCCACTCGCTCAGCAAAGTCAAGAAGAAGAACGCCATCAAGCGTCTGCGTATCGTCGAGGCGCTGCGCAAGAGCGGCAATCGCCCTGAATGGATGATCCTCACCGTGCTGCCTGTCATCCCGCCTGACCTGCGCCCGATGGTTCAGCTCGACGGCGGACGGTTCGCCACCTCTGACTTGAACGACCTCTACCGCCGCGTGATCAACCGCAACAACCGCCTGAAGCGGTTGCTCGAGCTCGGCGCACCCGACGTGATCGTGCGCAACGAGAAGCGCATGTTGCAAGAAGCGGTTGACTCGCTGATTGACAACAGCCAGCGCGGCAAAGCCTTGAGCCGACGCGGTCGGCGTGAGCTGAAGTCGCTGAGCGACATGCTCAAAGGCAAGAAGGGGCGCTTCCGCCGCAACTTGCTTGGAAAGCGCGTGGACTACAGCGGTCGCTCGGTGATCGTCGTCGGGCCGACCTTGAAGCTGCACCAGTGCGGCTTGCCCAGGACGATGGCGTTGGAGCTGTTCAAGCCATTTGTTGTGCACAAGCTGGTTGAATACAACTACGCTAACAACGTCAAGGGCGCCAAGCGGATCATCGAGCGCGAGCGACCTGAGGTGTGGGAAGTGCTCGAAGAGGTGATCAAGACCCGCCCAGTCTTGCTCAACCGTGCGCCGACGTTGCATCGCCTAGGCATTCAAGCGTTTGAGCCGGTGCTGATCGAGGGCAAAGCGATCCAGCTCCATCCGCTGGTCTGCCAAGCCTTCAACGCCGACTTCGATGGTGACCAGATGGCTGTCCACGTGCCGCTCAGCCGCAAAGCTGTCGAAGAAGCGCGCAAGTTGATGATCAGCACGAACAACCTGCTCAAACCGAGCGACGGCGAACCCATCGTCGGTCCGACGAAAGACATGGTGCTGGGGGTTTACTACCTCACCCTGCTCAATCCTAACCCGCTGCCTGGCGACGGTCGCGCTTTCTGCGACATTGACGAGGTCGAGCTGGCATATCGCCTCGGGCATGTGCATATCCATGCCAAGATCAAGCTGCGAGTGGACACCTACTACGACGAGAACGGCGCTCGCTTCGCCGATGGAAAGCCGCGCCGAATGATCATCGACACCACTGTCGGGCGCGCCTTGTTTAACCGAATAGTGCCGCCAGAGGTGCGCTTCGTCAATCGCGTGTTGGACAAGGGCGGGTTGCAGCGCTTGGTCAATCACGCCTACCAAGTGCTTGGCGAAGGACGACGCGGCGAAGTCGTGAATTTCGTGGACGACATCAAAGACATTGGCTTCAAGTTCGCCACCCGCTCTGGCGTCAGCATCTCCATCAGCGACCTCGTCGTGCCTGAGAGCAAGTTCGCCATCCTCGCGGAGGCGGAGCGCAAGGTTCAGGAAATTGACCGCCAATACCGCCGCGGCTTGATGACCGAAGACGAGCGCGATGCGCGCGCGATTGCGGTCTGGTCTGAAGCTAAAGACCTAGTCGCTGAGGCGGTGAAGAAGATCATGGATCCCATCGGCAACCTCAGCCTGATGGCGACCAGTGGCGCAACAAAAGGCGGGTTCGGTCCAATCACCCAGCTTGCAGGCATGCGCGGCATGATGGCTGACCCCTCGGGTCGCATCATCGCGCTGCCGATCCGCTCAAACTTCCGTGAGGGGCTGGACACGTTGGAGTTCTTCATCTCAACCCACGGTCAGCGCAAAGGTCTAGCGGACACTGCCATGCGCACAGCCGATGCTGGCTACCTCACCCGCCGCTTGGTTGACGTGACGCAGGACGTGATCATCAACGCGCACGATTGCGGCACACAGGCGGGCATCTGGATTCGCGCCTCAGACAACGTCGGCGGTCAGAAGATGCGCGAGCGCACTGTCGGGCGCGTCGCAGCAGCAGATGTGCTGCACCCGAAGACGGGCGAGGTGATCGTCCGGCGCAACGAGATGATTGACGAGCACAAGATGGACTTGATCGAACAGGCGAAGATCGAGGAAGTCTACGTGCGCTCGCCGCTGACCTGTGAGTTGGAGCATGGCATCTGCCAGCTCTGCTATGGGCGCGACCTCGGGCGCGGGCGCATGGTTGCTGTCGGCGCTGCGGTCGGGATTATCGCTGCACAGTCGATTGGCGAACCTGGCACCCAGCTCACACTGCGCACCTTCCACACGGGTGGCGTCGCCGCGGGCGGCGACATCACCCAGGGTCTGCCTCGGGTCGAGGAGCTGCTCGAGGCGCGCAAGAAACCGAAGGCAGAGGCGCTGATGGCGGATATCTCTGGACGCGCGCACATCGAGCGCCTAGAGGGCGGCATCCGCCGCGTGCGCATCGTCAACGCCCAAGTCCAGCGCGACACCTACCACATCCCAGGCAACTGGTCGATCAAGGTCGAGGACGGCGACGAGGTCAAGGATAAAGCGCTGCTAGCGACGCGCGGCGACCAGGAGATTCGCGCCGAGCACGGCGGACGAGTGACGCGCGAGGGTCAAACCATCATCATTGCCTACGAGAAGAAAGACGAGGTCGAGTACGAAGTGCCGCCTGCGGCGCGCTTGCTGATCGCGGACGGTCAGGAGGTAAAGGCGGGTGACCCAATCACTGAGGGCACTAAGAATCCGCACTTGTTGCTCAAAGTGCTCGGTCGCGAAGCCTGCCAGATGTACTTGCTCAGCGAAGTGCAAAAGGTCTATCGGTCACAAGGCGTCAACATCAACGACAAGCACTTCGAGATCGTCATCCGCAAGATGACTCAGCGCGTGCAGGTGACCTCGCCTGGCGATTCGGACTATCTCCCCGGTGCTCTGGTAAACCGATTGGAGCTCGCCCGCGTCAACGAGAAGCTGGTGAGCGAGGGAAAGAAGCCCGCCATTGCAATTCCTGTCCTGCTCGGCATCTCGAAGGCGGCGCTGGAGACCGAGTCCTTCCTGTCAGCCGCGTCCTTCCAACACACCTTGCGCGTGCTGGCTGCTGCTGCCATCGAAGGTCGGCAGGACAACCTGCGCGGCTTAAAAGAAAACGTGATCATCGGCAAGCTCATCCCTGCGGGCACAGGATTCCGCGGCGAAGGCGTTACCGAGTATGAGGGGGTGGCTCTGCTCACTGCAGCCGAGGAAGCAAAGCGACCGTCGCTGGTCGAACAAGCGGAGCGGGCGCTGCTCGGCGGCATGGAGGGCGAGACACTGCCCAAGGACTCGATCAGCGCCTTAGAAGAGTTGTTGTTCCGCGAGTCGCGCGCCTCAGAGGACGAGGCGTCCAAGTCAGAGTAACTGGAATCCGTCTGCGGACGGAAGAGCTGATCGCCCTGGATTCGGCAGCGCAAAGCCCTCGTCTTTGACTTCTCACAACGGGAGAAGCTAAGGCGAGGGCTGTTCTTCTGCGCAACAGCCACGCGCTCACCCCCTGCGCTCCTCTCCCTGAGGGCTATTCATTACCATAACGCTGCAAAGAAGCGCATCCAACCTGTCCAGCCTCGATGTTTGAAGCACAAGCGGCAAGAAGCCTGCAAAGCGCAGGGGAACAACATTGTGGGGGCTGCGCTGCGCGCGCCCACGTTCATGGCACGCCAGGGCGCACGCCATGCGGGGGCGCACGCCATGCGCCCCTACGCGCCTGTCGAGCCGAGCCGCAGTAGGGGCACGCCGCGCGCGTCCGTCCTCGTGTCGCCAGACGAAAAATCGGGGGCGCTCTGTGTGAGCGCCCCCGATTTTGCTAGAGCACTTACGGTTACTTGCGCACAATTGGCGCAAAGACGCGGAACTGCACCTTGACCGACACGCTGTTGGAGGTCACCGGCGTGTTCGGGAAGGTCGCCGCGTTCACTGTCGCTGTGTTGGTGAGCACGAGCCCTGGCGTGACTGGCGCCGTCGCAACAATCTGAATTGCTGGCGCAGCGCCGACACTCAGCGTCGGGCGCGTGCAAGTCACCGTCGGCGCGCTGAAGCTGCACGACCAGCCCGCGCCGCTGGCGCTGACGAAGACCAACCCCGCTGGCAGGTTGTCGGTCACTGTCACGAAGCTAGCTGTGCTCGGGCCGGTGTTGGTCACCTGCAGCGTGTAGGTGATTGTCCCGCTCGGCGGGATGGTGCCGGCGATGGTGGTCGAGAAGGTCTGCGCCTTGCTGATCTGCAGATTCGCCACTGGTGTCACCGTCACCGTCGTGCTGGCGGTGTTGTTTGTCGGGACAGGGTCAATCGTGCTGGAGGCTGCCATGACCGTGTTGGTGACCAGCCCGCCCTCTGAGGGCGCAGTGACTGTATACACCACAGCGACCGACGAGCCAGCTGGCAGGGTGCTTACGGTAAACGTCACGGCGTTGGTGACGCTGCTTTGCAAGCTCAAGCCGACTGCCAACAGCACGTTGCCGAAGGTCGCCCCGCCCTGCAAGACATCCGTGACGACCACGTTTGTGGCGACGCTTGGACCGAGGTTCTGCAAGATCACTGTGTAGACGATGGGTTGTCCTGCGAGCACTGGCGATGGCGCCGCCGACTTGAAGATAGCAAGATCCGCCGACCCTGCTGTCGTCAGCGTCACCACATTCGAGCTGAACGGCGTGAACGGGAAGGCAGGCGTGGATGCTGTTGCTGTGTTAGTGAACACAGTGTTCTGGGTTGCCGGCGCAGTCACTGTGATCAGCACGGTTGCTGCGCTGCCCGCGGGGATGGCGGCGCTGGTGGTGCACACCACGTTTGGCGCCGAGAAGGTGCATGGCGCGCCGTTGATCGTGGCTGCCACGAAGCTCACTCCGCTCGCCAGCGTGTCGGTCACCGTCAGCGTTGCTGCGCTCGGGCCGTTGTTGGTCACCACAACGATGTAGGTCAGTTGCCCGCTCGGCGCAATGATCCCTGGTGCGAGTGCCGCGTAGTTTGCTGACTTCACCACCGACAGGTATGCTGCGGGCGTGACCTGGGTGGTCACGGTGAAGGTGTTGTTCGCTGGGTTGGGGTCAGGGTTGCCCGAGGTCACGGTGACAACGTTGGTGATCGGCCCGCTCGCGGGTGCGGTCGCGGTAAACACCAGTGTGGTTGACACCCCTGCGCCGAGGCTGCCCAGCGTGAACACGGCTTGTGAGCTTGTGCTGCTCTGCAGGGCGAAGCCGCCGCTGCTGACCACACCGCCGAAGGTTGCCCCGCCGAACAGCGTGTCGGTCAGCACCAGGTTGTTTGCCGCGCCACTCGTGCTGGTGTTGGTGACGATCACCGTGTAGGTGATGACCTGACCTGCAATCACAGGCGAAGGCGAGGCTGACTTGCTCACCTCGAGGTCTGCCTCTTCCAGCTCGAACGCGCCGATGTCGCAGGCGGTGCCCTGCGGACGGAGGACACCGCGCTGATCGTCAAACACAGTATAGCTGTTGCAGTTGCCCGTTTGATCCAGCGCGGGGCTGCCTGGCAGCAAGGCATGGTTGAGCGTCTGCCCGCCGTTGAACGCCAGCGGCGCTAGCAGCGGGTTAGTGTTCAGCGTGCCCACGCCGCAGGTGCTGTCGCTAGACAGCGAGCCGCCGTTGTTGACCACTGCAGCGGTGCAGTTGGACGGTGTGTTGTAGGCAAGCAGCGTGCCGCTCACTGCCACCGTCGCGGCCACTACGACGCCGTTGCCGCTGGTGTGGCTAGCGATGGTGGTGTGGGTGAGGTTGGCTGTGCCGCCGACCGCGTATAGACCGCCGCCGTTTGGCGCGCCGTTGCCGCTGAGGGTGTTGTTGACGCTGTTCAGCGTCCCGCTGTTGTAGATGCCGCCGCCGTTGCTTGTGGCGGTGTTGCTGACCACCGCGCTGCGCTGGAAGAAGCTCACCGTGCCCGCGTTGAACAACCCTGCGCCGTCCGTCGCCGAGTTTGCAGTGATGGTGATGGCAAACGCATTCGAGATGTCACCCCCTGCAGCGTTGTAGATGCCGCCGCCTTGCTGCGCTTGGTTCTGACCGCCGATGGTGCTGAAGTTCGTGAACAGCGTCCCAGCGTTGTAGATGCCGCCTCCATTGACCGAGGCGGTGTTGCTTAGCACCCGAGAGCTATTGACGCTCGCATTAGAGCCCGCAGCAACATACAGCCCACCTCCGCTTTGCCCCGCGTTGTTCGCGCGCAGGATGCTGTCTTGCACACCAACGAAGGCGAAGCCAGATCCGCCGCTGTGGATGCCACCCCCTGTGCCAGGTGCTGTATTCGTCAGCACGCGCGAGGCGTTCAAGAACATGCCTCCAGCGTTGTACGCGCCGCCGCCGTTGCCTAAGCCGCTGATGCCAGCCGCGTTCAGCGCGATCTCGGAGTTGAACACGTTGACGTCCGGACCAGCGTTGTAGATACCGCCTCCATCTTCGTGTGCCTTGTTGTCCGTGATGAAGCTGTTGTTGATACTTGCAGGGCTAGTGTTGTAAATGCCTCCGCCGTGCTCTGCCGGGTTGGTTGAGGCGAGGGTAGTGTTGAAGCGCACCTGGCTGTTGTTCATCTGCGCGCCCGGCGTGTCGTTGTACCACCCCCCACCCGTAGAGGCAAGGTTGGTCAGGATTTGGGTGTCCGCGATCAGCACTGTCCCAGGAGCGCTCTGCGTGCTCACGCCGCCGCCGTTGCTTGGCTGAAGTGTGCCAAGCGCTGCGTTGCTGATCACGACCGAGCTGGTCAGCGTCAACACGCCTGTGCTGCGCACGCCGCCGCCGTTTGCCCCGAAGTTGCCCTCGGCAACGTTGTTGCGGATCTCGCTGGACAGGACGTCAGCCGTGTCGCCTGGGACGAAGCCGCTGTGGACACCACCACCAGTAGCGATTCCAAAAGTTGCCTTTGCGGTGTTGGTCGAGACCGTGCTGTTTTGCAGCGTGAGCTGCGCGCCAGCGCTGCTGAGTTGGTCGCCGTTGTAGATGCCGCCACCTTGGGCACCGCGGTCTACCTCAGCGCGGTTGAAGTCCACGCGGCTGTTGTTGACGGTCAATTGCGCCGAGTTGAAGATGCCGCCGCCGAACGCAGTGACGTTCGTGGTGGCGCTGTTGCGCTCGACCAGGTTGTGAGTCACCGTTACGCCGTTCAGTGTTGCTGAGCCGCTGCTCCAGACACCGCCGCCACCAACGGTGGAGTTGTTCACGAACGTGCGCACCACGTTGAAGGACACCTGCCCACCATTCATTGTGAGGGAGGTCTGGGTGATGTAAATCCCCCCGCCGCCGGGGATGCCTGAGGCGCTTTGGGTGATGATCGCTGTGTTGCTCAGCACGTTGGTGTCGTTCATGAGCAGAGCTGCGCTGCTCCAAATGCCGCCGCCGTTGCCAGGGCTGTTCGGGTTTGCCCCTGCAGTGTTGTTCTGCACCGTGCTGTTGTTGATCACGAGGCTGCGGACGTTTGCGTTGTAAACGCCGCCGCCATCACCGCCAGCACGGTTGTTAGCGATCACAGTGTTAACGATTTGCTTCGGCCCACTGCCGTTGCGGCTGACGATCCCACCTCCTAGCCCGCCAACCCCAGGCACGACGTTGCTAAGGATTTGGCTGTTTTGAATGTTTAGGCCAGAGGGAATATCCTCGAAGACTCCGCCGCCTTGCCGCCCGGCTACGTTGCTGATGATGGTGGTGTTGATAATCGCCAGCGCGCCACCAATAGCCTGGCACACACCGCCGCCGTTGAGCGGCACGATGTTGCTCAGGATGACCGAACTTTCGATGGTCAGTGCGCCGCCGCTCAGGTTGCGCACGCCGCCGCCGCCAAGAAAGCACGCCGTACTTCCACCAGTCTCG
>JANWZM010000062.1 GCA_025054635.1 Thermoflexales bacterium
GCTTGCGCGCCGCCCGCACCGCATTGCCGGGATAGTCGGGCCCGAGCGCGATGCCATCCATCACGACGACGACGACCGGACCGCGCCGCTGACCGAAGAAAGCCGTCTTGGAGAGCGCTAGGGACATGGCTGCCTCGCTGCGCGCACTCTAGGTTGCAGCGGGTGGCAGCAATACCGTTCGCGCGCTCGCCATCTGCCAAGCGAGAGCTTGCATCACGAAAGAGGACCAGATGCTCAATAGTATGCCTGACGTACCCGCTGTCACTCAACGCGCATACCTCCTGCGGCTGCGCCCCGCCGATCGATCCCAGCTTGATGCCCTATGGACCACGCACGAGGCGGTCAACCGCGGCGCCCAGTGGTTCGGCGATTGGTTGCTCACGCTCCGAGCGTCGCTGGGGGCCGAGGCGATCAGCTCTGCCTCCGATGCTGAGCAGCGGCGCGTGTTGCTGTCGCTGTGCTGGTTCACCGTAGAGGATGAACGGGGCGCTCCTCCCAAATACATCATTTGTCGCGCTCGCGAATCGGCTGCTGCACGAGCGCACACGCTCTGCGAACGCCTGCGCACGAGGCTGCGCGCTTTCTCCTCTTTGGATAATGAGACCATCGAACAGTGGGTGGCTGGCTGTCGAAGCACCTTCGCCGCCCACATCCGCGACGACGCCGTCTGGGTCGACCGCGCTCAGGCATTTGAAGACACCGGTTGGCCGCGCTCTGAAGCAGCGAAAATCGTCAAGCAGCTGTTGGGTGATGCCGCAGAGTTTCTAACGCCCTTGGCAGACGGAGATGCCGTCGACAGCGACGATGCGCCAGCCAGCAACAAAGCCCGAGGCTGGCTGTCCAAGCACTGGGGCAGCGGAGAAAAATCAGATCGCGCTCATATCGCCCGAACGCTGGAGCAGATGTGCGAGGCTGCTCATCGTGTGCCTTGGGACCGTCCAGGCGTCGACATTCTGCGTGACATTTTGAAGCATATCGGTCATGAACTCGCTCCACAGCAGCGACCAGAAGACAAAATCGCTAAAATTGTCCGTTGGCGTGGCACTGCAGCGGCTGATCGTTTGGAGATCCGACGCTTGCAAGACCTCCCACACGCTACCGAACAAGATCGAGGTCGTTTTTGTGAAACGCTACGCCGCAAAGCAAGATCTCACACTGGTCATTCCAGCGCGTCCAGCATGGCTGATGCGATCAGGTCCCAGGTCGAAGAGGCGGTGGGAATGCCTTTTCGGGGAGAGCGCGATCACATCGGCGAATATTCGACGATGCTCGATCACGCCATACGGCGGGTCATGGCGCACTTCAGTTGGATTCGAAGAGCTGACGCCAAGCGACGCACTTTTGAAAACGATGCCAAGCGCATGCAGCACGTTTCGCCCGAGATCCGGAAGTTTCTCGAAAAGTACATCGCCCATCGCACGCAAGCGAGCGGCGCCGGGGAAGAAGGCTATCGCCTGCGCCTTGCTGCCGTCGCGGGTTGGGAGAAAGTCCATAAAGCCTGGCGGGAACTGAAGAGTGCTGAGGAACGCAAGCTTGCGGCTCGCGAACAGCAAGCGCTGGCCACAGAGCTCGATGAGAAGTTTGGCGACATTGTCCTGTTCGATGCTTTGGCCGAAGACGCTGCGGCCCCGATACGAGACGCCCCAGCAGAAGCATTGCTCGACTACGTGAAGGCCTCAATCGCCGCATATGACGCACAGCGCTTCAAAGTGCCGGCGTATCGCCACCCTGATCCGCTTCGGCATCCAGTCTTCGTCGAATTCGGCAATTCCCGATGGGAAATCCGCTTCCTGGTGCAGGACGCTCTGCGGAAAGAGTCTTCACGGCCTCGGCAAGAAGTTTCCCAGAATCTCGCCCAGCGTCGCACAGTGCGTCTCGATCTGTGGAGCGGCATCAACATCCAGCGTGTCGATATTCGTTGGCAGGGGCAGCGCTTTGTCGATGACCTGGCTTTAGATCGCCTCCTGCAGTCAGCTCAGGCAACAGAGCAATCGAACCCGGAGCCAGGACCTCCAACGATCGCACCGCGTGCCGAT
>JANWZM010000137.1 GCA_025054635.1 Thermoflexales bacterium
GATCGCCTCCACGTCGGTCGGGTCAACCAGCCATGCTGCGTCGCCTGCGACCTCCGGCAGCGCCGTAACGTTCGAAGTAATCACCGGCGCGCCGCACTGCATGGCCTCAAGCACAGGCAACCCGAACCCTTCGTAGAGTGAGGGGAAGGCAAACACCTCGCACCCACTATACAGACAGGCGAGTGTCTCGTCATCCACATAGCCAGTCAAGATCACGCGCTGCTGACGAATCGCCTCAGCGAAACGTTGCTTCAGGCATGCGCCTGTAGGTGTGGCGTGCGTGCCGACCAGCACGAGCTGCACAGAGGCATTGTCCTGCGTTGCGCGCAGAAAAGCCTCGACCAGGCGCAGCGGGTTCTTGCGCGGCTGCATGCCTCCCACCCAAAGCACGTAGCGCTCGCCAATGCCCAAGCGCCGGCGCACCTGCGCGACAGCCTCTGGCAGGCGCGGACTCCAGTGGCTGTCTGCTGCTTCAGGCGTGACAAAGAGGCGACCTTTTAGGAAGGGATAGACGCGCAGGATTGCTTGCTGGCAGAACTGCGACACCGTGATCGCGGCGCGCGCCCGCCACGCGCTGAGCGCGCCAAACAGATTTTGAACCAGCACGTTGCGCAGCCGATGGTAGCGCAGGTGCGTGCGATAGCTCACGTCGTGAATTGTGACGACATACAGCAGGCGCGACCAGAACGGCGCATGGTAGGTGAGATGAACCCCAGCAGCGCCGGTCTGCCTCGTCCAGCGCCGCAGCCCAACCAACAGTCGGTGCAGGTCCCCCTCACGTTCTAGGGGCAACGCCTGCCCTGCCCACACAGCCTCGGGCGAAACGCCGCGGCGAATTAGCCCGTAGAGGCTCACGCCCGCCTCGGCAAACGCAGCTCGCTGGCGCAACAGATTGAGCACATAGGTCTCGTTGCCGGTTTCGCGGCAACCGAGCATGTGCGCATCAAGTAGCACGCGCATTCGGCTTCAGGGCGACAAGCCAGATGTCGAGCGGATTGGTCACGTCCAGCCGATCAATCACCAAGCCGCGCTCGCAGACGACGCGGGCGACCTGGTCAGGGTGCAGTGAGTGCTGCATCAGCGTTTCCATCCCGGTGATCTCCTCGTGCCCGTAGCGCCGCTGTCGCCAGCGCGCAGGTGCAAACCCATACCAGAGCCAATCCACCCGCGCTAGACGCGCGCGCAAGGCAACATACAGCCGCCGCAAGGCATATGCACTGCGGTGGGAAAACTGGATGCATAGTATCCCCCCAGGTGCAAGCACGCGGCAGAACTCAGCCACATAGCCCAGCGCCAGACGCACCTCGGGCACATGCTGCAGCACCAGATATGAGAACACTACGTCGTGACTCGCGTCAGCGAGTGGGCGCAGGTCTATGCCGTTGCCCTGCATCCAGCAGACATTAGATAGATCGGGGAAGAGCGCGCGCCCGCGCGCGAGCATTTCCCCGCTGAGGTCAACGGCAGTGACAGTCTTGAACCGCCTGGCCATCGCAGCGCTCAGCCGCCCGACGCCGCACCCAAAATCCAAGGCGCGCAGCAGCGCAGGATCATGCCCTGCGCGTCGCACGTGCGGCATCAAGTAACGCTCGATGTCATCTTCTCCAGACTGGATGAATTCCGCCAGCGCCCATGTGTCACGCTCGGAGCAGATGAAGTGCAGAGCGTCCAACTTAGCGCGCTGATCCCAATCAGCGCGCATTTGGGCAACAGACTGAGGCTCAACGTCTCTCACGGCTCTTCTACCTGAACTCGGTCTGCAGCACGGCAAGCGACAACTACATCTTGAAAGGACAGCCCACTGTGGTGACTGCGCCAGCCGCCACGAAAATGCCTTAGCACTGTCCATCCTGCGGCTTGGAGCATCTCGAGCATGTACGATGCCGCGTAGGCAACAGCAGATTCCACGCGATGGGCATACGCGTGCCTGAAGCGCGCGTCGCCAAACGGGAAGCGCACAGTTGTCTTCTCGAGATCATCGTTCGGATCAAACAAAAAGGCTGTAAAGACAAACCGACCGTTCGCCGCGAGCACATCCGCTACAGCCCACAGATATGCCTGCACATCTTCAGGTCTGAGATGAGTAAATAGCGACTTCGCTGCGACAACGTCCACAGGTGCGTAGGCAGCCAGTGCAGCTCGATAGTCAAACGCACGTTGCCCGTTAGGGTGAAAAGAAGCGTTGAAGGCATCGAGCGCAGCGAAGCGAAACCCGGGCTGCACAATGTGGCGTTGACACCAGCGGATGCTGGGCAGATGAACGTCGAGCCCAACGTAGCTGCCTCCCCGTTCTGGCTTAACGTACTGGCGAAGCTGCAACGCCAGCGCGCCGCATCCACAACCCAAGTCTAATAGACGAGATTCGGGGTGCAAGCCCCCGACCAGCTTCAAGATGCAAGCAAATTCTGCCGCAGCAGCTTCGAATGTCTCCAGTGGTCCAACATACCGGCGCAGCCAAAGGGGGGGAAGGCAAGTTCGACGATGCATTATCCTGCATATTATGTCAAGTGGTTCGAATGCCTTGTAAAGCAGCGTGCGCCCTGCGATAGCCAGCCTGGCAGTAGGCTGCGAAAGCTTTGTTAATTTACTTGCATGTAGCATGCTTTATGCATCACTTGGGAATGCTAGTAAGTGCCAGTTGCCAGTTTCACTCGCCATATCTGGCGAGATCAACTTGCGCTGGGATTCAACACTATATGTTTGATACTTCATCTCATTGAGGAAGTGCCAAAGAGCGGAACTTGAGGTGCGGGGATGAACCTCAATCAACAAGACAGGCCGCTGCTCTCTAAGAAGCGTAGCGCTGCCGCGCAGCACAGGGAGCTCTTCCCCTTCAACGTCTATCTTGATGAATGATGGCACGGGCAGGTTCAGCTCGCGCAGAAGTGTATCTAGGCGATGGATTGGGACTACAAAGCCCGTGCTACCAACTGTTAGCTGGCTCATCTCAGGTGCGTTTTTGGGAACGGCTAGCTTCCCCATGCCATCTGCGTCACTCAAAGCGACCTGCACGACTCGCACATTGGAGAAGCCATTTAAGGCTATGTGCTCGCGCAACTGTTCCGCGCTGCGCGGGTTCGGCTCGAATGCAACAACATGCCCACGGTCACCTACTGCGCGGGCAAAAAACATCGTAAAGATGCCTTGATATGCCCCTACATCATAAACTACTTTGCCCTGCCAGCTCTGCTCTATCAGCCAGCGCTCTTCAGCAGTCAGCGGACGCCCAGGGATAAATCCTAGTCCGCCGCGTCGGCGCAGACCACGGACTATGCCACTTCGCGCTGTGTAGACAAATCTCAAATAGGGGCGTAGCCGTCGCATGGCTGACCTAGCTAGATGACTCTTCAGTAGGCTATCCATGCAGCTATCACTTGACCGAGGCTTGTGGGAGTTAACAATCTCTGCGATTCGACCTTGCTAGATTATGTACCCATAACGAGATGCGAGTGGGCGAAGAAACCATATTATTTTTGATCGTACTACAGATTCATGTTGCCGCCATTCTTCGTCCTGTACTACGGGAACGCGTCCCGTTATTAATCGGTATTGGTTACCTGCGATGCTGTGCGCAAGGCTAAGCTCAATCCATCCTTCACCTATGAAAGGCATCTCACCAGCACTGCTACCGAGCCATCTAAATAAGCAGTGCAGTGCATCACGTGGAGACGCTATTAGATCCTCGTAGCGCAGTCGAAAGTATCGTGCCGGATACCGGCTCCATCTTTGCTCGACAAGCCAGTTTTGCACTGCCCACTCCACCGCACTGCGGAGAGGTGACTTCTTCTGACCCACCGCCGTTCGACTTGCGAGAGAGATGGTGCGCATGCGCTGCCAGGAATACGCTACAGCGCGCGGGTCACGCACCAAGTGCACAACACGAAGTTCGAGACCGGATATGGATTGAAGTAGCTGGGCATACCCGGGCACTCGTGAGGTATCCACGATAGTGTGACAGCCGGAGACGTTAGCTAGGGCTTGATATAGCGCTCCAACTTGCTGGCTAAATCGCACACGCTCAGGCGTAGGCAGCGCAAACATGACATGGCGGGTGCGAGTGTGCGCCAACCGCATCGCGTTCATCCAGTCCAAATCAACCCGGTGCAATCCCCCGTAGGCGCATTTGAACACTTGTTGCCAGAACGCGCACTCGACCACACGCTGGCCGCAGCCGCACAAGCGCTCTGTAGCGAGGATCGGCGTCCACGTCTCGCGCAACTCGCCGACGTAGAGCATGTCGTCGAATTCGCCCAAGATCTTGCCCAGCAGCGTGCCACCGCTGCGCCCTGCGCCGGCGATGTAGAGGACTTGGACGCGTTCAGGGGAGTTCTGCGCGAATGGCTGCGTCATAGATTTGGATCAAGCGCCGGACGTGCGCTTGTGGGTTGAATGACAGCTCGGCGCGTCGGCGCGCGGCGCGCCCCATCTCGTCAATTGCTTCAGGGTGGCTCAGTGCCCAATCGAGTTGTGCGGCTAAGTGATCTGCGTCCCCAGGGCGAAAGAGCAGCCCCGTTTCGCCGTCAGCGATAGCTTCGGGAATGCCACCGATTTCAGCACCGATCGCCGCTCTGCCCAGCGCAGCCGCCTCCAAGATGACGATCCCGAGCACCTCATACCAGATTGAGGGCACAACGAGCAGGCGCGCCTGAGCGAGCACAGCGTAAACCTGATCGCGTCCAAGATGTCCTAAGAAAGTGACGTTCAGGTTGTGGTCGCGCGCATATCGTTCAAGCGCGGGCTGCTCTGGACCGTCGCCGCATATCAAGGCTCTGCACGCGCGCGTCCGCAGCCGCGCGAGAGCTTCGAGCAACACATGGGCGCCCTTTAGGCGAAAGAGCCGCCCGATAAACACGATCGTGCTACTCCCTATGGCTGGAGGCAGCTCTTCCCAGATATCTACGGGGGCGAAGTAGGGCAGCTGTGTCAATCGCTCGCGAGGTAGACCAAAACTTGCCGAGGTCTCAAGCATAAACCTGCTTGGCGCGATGAATTGCGCCACACGGTCCATCGTGCGTCGCACCTTCAGCAGTACGCTTTCGGCTGCGCTGAGCAGACTCCCCCCAAGCCCTTGCTGGCTGCAGCGATGGAGCACAGCATTGAAATACTTGCCCCCCCGGCAACGCTCGCAGGGCTGACCTTGCGTGAACAGTGTCCCGACGGGGCAAATGGCGTGATAGTCGTGCAGCGTCCAGACAACGGGAATGCCATGCGCGCTTAGCGCCTCAAGCACGGCAACAGACAGATGGTGATGGGAATGGACATGCGCAGTTTGCACAGGGTAGTCTGCTATTAGGCGCTCGAGCGCCTTGCGCGCCGCCACGTTGTACAGCCGCGTGCCAGCCGCGCGCAATCGTTTGCCCCATCCAGACTGCCGATGCAGCAGGGGAGGCGGGAAGTACGGTGCGAACGGCGAGGGTATGTTCTGCATCTCCGCCAAGCAGAGGTGCGCGCTCTCGACTCCTTCGCGCGCCAATCGCTCCTCGACCTCAAGGATGTAGCCCTCTTTGCCGCCGAGGTAGGCATGGAAGCGATTCAGGTGCAGCACCCACACCGGCTAGTAAGTATATCACGACGCTGCGATGTGCCGCATGTGCGCAGTGCAGTGCTCTCTCCAGATGCAGAGATATGCCCAAGACGCTCGATGCCAGCAAAAAAAGAGAGGCTCTGGGAAAGCAGAGCCTCTCTGCCATGGATCACCGACCAGCGGATTACCGGTTGAATGCGTTGTAAACGTCCATCGCGCGGTTGCCGTCGCGCCACTCGACTACCGCCTTGAGCCGCGCTCCGGGCGGCCCATTGATCACCAGTGTGCCCGTGAAGTTGTTGCTGATCGCGGTCAAGATGGTCGGCGACAAATTGCCACTCACTGCGAAGTCGCCACCGTTGAACAAGTTGAGACCAAGCGCCGCGCCGGGGTTCAGCGTCAGCGCGCCACCGCTGGGCAGCGCCGTGATAGTATGCACCAGCGTGCCGCTGCTGTTGTAGAGCTGCAGCGAGTTCAAGGTCACCGCGCTAGTGCCGACGTTCATCACCTGAACTGCCGAGACGCTATTGAAGTTGCCCAGGAATCCGGGGTTGCATGCTGCGGGCGTGTTGAGCGGGCAGACGCGGTCGAATCTCGGCACGAAGATGGTGTTAGTCGCGTCCGAGTCGCCGATCAGGTTATATGAACCAGCGCTGAAGTTCACAGGAAAGTCAATATTGCCTACACCTACGAGCGGCTGATCCGAGGTGACGCGGATGCTGCCCTGGAAGCGACCGCCCAGCGCCGGGAAGAGCGGACTTGTCAAAGGCACGCTACCGCCGTTGAACAGGTTGATGCCGTAGCCGGAGAATGCCGGGATGGTGAAGTTCAGCGTGTGGCTGATCAAGCCCGTGGGGCGGAAGATGAAGTCCACCGTAACGTTCGCCACACTGCCCGTCGTGTTCTGGAGCTGGAATGAGCTGTACTGCAAGAAAGAGGTGTAGTAGGCTGCAATCGTGGTGTAGTTGGCGCAGTCCGCCTGCGCAGCGGGCGTGTTCGGGCAAAGACGGAAGGCTGCAGGCGAGAATAGGCGCGTCGCCGCGCTCACCGGCGTGAGCAGCGTATGGTCGCCTGTCCAGTTCGCCAATACGGAACCTGAGCCGATGCTCGTCGAGGTCTCGCTCACGCCCGCCAGCGGCTGGTCGCTCTCGATCTCAGCGCTGAAGCCGCTTGTGTTGCTGGGCCCAAATACTCCGGACGGCACATCGCTGTTGATGCGGGTGTTGATCGTGCGCGAGGCGAACGGCGCCAGCGTGCCTGTTTGCGTGCCGACGATAATACCGTTGCGCGAGCGATATGTGATGGTGTAAGCTGCGGTGCTGCCTGTGGTGTTCTGGATGGTGAAGCGCGTCACCTGTCGCCCCTCTACATTATCGTTGGGCGGTGCCGGGACGCGGAACAGCGCCGGCGCGTACAGTCGGGTGGCGCCCGCATTGAGCGCATCATAGGCGCTTGCCTCAGTTCCCGAAGGGGTGATGGCACTGTCGGGTACAGGGTTGCGGCCCGTGTAGCTGGTGACCGCCACCGCAACGATGTCCTGATCCGAGCCGAGCACCACGCTGCCCACCCAGTTGCTGGGCAGGCCGCTGACCGAGCTCAGGGCAACATCCGCGCGCCCGCGGCTGGGCAGCGAGGGCAGGGTTTGTGAGGCAGCAACGGTACCATCCGGGTTATAGTAGGTGGCGACGACCGTCGCAGCCGTGTTCGCCGTGTTCATAACTGAATACGAGCTGCTCCCGACACCGGCTAGATAGTTGCTGGGGTCGGTCAAGTCAGCGTGGGCTGTGCCTGCGCTGGCGAAGAGGAGCGCCGCCGCAGAAGCCGCGGGCAGCGCCTTGTGCAAGAGAATCTTTTTCATCGTTTTAAACCTCCAAGCAAAGTGAAAGCGAGTAGCAGGGCTTGCCTGCTTCAATATCGAGTGTAATCAATCTATGCGCGAAGAGCGATACGCTTTTCAGCGTATTTGGGCAAGGGCATACACCTGCTCAAGCGTGCGCATGACCACACCCGTATCCGGGTACTCAGCCCGCAGGCGAGCAAACCCGCCGTAGGCAAGCCGGTGCATCAGTGCCGGTTCTCGGCTCAGCTGGATCATTCCCTCAACGAACTCTTCTGGGGTGTCAGCGATCCACGCCTCCTCAGCATGTTGTGCACCCAACGTCCAGTTGGCTCGTGAGGTCATTACAACAGGGCATCCGCGTGCAAAGGCGGTAAGAACCTTAACATGGCGGCTGTAACGTCCAGCTAAAAGAGGAAAGACAAGGGCAATAGCATGGTCATACAGTTCAAACAAATCACTCTTCTCGGTGACTGCACCGCAGAATACGGCGCTTGAGAAATGTTTCCATTGAGGCGCTTGCTCGGGCCTTGCGCCAACTAGATAAATCTTAATATTAATATTACGATTTATCAATATGGGAAATACATATTTAGATAGCCAAAAAAACCCTTCTTTTGTTCTTTTATCTGAAAAATTGCCTATGAATAGAAAATGTCTCCTGGCCGATTGTTCTACAGACAGACTGCTTGTCAAATCCTCTACAGCGTCAAACCAGATCGGCGAGTGCACCCCCGGGCGCACATGCGGGCTAAATAACCTAGCAATCTCCAGATCGGTTTGGGAGTGGGCGAGCCATACGTCAGCGGCAGCATAATCGTTGAACTCACGCCATGCCCAACGGGCGAACGCCAGCAGGCGCAGCGGATGCAGCCAGGCCGAAGGTTGAGACTGTGCCTTATCCAACGCTTGGACCGCGACGATGTCCATAATATGCCCAACAAGGGCAGGGCGGTGCTCAAGCGGCAGGCGGTTGATCGCACGGCGGGCTGCGCCGATTAGCCAGGGGTGCAGGGCATGGACGATGTCCACCGGGGCGGCGGCGAGTTGCTCGAACAGAGCGTGCTCAACTCCGCTCTCGCGCACGATAGAGTACTCCGGCGGGCGCACGAGCCGTTGTGCTGCGCGCCAGAGTCGGCGCGTGTGGCCGCGGCAGGTCGGCAACACGCGCGACCACGTCACCTCGCCGTCGAGATCGTGCGCCCAGGGCAGTTCGTGCGGCGCACCGAGCGCCAGAAAGCTCACCGACCAACCACGCGCGCGCAGCTCGCGGGCATAATAGGCGAACATCTTGCCCCCTGCATTCGTCGCTCGCGGCGATGGGACGATGTCTGTTAGGAAAAGCACGCTTGGCTTCGAGCTACGTAAAGTCCTCATCTCACTCTAGATAGCCTAACCGGCGAAGGCGCTGAGTTAGGGCTTGAGCGTCATGCTCTGCAAGGAGAGCCGGGCCGTCAGGTTCAGATGACTCAATGCGCGGCAGACCAAGCGTATTACAAACAAGCTCGGCAACGTCCCGGACATGCCAACATGTCCTTTCGGGCAGAGGTTGGGCAGCGGCAAGCACGCCGTCTGGGTGATGGTCACCTGTGCGAACGGATCGGACGGGGATGAACAACCGCGGGTCAAGGCTGCCCACGGCTCCGCCGAAGCCCTCTGATAAAGTCAGCACCCAGTCTGGAAGGTGCGGGAGCCGGCTGCCTTGCCACACCTCGGCTGCCGGCTGAACGGCGCGAAAGACGCGGGTGCCTTGCTCGGTCAACAGTGCTTCGGCAGCTTGACTCAGGCGCTCAGACAATCGCGTCCGCTCACGAGCGCCGAGGCCCGGGCTAAACGTGACCCCAACCCAAGGACCATAGAGCACCTCAATGCTGAACATCGCATGAGCGGCAGTGCTATGTCGCAAGACGCTCGACGCTCTATGCCGCCAAACGCGCTGAACGCATTCGGGGAGCAGCGACTTCAGCGCAACCTTCAGGGCCACGGGCAGACTCAAGCGAGCTGCTCGAGGGAGCAGCCCGGCCTGTGTCAGCCAGAGGTCGAGGTTAAGCGCGAACCGGGGGCTGTCGGCGAATCCATGGTCAGAAACGAGGAACACGACGTCGGGCTGGGCTGCCTCAAGCCAAGCCGACACGCCTGCGTCCAATGCTTGCCAGAAAGCCATGGCCGGCTCGAAGAGCGGATGGTTGGGCGCGTGGAGGACGTCCCAGAACAGGTGCAGGAAGCGATCGGTCACTGTGAGCACGTGGACGAACAGGTGAACGCCCTCTGCAACGCCCTGCGCGATAAGTCGTCGCCCACAAGTCAAGTGATTTTGGAGCAGCTCGGTCAGAGCGCGCAGCGCGCGCTGGCGCTGCCGGTTGGTCAGCGGGCGGCTACCGAACAGATTGATGCCGACCTCGTCCGCGTCTGTTTTGAAATCATCGAGAAGGAGCGCTGCGGAGGCCGGGTAAATCGCATCACGCGCCCTTTGTGGCGCGTTCAGCCCGCACACCCAGTATCCCTTTACCGGGGTTGGGGGATAGCTGAGGGGGTAATTGAACACCCCAACGCCGATGCCGTGCTGGCTTGCGACCTCCCACAAGAAAGGTGCTCGCGCACGGGTCACAAGCGGGCGCTTGGAGAACGGCCAGGGCAGCCCAGTCGGGCGATGCCAAAAGCCGAGCACCCCATGCGCTCCGGGATCTAAACCTGTAGCAATTGAAGTCCATGCCGGCGCGGTGTGCGCCGGCACGGTAGAGCGCAATGTTGTCGTGTGGCGAAAGAGGCGGCCGAGGTAGGGCAGGGCATCCAAGCCGGATAGGCGCTGCCAAAGGGCAGGTGACATGCCGTCCAGCCCGAGCACAAACACGCGCGTCGTCATTCAGCGAGTCGGCGTCCAATGTGGATCAACTACAGAGGCGTTGGTCTGCGTTTGCAGCAGAACTTGGCTTTGTCCGGTGCGTAGGTCAAGTGCACGGATTGTCCATGGCAGAGTCTCGCGCGTGCGGTGAGCGAATACAATTGCATCGTTGCCCATCCAGCTTGGGTAGTTGTGAAAGTCGAATCCGTTAGTAATAATCTTAAACTCTTGCGTGCGCAGATTATAGATACCAATCTGCGGCGCCCCGACGAACGAGGGTCGGGAGAGAAAGACCAACCGTTCACCGTCGGGCGAGAGCGATAGATTGTAGTTCATGCGACCGCGCTCTGCAAATACCAAGCTTGGCTCTCCTCCTTCGGGACTGATACTGAAAATTTGGTATTCATTGCCCTGGCGGTCAGAGGCAAAGAAGATGCGCCCACCGTCTGCAGACCAGACCGGAGTAATGTCATTCGCGGGATGGTTGGTCAGGTTGCGTAGGTTACCGCCGTTGCGATCGGCGACATAAATCTCCATATTGCCGTCGCGGTTGGTATGAAAGGCGATGCGGCTACTATCGGGGCTAAACGTAGTGCCGAGGTTAATCGTCACTTTGCCAGGCACAATTATCAGCGGACGCTGATTGCTACCGTCAGCGCGCATTTCGTAAATCACGAAGCCGGAAGCGGGGTCGCGCCCGGAGACAAAAAGGATTGAATGACCGTCCGGCGACCAGCGTGGTTCAACATCGCCTGCTTCGATGGGGGACGTTAACCAGGACAGCTCGCCGTTGACGAGGTTCAGCATACCAATCTGATAGCTGCCCTCGATGTTCGTTGCAAACGCTAGGCGCCCGATTCCCCCAAGAGCGCGGATGAAGCGATCATCGGAGGCCGTGCGATCGGGAAGAATTGATCCAACTTGAAGGGGCGAGGCCTGAGGTGCAGTGATCTGCGTTGATGCGGGTGTCGGTACCACCTCTGGCCGCGCAGGTGCAGCGCAGCTGGCAAGAATTAGTGCAACCAGGCATGAAGAGACTCTGATCAGCAGTGTCATAACTTTCTCTGTGTAACCTGAGCGGGGATGCAGTGCCCGCGCTAACCTCTGCTGCTGTATGATACCAGCACATAGCTGGCGCCAGGCGTCACACCAACCTTCGTGCAGCAGGTGTTCGTGCAGGTCAGCGGGGGTAGCTACAAAACACGTGCATCTCTCTTGCATTGTCTTCTCGCCGCTTCGGCGCGAAGGAGTGGCGGCAGGCACTTGTTCGCCCCAAGGGACGTAGCAAGGCAGAAATCCCTGTTGAGAGGGACTTCTCAAAGAGCGAAGAAACGCTGAACTTGCCCCAAGAAGAGGACCGACATCAAGCCCATCGCTGCTGCGAGTCCACCGCTCAAAGCTACCGCCGATGGTAACCGAATGCTTGCAGCATTCGCCCAGATCCACGACACCAGCCCCATCCCTGCAAACAGATACCGCCCCTGCGGCAACCACGTTCGGTCGGCCGCGAAGCTCAGCAGCGGCGCAAAGGTCTGCGCCAGCAACAACCCAAGCCCGACTAAGCTCAGCGCGAGCAGCGCGGCGCCGTCAGGGTCGGGCTGATTGGCGCGGATCGCCTGCACCGTCAGAGTCAGGGCAACGCCGAAGCCCAGCGCCAGCAGCGTCACCCAACCCATGTCCAGCGTCGGGTTCGGCGCATTAGCGAAGATGCCGAACTTGCCCCAGAAGCTCTGTTGCACGAAAGCGATCGCCAGCGGCAGACGCTCGGCCAGCGCTGCGATGTTGGCGCGGTAGTCCTG
>JANWZM010000145.1 GCA_025054635.1 Thermoflexales bacterium
GGAGACGGCGGAGCGGACGGCGGCGCAGCACCTGCGCGGGCGGGTGCGCCCGTTGCACGAGGTGAATCGGGCGGTGTCGCCGGCAGTGTCTGCGGTGGTGCTGCGCGCCCTGGCGCGCGACCCGCGCCAGCGCTGGCAATCAGCCGCCGAGTTTGCGCGCAACCTGCACCGCGCTCAGGTGCAGGCGCTCCAGCGCGCGGGTCGCTCAGCGCTGCCGCGCGCTGCGTTGGCGTTGGCAAGCGCTGTTACAGTGAGCAGCGTTGCTGTGGTCTTGCTCGCGCTGACTTCCGAGTCGCGCACGCCGCCGACGGCAGTCCGAGCCGTGCCTAGTCCCACGTTGGCTGTCCCTGGGACAGCAGTTGAACCCGTTGGAGAGACTAAGGCAGCGAGGTCGGTCGTGCCGCAAGACCGGGGGCTGGGTGGTGCGCCCGAGCGTCCGTTGGCGACGGCGACCTTGCTGGCAGGCGTGTCTGCTGCGCCTGTCTCCCCGACGCCGCTTCCGCGGCAGCCGACGGTGACCGCGCCCGCGCAGGTGCAGTCATCCAATGCGGCTGCGACTCAGCCGAGCACTGCTGGGATGCAGGGCGTGGAGGCGCCGCCGCCGCCACCGCCGCCGACGCAGCCACCGCCGCAGCCGACGCCGCCACCACCGCAGCCGACGGAGCCGCCACCGCCGCCAGTGGTGGCGACGGGGCAGCCGCCGCCGACGCAGCCGCCGCCAATGCCACCGCCGCCACCGCCACCGCCGCAGCCGACGCCGCCGCCTGGTGACAACCCTGGTCTGCCGCCGCTGCCGCAGCCGCCGCCCTGGTGGGGCACACCAGAGCCGCCGCTGCCGCCGCCGACGCAGCCACCGGCTGAGTAGCAATCCTTCGTTGGAGGGTCTGCGAGAGGCAGAGGACGGATTTGGTCTAGACTCACCCAAAAGCCAAACACGCTATGCCTGAGTCGCTTGACAAATACACCCTCGAACGCCAAATCGGCGGCGGTCGCCTCAGCACTGTCTTCGCTGCCCGCGACCCGCTCGGCAACCCGGTCGCCCTCAAGCGCCTCAACAACCCCGACCTCGCCCTGGTCGCCAACTTTCGGCGCGAGATTGACCTGCTGCGCCGCATCAGCCACCCGAACATCGTGTCGGTGCTGGAGGCGCGGACAGAGGGCGAGGTGTTCTACACCATGCCGCTGCTGGACGGGGAGAGCCTGGAGGCGCTGGTGCGCCGCCAAGGGGCGCTGGCCGTGCCCGAGGCGTGTCACCTGGTTGCGCAGGTGGCGGCAGCGCTGGAGGCGCTGCACACGCTGGGGGTGGTGCATCGGGACGTGACGCCGGCGAACGTGATGGTGCTGCGCGATGGGCGGGCGGTGCTGATTGACTTCAGCCTGGCGACGGTGATTGGGACGCGGGGGCAGCGGGAGGTGGGGACGCCGCTGTATTGTGCGCCGGAGCAGTGGCGTGGGGAGGTGCCGGCGCCGAGCGCGGACGTGTATGCGCTGGGCGGGGTGGCGTATTTTGCGCTGAGCGGGCGGGCGCCGTATGGGGAGCGGGAGACGGCGGAGCGGACGGCGGCGCAGCACCTGCGCGGGCGGGTGCGCCCGTTGCACGAGGTGAATCGGGCGGTGTCGCCGGCAGTGTCTGCGGTGGTGCTGCGCGCCCTGGCGCGCGACCCGCGCCAACGCTGGGCAACAGCAGGCGAGTTCGCGCGGCAACTTGAGGCGGCTGCAAGAGCAAGTACAGTCCGAAAGCCCAGCCCCCTCCCCGCGCTTGGTGCGCTTACTGGGCTTGCTGCGGTTGTGCTGGTTGCTGGTGCATGGCTCAGCCTCGCCTCGCCGCCATCGGTGCCTCAGCCCACCAACACGCCCGCACCCTCTGCAACGGTGACCTTGCGGCCGCTGCCTTCGCTTCCTGCAGGGGAACCCCTTCTGCCGACGGAAGAAGGGGGAGTTGAGCAACCGACGCCTGCTCCTCAGCGCGCGGCTGACCTCAAGCCCTCAGTGACGCCCCTGCCGGAGCTGGAAAGGCGCACGCCTCAACCAATGCCGGAAATCCCGCTCGCCCCTGCAACTGAGCCAGTCCAGACGCCGCGCCCGACGCGCACGCCGCGGCTCAAGATAAATCTGGAGCTGAGCGGCGTCAGCGGTCAAGAACGCTGGGGAATGCCGATGAACCCAGACGGCTGTAACCCCCCCTACAACGACCGTCAACCCGTGTGGCGCTACAAAGTCACCCTGACGATTCGCCACACAGGCGGCACCGCGCCGCTGACCGACTGGTCAGTTAAGCTCTTCAACCAAGGCGTGCCGCTACATACGTGTCCACTGTATGGAAGCTATGCCCCGATTCAACCTGGCGAGACTCGGCAAGTGGAGATCGCCGCCTTCCTTGCGGCTGATCCAGCCGTGCAGGCGCGGGTCATCAGCAACAGTGGAATATGGCGGCTGTGCTTCCAGGGGAATCGGGGCATCCCGTGTTGAGCAAAAGGCGATGGAAGATCGAGCCTCTGTCTCAGCGATTTCAGAGTCTGTAATTCAAGCACTGGCGGCGCGTGGCGTGACTATCACTCGTCAGATCGCCAGCGGCGGCATGAGTGAGGTTTACGAAGGCACACGCGGCAGCCAGCGGGTAGCCGTCAAGCTGCTGCACGCTGCCTCTCAAGCAAGCCGAAATCTGCTCCAAGCGTTAGTGCACGAAGCAGAGCTGATGCAGCGGCTGCGCCATCCAAACTTGCTCGAAGTGCTCGACGCAGGACAGGTGAGCACCGACGCTTACTTCATCGTCATGCCGTATGCAGCGGGCGGCACGTTGCGCCAGCGGCTTGCTGACCTTAAGGCACGCGGCAAGCAAATGAGTGAACTCGAGGCGCTGCAGATCGCCCACTGCGTGGCAAGCGCGCTGGAATATGTGCATGCCCAGGGCATCGTTCATCGCGATATTAAGCCGAGCAACATTCTCTTCATGGCTCCGCGCGCCCCAGCAAAGCTCGGCGACTTCGGCGTCGCTGTCGAAGTAGAGGAGGCGCTCGTTCACGTCAAACCGCGCGCGCGCTCGTTAGTGCTTGGAACGCCTGAGTATGCTGCGCCCGAGCAGGCGCAAGGACACACCGACGTGCGCGCCGACCTCTACGCCCTCGGGATTGTGTTGTATGAGATGCTTGCAGGAGCGCCGCCTTTCCGCGGCAGAAGCCTAGCTGAAACAACTGCACTACACGCGACTGCGCCACTGCCCGCGCTGCCGCGCCGCGTGTCACCGCAGACGCTGAACGTGTTAGCGCGAGCGACAGCGAAGAATCCGCTCCAGCGCTTCCAAAGCGCGCGCGAGATGCGTCAAGCGCTGGAGCAGGTGATAGCAACCCTGCCGTTGCATGCGCTGATCGACCCTCTCCAGCAAGGCGCGCGTCGCTTCGTCGTGCCTGCGCTCAGTGTGGTAGTCGCCGTCGTGCTCGTTATGCTGAGCCTCCTGGTGCTGCTGGTCGTGCTGTTGACAAATCGGTTGGAAAGCCATCTTGGTGCGGAGCGCACTTGGTCTTTTCCACCTATCGGCGTAGAGAACCGCCTATCTCAATCCGAGGCTCAGCGCGTTGCGGATCGAGTGCTAAGGGAGGCAACGTTAGGCGCGCTGGCGATCCCGCGCGTCGTGCTCGGTCCGACTCGCAACCGCGTTGAGCTGGAGCTGCAAGTGCTGTCTGTCGGCTCGCTGGAAGCTGTGCTCTGGGTAGGAGACCGGGACGGCATTCCTGCGGTCGCGCTGGTGCGCCTCGGGGCTGGTCGCCCGCCGTTGCTCAGCGATGTGCTTGAGAGCGCGGTCAATCGCGGGCTGGTCACAGCGTGGCAGCGCCACGGCTACCAGGTGCGCAACCTAGCGATCACGCCGAGCGGCGAGATGATCTTCACGCTGTTAGGTCCAGCCAGTGGCACTCCGCCCGTGAACACGTCAACCGCGAAGCCGCCAGCAGACCAAGCCTCGTCCCCAACCCAGAGTCGGTGAGCGAAGATGGTTCGACGCATCTTGTTGCGAGTAGCTCATGCAGGTAAGGAGCGGCTCGTTGAGGCGCCGACGGATGTGTCAGTGGGGCGCCTGGCGGAGATCGTCGGGCGCGCCTTTGCGCCGATGGAGGCGCTTGAAGAGACAGTGCGCTACGAGCTTTGCCTGTCTGGCGTCCCCCTGGCGGCGAACGAGCGCGTGGGGCGAGCGTGTGTTTCGATTCAGCCAGGACAAGCGCTTCAACTGCGGATTGTGCGCGAGCGCGCAGAACCAGCCGCAGCGGAAGCACCTGTTGAGCCGCCAAAGGGAGTGCTACGTAACGTGACCTGGGCGCTGAGCGGTCGCATGCTCGCTGCCGTCGGCGAGTGGGGAGTGCAGATGTGGGATGCCGAGGCACAGCGCTGGCAACCTAAACCAGTCGTGTCCTTGCCTGTCCTCCGAGCGGTCGCTGAGGAGCGATTCCTTCTGTGCGCGCTGAGGCGCGGCGGCGTTGCTCTGTGGGAGTTTGACGACACCGAGCGGCGCTGGAACGGTCGCGCGACCTATCGCTTGCCTGAGGCTCGTCCGATCACCAGCTTGGCTCTGAATCCAATCAGCGCCGTGGTCGGCACGGAGTTTGGCGACTTGTATTGGTTCGCGCTGCCCGATCTGCAACTGGACAACGAGCTGCAACCGAAGCCAAATGCGCCCGTGCGCCTGTTGCACTGGATAGACGCCCAGCACTGTGTGAAGTTGAGCGCGGGCAGCGTCGAGGTCTGGCGCTCAGGCGAGCTGAAACCGACGCTGGAGGCACAAGCAGCCTCGTCTAGAGCTGTGGTCGGCGCTGTGACAGTCAGCGCTGTAGACACGGGCTGGGGGCTGCTGCTGTTCACCGAGCCAATGTGCTGGATGTGGGTATCGCTGAGCGGCGTTCGCCCAATCGCGACTGAACAGTCTGGGCTTGGTGAGCCTGTCTCGCTTGCTTACGGAGCGAGATCGCGCACAGCATGGGTTGGGTTTGCTGACGGCGCAGTCGAGGCTTGGCAAGTAGGCGACGTTGGACAGCCGCTGGAGCAACGTGCGCGCCACACGCTTTGCGATGTGCCTTTGCGTCATGTGCTGCTCAGCCAGGATGAGCGCTGGTTAGTTAGCATTGACCAGCATAACCAAATCAGGTTACACAGTATTCAGGATTTGCGTCAGCAATGAGTTCAGCACCTCAATTTGCTATCTTTCCCGAAGGGGAACCCGCCGAGGAATTTGAGATTCGCCCTCCTTCGTCACCCCCGACGCGCCCGTCGGCAAATCTGCTTCTGGTCCTGTTGCCCGCCGTGTTCATGGGTCTGTCTGCGGTTGCGATGCTGGTCGTTGCGCTGAGCAACGCGGCTGCTCCGGCGCAGTTGCTGATGAACTTCACTATGGTGGGCTTCATGATGATGTCCGTGTTGACGAGCTGGCTGAACTACCGCTTTCAACAACAGGAATACGAGCGCACTCTTGCGGAGCGGCGCCAGCGCTACTTGGACTACCTCCGCCGACGCGAGCGCGAACTAGAGGATCTGATGAACGCCCATGTGCTGCAACGCCGAGCGCGCTACCTGCGCGCAAGCGAATGCTACCAAACCGTGCTTCGGCGTGAAGCAGCTCTGTGGCAGCGCGATATGCGCCATGCAGACTTCCTCACGCTCCGCGTCGGGCTTGGGGCTGTGCCCTCGCCCATTAAAGTGAAGCTGCAAGAACCAGACCCCAATCAACCCCAAGACGACCTCTTCAGCGAGGCGGAGCGGGTCAAACAGAAAGGGCGGATGCTCGAGGACGCGCCGATTGCGCTCCCCTTGTCCGTCCTCAACATGGTCGGCTTGGTCGGGCCGTCTAGCGAGACGCGGACATTAGCTGCAAGCTGGATTGTCCAAATTGCGGCGCTGCATGCGCCTAGCAGCGTTTATCTGGCTGCAGTGCTTCCAGTCGGCGGCGCTCAGGAGTCCCATTGGCGCTGGCTGCGCTGGGTGCCCCATGCCTGGACGCCAGGGCGGGCGCGCAGTTTGTTCGCTGCAACTGTGCGCGACGTTCACGCCCTGGTCAGGCAAATAGAGGAACTGTGCCAAGCGCACGCAGCCCCACAATCAGCCGAGCAGGAGAGCAGCTTGCAGCCGCACGTAGTTGTCTTTGTTGACCTGGACACGCTCCCTGCGGCAGCAAATGTGCTGCGCACGCTGGTTTCAGCCCACCCGAATGTGCATCTCGTTGCGCTCGCTAGCAACGCAGCCCTGCTCCCGCGCGAATGCAACTGGATCGTCGAGTGCGGCGCAACGGCGGTTATCCGCCGCCTGCAGCCTACCGCGACGACGAATGTGCGTCTCGACGTTCCTCTCCAATCCGCTGTGCTCGAGCCTTTCGCAGAGACCCTGATGCGCTACTGGGAGCAGGAATCTTCTGAAGAGGAAGCCAACGCCAGCAGCAGCGGGACGGTCACGCTGCTGCAGCTTTGGGAGGACGGGGCGCGACAGATCAGCAGCGTGCAGGATATTGATGTCGCAGAGGCTTGGCGGCGCAATTTGCCGTTCGAGCGCAACCGCCGCACGCTGGCAGTCCCGATTGGGCGTGACGAGAGCGGCGCGCTCGTGTACCTGAATCTGCACGACCGCGAAGACCCAACAGGGCAACCCAACCACGGACCGCATGGGCTTGTCGCTGGCGCGACTGGCTCGGGCAAAAGCGAGCTGTTGCAATCGTTGATTGTGTCGCTTGCGGCACACTTCAGCCCCGAGGTGCTCTCTTTTCTGCTGGTGGACTACAAAGGCGGCGGCACAGCCGATGTGTTCAAGGACATGCCTCACGTCGCTGGGATCGTCACCAACCTCGCCGACGAAAGCTTGTCCCAACGCGCGCTCCTGGCGTTGCAGAGCGAAGTGCAGCGCCGACAAGAGTATTTCCAGCAAGCTGGGGTGAACTACATTGACGACTACCAGCGTCGCCAAGCCCGCGACCGCACCCTTTCCCCCGTGCCTCGCCTCGTCATCATCGTGGATGAGTTCGCCGAGTTGGCGCAAAACCAACCTGACTTCATCCGACAGCTTGTGCGCACGGCGCGGATTGGGCGCAGCCTCGGTGTTCACTTGATCCTTGCTACACAGAAGCCTAGTGGCGTCGTCAACGACCAAATTTGGAGCAACTCGCGCTTCCGCATCTGCCTGCGCGTGGAAAGCCCAGCCGACAGCAACGACATGCTCAAACGCCCCGATGCTGCGCGGCTGACGCGCTCAGGGCAAGCCTACTTGCAGGTCGGCAGTGGCGAGATCTTCCTGCGTTTCCAAGCGGCTTACGCTAACGCCCCCTACGTTGAAGGGGCAGCCGATCTCGTTGAGCCCATCTTCGAGGTCGAGCTGGACGGCAGCCGACGCCTGCTCAGCGCACCGCGCACTACCCGTCATCTCAGCTCTGACCAAACGCAACTGAAGGCGCTGGTCGCCCACATCTGCGACACGGCTCAACAGCTCAACCTGCGCCCCGTCGAACCAATTTGGATCCCACCCCTGCCTGACCCGAAGGAAAGCGAGAACGCGCTTGCTTTGCTTGCGAAGGTGACGGGTGACCAGTGCTTAGCCCCCTCGTTCTACCCTGCTGATGAGGGCTGGGAAGAAGCTGAACGGCACTGGCGTCCGACAAGGCACTGGCTCAGCCCGCTGGTCGGGTTGATGGATGACCCCCGCAATCGTCTGCAAGAACCGCTGCGCATCCCGCTGGGCAACCCGCCCGCTCACCTGCTGGTCTACGGGATGCCGAGCAGCGGTAAGACAACGTTTCTGCTGACCTTGGCGCTCAGCCTGGTGATGGATCACACGCCAGAAGAAGTCAATCTGTATGCGCTTGATTTCGGCGCCCGGGCGCTTGCTGTGCTCACGTCCTTCCCACACACCGCAGACGTGATCCTGCGGGGCGAGGCAGAGAAGGTCATTCGCCTCTTTCGCATTCTGCAGGCAGAAGCAGATCGACGCAGGCGGCTGTTCGCTGAGGTTGGTGTGTCGAATTTCCTCGCCTACCTAGACAGCCGACGCCGCGACCCGCCGCGCTACGAGCCCTTGCCAGCCATTGTTGTGCTAATTGACGGCTACTCCGCCTTCCTTGAGGGGCATCCAGACCAAGACGCACAGCTCGAGCAACTGCTGCGCGAGTGTGCAGGGCAGGGCATTCACTTTGTGATCGCTGGGGGCAGCGCCATGTCCATCAAGCCGCGCATCGCCGCCAGCGCTGCGTTGGCAGTGACGTTCCAGCAGACAGACCCTGGCGACTACTCCTCAATTGTGGGTCGGGTAGCGATTCGCCCAGCACCGTTGCCAGGTCGCGGGCTGGTGCGCCGCAGCCCTCCGCTGGAGTTCCAAACAGCACTGCCTGTCCGCGCCGACTCAGAGGCAGAGCAGACCGAGTTGTTGCGCGCGCTTGGTGAGCGGATGCGTCAAGCTTGGCAAGGCGCAACGCCGCGCCCTGTGCCAACCTTGCCCGATACGTTGCCGCTGTGCGAGCTACTCGGGTCAAGCGTGCAGTCGCCGCTCGACTGTCCCCCGATCGCGCTCACTACGGATATGCTCACTCCTCTGTGCGTGCCACTGGACGAGGGGCCGCACTTCCTCGTCTTCGGCCCGCCACAAGGAGGCAAGACCACGCTGCTTTTAAGCTGGTTGCTTGCGTTGGCTGATCGGCGCGCTCCCCAGTCGTTGCGTCTGTTTTTGTGCGATCTGAGCGACTTCCCTGAGGATGGGCTGGGGATGCTCAGCGCGCTGCCGCACTGTGCTTCGTTCGCTCAGAGTCCAACTGACCTTGAGCCAATGCTCGTTGCGCTCAACGAAGAAGTTGCCCAGCGCCGCGCGCGCAAGGAGCAGCTTCAGGATGCGCCTACGCTCCTGTTTGCGCTAGACAATCTTTCACGATTGGCGAAGTCGCCCCCACCATGGCTCGCCGACCAGATGCTGAAGCTGGTGCAGCAGTCAAAAGGGGCAAAGGTCCATGTCGTGATCGCTGCCAACGAGGACGTGCTTGGGCGCATGTATAACCAGGAGTGGCTTGACTTCCTAAAGGGGCTGCGCTCGGGCTTCCTGGTGGGCGCCTCTCAGAGCAACGCCGTGAGCTTCCGCATGCCGCCAGGTGAAACCCAACGCAGCACCCCGGCTGGATTCGGCTACTTTAGTGCGCCGCGTCGCTCGCTTGCGGTGCGCGTCAAGATCGCTACTCCTTTTGCCGGAGCGCTTACCCTCCCCGATTGGGTGAAGCAGATCGCACAGCGTCACGCCAACGCCGCGACTGAAGCAGCAGCGACAATGGAGACACCAGCGTCGAATGGCGCAGTCCAGAGCGACCGTTCGTCGGTGACGCCGGTCGTTTAAGACACAGCGTCAGACATCGCCCGTGCCTGCGCAAGAGGCACTTATCCCTCAGGCTGATTTGCTCCTGTACTCTTGTTTGGGGCGTCAAACTGGGTCAGGGTGTAGACCCCTTGGTCGCTGCGCACCGCGAAATCAGTGACGACGAAGCCTTCAGCGAAGGCTTGCTCGAACTGCTGCCGAGCGCGCATCCGCAGGGAGAGCGCCTGCTCAGGATTGCTTTCCCTTAGCGCTTGAAAGTTCAGCGGGATCGGGATTTCCATTGTGAGACCAGGGCGACGGGGGTCTTCGTCCAGCCACCACTCGACCTCGAAGCGGTCGGTCGGCAAACCAGAGGGATCTGGTCCGTAAGCGTCGCGAATGTAAGTGCGGCAAATGGCGCGCAGCTTGCCGATGTTCAAGCGCGCGTTCCGCGCTTGCAACGGATCGTAGGTCCAGGTGATTAAGCGAATTCCCTGAGCAAGGACGGCGCGGCGTTGCGCTTGCTTTAACGCCTCGCCGATCCCCTTATCGCGCCAACCCTCAACGACAGCCGCAAAGTGAGAGTGATGGCACAAACCGTAGCGCGACCACCCAAGGAAGCTCAGCACGCAGCCAATCATCTCACCCTGAGCTGTGAACGCGCCGAGCGCAACCCCGCCGCGCCGCACAATTGCCAGACTGATATGCGGCGGCACAGGGAGATCGTTCGACCAGATGGCGCGCTGAACACGTAGGGATTGCACGTGGTCCTCGAACGTCTCGAAGGGGCGAATAAACCAGTCGCTCATGGCTGCGCATTAACATAAACGCGATGTGGGCGCGCGGTCAGCGCGGTGACGACCTCATAGTTGATCGTGCCCCAGCGTCGGGCGACCTCGTCGGCGGTGATGCACTCGTTGCCTTGTGTGCCGATGAGCACGACCTCATCCCCGATCGACACTTCGGGCAAGTCGGTCACGTCAAGCATGGTGTGATCCATGCACACAGCGCCGACAATCGGTGTGCGTCTGCCGCGCACGAGCACTTCGCCAAAGTGGTTCGGCATATAGCGGAAGCCGTCGCCGTAGCCAACAGGTATCACCGCAATCCGCCTGTGACCGTTGCACTGGTGGCGCTTGCCATACCCAACCCACGCCCCGTCAGGCAACCATTTTAACGAGACGATGGACGTAGTCAGAGAGAGCGCTGGGCGCAGCGCGCGAACGAGGGGATGCTCTGGTGTGCTAGAGGCATAGGGCGAGAGCCCATACAGGGTGATCCCTGGTCGAACAAGGTCGAGGTGAGCGTGAGGGTAACCCAGCACACCCGCGGAGTTGCAGATGTGACAGTAGCGCACAGGCACTTGCCCTATCGCTGAGCAGAAGGTTTGGATCTGCGCCTCAGTGTACTCTGTGTCGGCGTCTGCGCGGCTCAGGTGGGTGAACACGCCCTCGAGCACAACGCCTTCAAGTGCTGCGACCTCGGCAAGGAAGGGCTGCGCCTCGTGGGGCAGCACACCGAGACGGTGCATCCCCGTGTCAATTTCAACATGCACGCGAGCTGGACACCTAAGCTGCCATGCACGACGTGAAATTTCACGCACAACCGCGCGCTCGAAGACCGTCAGGCTCAAGCGATGCTGGATGGCTTCCTCCACCCACTCTAGCGGGGTGTAGCTCATCACTAAGATTGGTGCTTGGATGCCTGCCGCGCGCAGCGCGATGCCCTCGGCGACCGAGGCGACACCACACCACGTTGCGCCCGCCTGCAAAGCAGCGCGCGCGACAGGCACAGCGCCGTGACCATACGCATTTGCCTTGACCACAGCCATCAGTTGTGCGCGGCTGCTGACGTGCGCTCGCAGTAGCCGTACGTTGTGCCGTATCGCCTCGAGGTCGACAACGACGCGGGTCAGCGAGGTTGGGGTCACGGTTCGATGAGGTCGAGGATGAGCGAGTTAAGCGCCTCGCGCGCAGCCGGCAGGGCTTGCATATGCGCCCAGCTTCCAATGAACGCTTCAGGCGTGGTCGCGCTGAGCAGAAACTCAAACGGGTCGCTCGTGCAGGGGAGCTTGCCGCAACGCGCGCGTTGCCAACGCGGCTCTAGTTGGGCGCGCCACTCGCCATAGTGCTCAACCAGCCAACGACGCAACTGCGCATGTTCCTGCACGTCGGCGGGTGAAGCCTGTTTCGCGCGATACACGCGGATGATCAGCGCTTCAAGCGCATCCCAACGTGTGACAAACGCGCGCAAGCGCTGCTCATTCAGGCGCGCGGTCAGTGCTTTGGTGAAGGGGTTCATTGATGGAGCAATCATAAACACAGCAGAGCGACTTGCCCAAGCTTCTTGTCGTTGCTAGAATCGCCGCAACCAAGAGGTTGGCGTGAGCGAGCCAGTCATCGAGCTCAGGGGCATCAGTAAGCGCTTTCCCGGCGTGCAAGCTCTAGACAATGTTAGCTTTGACGTCCGCGAGGGCGAAGTGCACGCCTTGCTGGGAGAGAACGGCGCAGGCAAATCCACGTTGATCAAGATCCTCACGGGTGCATACCAGGCTGACGGCGGTCAAATTTTTCTGCGCGGCAAGCCTGTCACCATTCCAGACACTCGACACGGGCTCAAGCTGGGCATCGCCGCAATCTACCAGGAGCTCAGCCTTTACCCCGATCTGAGCGTCGCTGAGAACATCTTTATGGGGCATCATCCAAGCCTGAGGGGAGGGCTTGTGAACTGGCGGCAGATGGAGCAGCGCGCGCGTGCAATTTTGCATGAGCTTGACGCAGATGACTTGGACGTGAGCCGCCCCGTGCGCGGGCTAAGCGTTGGCAATCAGCAGCGCGTCGAGATCGCCAAAGCGCTCTCGCACGACGCACGCATCCTGATCATGGATGAGCCAACCGCTGCACTCACCAAGCATGATGTTGACCAACTCTTCGCCATTGTGCGTCGCCTGCGCGAACGCGGCGTCGCTGTGGTGTACATCACCCACCGACTCGAAGAGGTGTTTTTGCTCGCCGACCGCGTCACAGTGCTGCGCGATGGGCGCGTTGTCGGCGAGACCTTGGATGTCTCTAAGACCAGCCAGGCTGAGCTGATCCGCATGATGGTGGGGCGCACGCTCGACACTCTGTTCCCGAAAACACCTGCGCAGCCCGGTGAAGTGGTGCTCGAAGTGCGCAATCTGTGCTACGGGCGCACAACGCGGAAGGTGAACTTCATCCTGCGCCAGGGTGAGATCGTCGGCTTGGCGGGTTTGGTCGGCGCGGGGCGCTCGGAATTGGCACAGGTGATCTTCGGCGTTACCCCAGCGGAGTCGGGCGAGATTCGGGTAAACGGAAGACCCGTGAGCATTCGCAGTCCGCGCGAGGCGATGGCATTAGGCATTGCATACGTGCCTGAGGATCGCAAGAATCAAGGACTGCTGCTGCGCATGAACGTCCGCGAGAACACAGCGCTCGCTGTGTTGCGCCAACTGCTGCGATACGGGTTCATTGATTACGCCGCTGAAGATCGGCTCGCAAAAGAATACGTCGAACAACTGCAAATTCGCACGCCCTCCTTGCTGCAGCAAGTTGTCAACCTCTCGGGCGGGAATCAGCAGAAAGTCGTCCTTGCCAAGTGGCTAGCAACAAAGCCCAAAGTGCTCATCCTCGACGAACCGACGCGCGGCATTGACGTCGGGGCAAAGGCGGAGATCCACCGCCTGATGAACGCGCTTGCTCAGCAGGGCATGGCTATCTTGATGATTTCCTCAGAGCTGCCGGAGATCCTTGGGATGAGCGACCGAGTGCTTGTGATGCGCCAAGGCACAATCGTCGCTGAGCTGGATCGAGCCCAGGCAACACAGGAGGCAGTCGTTGCCGCAGCGATGGGCGCTGACGAGCTCCATATGACGCTGGTCGCAAGCACTAGCCTGAACCCATGAGTACGCCTGCCGCACCAACTCTGCCCCCCTTGCCGCGTCCCCGTCGTTGGGTCGTGCAACAAGAGAGTGTGCTTGTTGCAGCAATCCTTGCCCTGACCCTGTGTGTGTCCCTGGTCAACCCGGACTTCCTCAACACGAGTAATCTGCTCGACATCGCTGTAAATACAGCCTACATTGCGGTTGCGGCGGCTGGGATGACGATGGTGATTGTCAGCGGCAACATCGACATATCTGTAGGGTCAATGCTTGGTGTATGTGCCACTATTGCAGGTGAACTGGCGAGGAACGATGTGCCCGTGCCTTTGGCGTTTGCGGCTGCGGTGATCGCTGGGGGGATTATGGGCGCAGTCAACGGCGCTCTAGTTGCTTACGCACGAATCCCCGCCATTGTCGTCACTCTGGGCATGCTCAGCATCCTGCGCGGTGGGTTGATCCTTGTGACACAAGGTCGTTGGATTGAGAGCCTGCCCCAGGCGTTTTTCTTCAGCCAGCGCAGCACACTTGGCATTCCAAACCCCGTGTGGGTGATGGTCATCGTCGCACTGTTGGTGTGGTTCTTCATGCGCTATCACCGTCTGGGTCGAGCAATCTATGCTGTGGGCGGCAACGCCGAAGCTGCCCGACTCGCTGGGATTAACCCAAGGCAGGTGCACTTCTTCGTGTTCGTTGTGAATGGACTGCTTGTAGGTCTGGCAGCTGTGCTTTACGCCAGTAAATTCACCGCAATACAGTCGAACGCAGGTCAAGGTTTTGAACTCGCAGTGATCAGCGGCACTGTTGTCGGCGGTGTCAGCATCCTAGGAGGAACGGGCACTGTGCTCGGCGCTGTGCTCGGGTCACTGCTGATCAGCCAGATCGGCACTGCGGCGGTCTTCTTAAAAGTCTCACCGTTTTGGCTTCAGGCGGTGCAAGGGGGGCTGATTTTGCTCACTGTGCTGGTTGACGTTCTGCGTCGGAGGCGAATGACGTGACAGCGAGGACGCCAACGCTATCCCCAGCGCGACATGTGCGTGTGCTGCGCACTCAAGAGGGTGTGCTGTTCATCATCCTCTTAGTCATCATCGTAGTGCTCTCTCTGCTTTCTGATCGATTCCTCACAGCAAACAACTTGCTGAACCAAACCCGCCTGCTCACTGAGACAGCCCTGCTGGCGCTGCCGATGACGCTGATCATCATCGGCGGCGGGATTGATCTCTCCGTGGGGTCAACGTTGGCGTGGAGCGCAGTAATGCTCGGGTTTTCCTGGCAGTTGCTTGGTTTACCGTTGCCTCTAGCTGTGCTGGTTTGCCTGCTCACTGGGTTGCTTGGCGGCGCAGTCAATGGTTATCTCATTGCGTATGTGCGCGTGCCACCGCTGATTGCGACGCTGGCAACGTTGGCGATCTACCGCGGGTTTTCCTTTGGCATCAGCCAGGCGCGCTCAGCACGAGGATTTCCAGAGGAGTTTGCTTTCTGGGGTCAGGGTCAGATCGGTCCTTTCCCAACTCAGTTTGTGGTCTTGGTGGTGCTTATCGTTGCTGCACATCTGCTGCTCTCGCGCACTGGGTTTGGGCGCTGGGTCTATGCCATCGGGAACAACGAGGTCGCGGCGCGCTACTCCGGCATCCCTGTTGAACGAGTCAAGTTCACGTTGTACGCTCTCAGTGGATTGATGGCGGGTTTGGCTGCCTTCATCTTTACTTCGCGCGTCACCACGACGCGTGCGGACGCAGCAACAGGGCTTGAGCTCGACGTGATCGCGGCAGTTGTTCTTGGCGGCACGAGCATCTTTGGCGGCAGCGGCAGCGTCGTTGGCACTATGCTTGGGCTAGCTATCATCACCTTGCTGCGGAATGGTCTGCTGCTCACCGGTGTCAAGGGCGACGCCACTTTCATGGTAATTGGCGTCGTGCTGATCATCGCTGTTTTGATCAACGACTTGGTCCGTAAGCGGTAAAGCTTGAGAGAGGATGTTCGTTCACTTGCGTCTTGCGCGCCTTTCTGTAGACTTGAAGTGCTCTCGAGAATCGAGCAACCAAGAGGTGCTGACATGAAGCGCAATCCACTAAATCGCTCGTTCGTTGTGCTTGCTCTATCCAGCCTGGTGATTGCTGCGTGCGCCGCGCCACCTCCAGCCGCCCAACAGCCTGCTGCGCCAGCGCAACCTGCTGCACCTGCTGAGAGCCAGCTCCCTGCTGGTTGGAAGGCGGGGATTCCAAAGAACGCCCCAGACCGCAAGGGCAAGAAGCTGGTCATCCGCGACGTGCCCAAGCTGATTGGCATTGGCTACTTCGCCGCCACGACAAAAGGCATGGAACAGGCTGCTGCTGAGCTGGGCAACATCGACTTTAAGACCGATGCCCCAACCGAGGCAAAGATCGAGAAGCAAATCGAGTTCATCGACAATTTCATCACGCAGGGCGTGGACGTGATCCTGTTCGCGGCAAACGACCCCGTTGCTATCGCCCCTGTGCTGAAGAAGGCGCTCGATCAGGGAATCCTCGTGATTGGCTACGACGCGGATGCTCAAGAGGACGCGCGTCAGTTCTTCGTCAATCAGGCGACATTTGAAGCCATCGGTGCGGCACTGATTGAGGACATGGTCTCCCAGACCGGTCCGGACGCAGAGGTGGCGATTGTGACAAGCTCCTTGACTGCGCCGAACCAGAACCGCTGGATCGAGGAGATGAAGAAGTATGCTGCCGCGAAGTACCCCAATCTCAAGTTTGTGGTGACGTTGCCATCTGAGGAAGACCAGCAGCTCGCCTTCAAAGCCACACAAGACATCATGAAGACTTACCCGAACGTGAAGGGCGTCTTCGGTCTGTCTTCTGTTGCCTTCCCTGGCGCAGCAGATGCGGTCAAGCAAGCGGGCAAGTGTGGTCAGATCGCGGTTGTGGGCTTGTCCACGCCCAACCAGATGCGCCCGTTTGTCAAGGAAGGGTGCGTGAAGAGCGTTGTGCTGTGGAACCCGATTGATCTTGGCTATGCAGCCGTGTATGCAGCACGTGCCGTTGCTGACGGCGAACTTAAGCCTGGTGCAACCACGCTTAAGGCTGGGCGCTTGGGTGAGTTGCAGGTGCGCGGCAGCGAAATCCTACTTGGGCCGCCGTTCATCTTCACCAAGGACAACATCGACAAGTTTGACTTCTAAGCTTCGGGCGCCAACCTCGTAGTCCGTGTGAGAAGCTCCCGAGGAAGCATGCCTTCCTCGGGAGCTTTGGTTTGTACTTCTAGCGTTACTGCCGTAGATCTCCTTGCAGAATTGGTCACAACGGGGATAATCTAATCGCACTATGAGCTCGGAGGGATTTCTCACTGCGCTGCGGCGCATCTTTCCTGCGGAACGCCTACTGATGCAACCAGCCGCGCTGGCTGCCTACGAGTCGGATGCGCTCACCGCCTTTCGTGAGCGACCTATCGCTGTGGTTTTGCCCGAGACTCAGCAGGAAGTTATCGAGACGGTGCGCGCTTGCTATGAGCACGAGGTGCCCTTTGTCGCTCGCGGCAGTGGCACAAGCCTTAGCGGCGGCGCATTGCCCGTGAAAGAGGGCATTGTGATCGCCATGAATCGCCTAAACCGCATCCTGAAGCTTGACCCGCACCAGCGGATCGCTACTGTCGAGACAGGCGTGGTCAACCTAGATATCACGAAGGCGGCTGCGCCATATGGGCTAATCTTTGCCCCAGACCCCTCAAGCCAGCCGATTTGCACGCTTGGCGGCAACATTGCTTTCAACAGCGGTGGCGCTCACTGCCTGAAATACGGCATGACCGCGAATCACATCCTCGGGCTGAAAGTCGTCCTGCCAGATGGCGAGGTGTCGTGTCTAGGCAGCGAGAGCTTGGAGAGCGTGGACGCTGACACGGTTGGGTTCTTCGTTGGCTGTGAGGGGCTGTTTGGAATCGCGCTAGAAGCAACGGTTCGCCTACTGCCCAAACCCGAAACCTATCGCACGCTGTTGGCTGCATACCGCAGCATGGAGGCTGCAGGCGATGCCGTCTCCAGCATCATCGCCTCAGGGATTCTGCCTGGCGCGCTCGAGATCATGGACAACCTGTCCATTCAAGCGGCTGAAGCTGCAGTCAAGGCAGGTTACCCCCTAGACGCGGCTGCGTTGCTCATCGTCGAATTGGAAGGGGAACGCTCCCAAGTTGACGCTGAGTGGGAGCGGTTGCAGCAGATCATCGAAGCGTCGTGCCCATACTTAGTCAAAGTGGCTCGCAACGAGGAAGAGCGCCTGAAAATTTGGAAGGGGCGCAAGAGTGCTTTCAGCGCCGTCGGGCGGCTGAGTTCAGACTACATCGTCCAAGATGGTGTTGTCCCTCGCCGACGGCTCGGCGAGGCACTCGCTCGCATTGAGCAACTAAGCGTGAAGTGGGGGTTGCGTGTAGCCAACGTTTTTCATGCGGGCGACGGGAATTTGCACCCGCTGATCATGTTCGACGCCCGACAGCCTGGCGCACTTGAGCGCGCTGAAGGGCTTGCAAGTGAGATCATCGACCTGTGTATCCAACTCGGCGGCTCGATCACAGGCGAGCACGGCGTGGGCATGGAGAAGCGCGCCTACATGCCTCGCCAGTTCAACCAAGTCGACCTCGAGGCGATGCAGCGCGTGCGCCGAGCAGTTGACCCACGCGAGATCGCCAATCGTGGCAAGCTGTTCCCCAGCGGCGAAGCCCCTGCGCTGCATCATGCTGGCGTCCATCCCCTCGAGCGAGCAGGTGTGATCAGCCGAGAGTAGTTGGGATGGCAGCTCCTAACCGAATCGCCAGCGTGTGCGACGCCGTGCGCTATGGCTCGCGCGTTTATGCTCGGGGTGCAACAAGCAAGCTTCGCCCGCCCTCAGGTGATGTGGTGTGTGTATCCCTGCCCTCAGGTGTGATCGACTACCAGCCAACTGAATTTGTGATCAGCGTATGGGCAGGCACACCCGTGCGCCAAGTGCAAGCACTGCTGGCAGAACACGGGCAGTATTTGCCGTTCGACCCGTTGCTGTCGGAAAGTGGCGCTACGGTCGGAGGCACAGTCGCGCTGAATGCCTCTGGACCAGAACGCTATCGCTACGGTGGCGTGCGCGACTTTCTGATTGGCGTCCACTTTATCGACGGGATGGGCAACTACATCCTCGGCGGTGGCAGCGTCGTCAAAAATGCTGCCGGGTTTGACTTTCCAAAGCTGATGGTGGGAAGC
>JANWZM010000220.1 GCA_025054635.1 Thermoflexales bacterium
CAGATGATGCCCAGCCAATGGCGACTCATCCGCGAGCAGTTAGGGCGCGAATACACCGTGCGCGACGTGGACTTGAGCACAGGGCAAGTGCCGCCTGAGGTCAACGCGCTGCTGCTGCTCCACCCCAGCAACCTAGACGACAAGGCGCGCTACGCGATTGACCAATTCCTGATGCAGGGCGGCGCAGTGATCGTCGCAGGGGGGCAGTATGCGCTGCGCCTGAGTTTCGGCTCGCCAACGCTCGAGCCATTGACCAACGGCATCGGCGAGATGCTAGCGCACTACGGCATCACCGTCGAGCAAAAACTGGTCATGGACCCACGCAACGCGCTGTTCCCCGTCGAGGTCAACCGCGACATCGGTGGCTTGGTCGTCCGTGAGATTCAAGCCGTGGACTACCCGTTCTTCGTCGAGGTGCGCCCTGACGGGATGAGCCGCGACAACCCCATCGTCGCACGTTTGCCCGCCCTCACCATGAACTATGTCTCGCCGATCCTGGTTGACGCGCAGAAGAACGCCAATCGTAAGGTTGACGTGCTGCTGCGCTCCAGTGAGCAGTCCTGGCTAACCACAAACACCAACACCCAGCCGAACTTCACCGCGCACCCCGAGCTAGGCTTCCCCGTCGAGGGCGAGCGCAAGTCGCACATCTTGGCAGTCGCGGTTCAAGGCTCGTTCGAGAGCTTCTTCAAGGGCAAGCCCTCACCGCTGGCACAACCTGCGCCAACGCCCGCACCAGTGCCTGGCGCGACACCCGAGCCGACGCCGACCCCCGCGCCAATTCAGCCTGTCGCTGGGCTGGACCGCTCGCCAGACACTGCCCGATTGGTCGTGATCGGTAGCGCGGACTTCTTGAACGACGCCCTGTTGAACCTCTCAGCGCGGCTGGGCGGCGAGCGGTTTCTGAGCAACCTGCAGTTTGCTCAGAACGCGGTGGACTGGTCGGTCGAAGACCTAGAGCTGCTGGGCATCCGCACGTGCGGCACGGTTTCGCGCGTCTTGCAACCGCTGAGCGACGCCGAGCGGCGCACCTGGGAGATCGCAAACTACGCGGTTGCGCTGCTCGCGCTGGTCGCGGTGGGCGTGATTTGGCGCTTGCGCCAGCGCGCAGAGTTGCCGATGGTGCTTGCCCCGGTTGAGGCGCGTGCGCGCAAGGCATAGATAACAGGAGGTTTGATCCATGAGCAAGCGCATCCAAATCCTGGCTGCCCTCTTCGTCGCTCAACTTGTCGTCGCGGTGCTCGTGCTCACCCTGCCCTCTCAGGCAGCGCCTGAAGCGGCGCGCCCGCTGCTCGAGTCCATCACCGAGGAAGACATCACCGCCCTTACTGTGCGCGAGCAGCCGGATAAGCAGATTCGCCTCGTCAAGAAAGACGGTCAATGGGTATTGCCGGAAGTTGACGACTATCCCGCAGACGCCTCGCGCGTGACCAGCTTCCTAGAGAAGATCGTCGCCGTCACTGTCGGTCGCCCAATCGCTTCAACCGCAGCAAGCCATGCCCGCTTGCAGGTTGGCGACGACAGCTTCAACCGCAAGGTCGAGTTGTCCACCACCAAAGGTGAGCGGGCGCTTTTCTTCGGCTCGGCGCGCGGCAGCAGCACCAACGTCCGCCTTGCTGGGTCGGACGACGTGTTCTTGACGACGAAGATCGCCATCTTCGACATCTCCGCCGACACGTCGAACTGGATCAACACCCTCTTCTTCACGTCAACGCAGCAGGAGATCGGCACCGTCGCCATCCGCACGGTGACCGAGACGCTCGTCTTCAAGCGCGACCTCGCGGATGCTTGGCGTCTGGACGGCTTGAAGGCAGGCGAGACGTTTAATCCTGCTCGACTGGAGACCATCCTCTCGCGCGTGGCTTCGCTCAACATGGTGCGCCCGTTGGGCAAGCAGGACAAGCCTGAGTACGGCATGGCTCAGCCGAGCGCGATCTTGACGCTGACGCTGAAGTCGGACGTGTCTGGGCTTGCCCCGCTGGTGCTGCGGGTTGGCGCGCGCGACCCGCAAGACAGCACGTTTGTGGTCAAGGCGTCCAACTCGCCGTGGTACGTGCGCGTCAACGCCTTCGTGCTGGAGGAGATTGTCAACGCTAAGCGCGAGGACTTCCTGCAAGTCCCGACGCCCACCCCTGTTGTCACACCGACCGAGGCTGCAGCGACGCCTGTGCCCGTCCAGGTCACGCCGACGCCCACCCCTGTCGCTACACCGACCGAGGTCGCAGCGACACCCACGCCCGTTCAGGTCACGCCAACCGCAACCCCGACGCGGTAGTGGGCTGGTGAAACAAGCGAGAGGGCGCAGGGGTAAATCCTTGCGCCCTTTTTACGTCTGCTGGTAGTCGCTGAACTCGTTGATCGCCTCGATCTCCGCAACGCGGTCTTTGGGCAGGATACGGCGGAAGGAGAGCACAGCCTCGTCCCAGCGCACGAGCAGCTCGCGCGCGCGCGGGCTGTTGGTCAGCTCGTAGTGTCGGCGCAGCAGGCTTTTCACCAGGCGTTGCATGCCCGGATGCGTCAGGCGGTCAACGTCAACCAGCTCCAAGTTGCAGCGGTTCACGAACGTGCCGTCGGGGTCATACACAAACGCCATGCCGCCGGTCATGCCTGCAGCGAAGTTGCGCCCGGTGCTGCCCAACACGATCACCACGCCGCCGGTCATGTATTCGCAGGCGTGATCGCCGACGCCCTCGACGATGCCACAAGCGCCGCTATTGCGCACGGCGAAGCGCTCGCCAGCGCGCCCTGCGGCAAACAGCGACCCGCCCGTCGCGCCATACAAGGCGGTGTTGCCCAAGATGTGGTTCTCCGCCCAGTTGTACGTCGTCTCGGGGAAGGGGCGGATGGAGATCTCGCCGCCGCGCATCCCCTTGCCCACGTAGTCGTTCGCTGCGCCGACCAAATGCAGGCGCATGCCGTTCGTAGTAAACGCGCCGAAGCTCTGCCCTGCATAGCCACGAAAGCTGATCTCGATAGTCCCCGCTGGCAGCCCGCGGTCTGCGTAGCGGCGCGTGATCTCACCGCTCAAGCGCGCGCCGATGCTGCGGTCTTGATTGCGGATGGTGTAGTGCAACTTAACAGGCCACTGGTGTTCGATGGCAGTGTAGGCATCGCGGACGATGGTCTCGTTGAGCGTGTTCGGCGGATACTTTGGCGCAGGCTCGCAGTGGCGCAGGGGGCGATCCTTAGGTGGCGGCGCCAGCAGCGTGTGCACTGTGAGCGCTTGCTCGCGATGCAACACCTCGGGCGACTCTGACTTCGGCGGCTGACGCTTGGTGAGCAGGTCGGTGCGCCCAATGATCTCGTCCAGGCAGCGGTAGCCCATCTGCGCCAAGTGTTCACGCACGTCCTGAGCAACATACAGCAGATACGCCATGACGTGCTCAGGCTTGCCGGCAAACTTGGCGCGCAGCTCCGGTTTCTGTGTGGCGACGCCCGTCGGGCATGTGTTGAGGTGGCACACGCGCGCCATGATGCAGCCTTCGGCGATTAGCGCGGCAGTGCCAAACGAATACTCATCCGCGCCGAGCAGCGCGGCGATGATCACGTCGCGCCCTGTGCGCAGCCCGCCATCCACACGGATGCGCGCTCGACCGCGTAGGTTGTTCTCGATCAAGGTTTGTTGGGTCTCAGCCAGTCCAAGCTCCCAGGGCACGCCGGCGTTCTTGATCGAGCTGAGCGGCGAGGCGCCTGTGCCGCCACTGTGCCCGCTGATCAACACAACGTCCGCTAGCGCCTTGACCACCCCAGCCGCGATTGTGCCGACCCCAGCTTGCGCGACCAGCTTGACGCTGACCTTTGCGTCGGGGTTGATCTGCTTTAAGTCGTAGATGAGCTGCGCCAAGTCCTCGATGGAGTAAATGTCATGGTGCGGCGGCGGCGAGATCAGCGCCACGCCGGGCACAGTGTGCCGGACGCGCGCGATCAAGTCGGTGACTTTATGCCCGGGGATCTGTCCACCCTCGCCGGGCTTGCTGCCCTGCGCCATCTTAATTTGCAGCTCGGCAGCGCTCATCAAGTAGGCTGGCGTGACGCCAAAACGCCCAGAGGCAACCTGCTTGATCCCGCTGTTGCCCTCCTCGAAGAAGCGGCGGGTCTCCTCGCCGCCTTCGCCGCTGTTGCTCAGCGCGCCCAGGCGAGTCATGGCGATCGCCAACGTCTCATGTGCTTCTGGCGAGAGCGCGCCAAGCGACATTGCGGCGCTGCTGAAGCGCGCCAAGATGCGGCTGAGCGGCTCAACTTCTTCGATGGGGATCGGCGCGCGGTCGGAGCGAATCTCTAGTAAGTCGCGCGGCTCGATAGGCTGTGCCGAGTCACGATACAGGTCAGCGAACTCGCGGTAAAGCTGGTAGCCCTTCTGGAAGGCGCCGTTGATGGTGAATGTTTTGACCTTGGTGTGGGCGATGCCGACGCGCAGCTCGGTTTCCCCAGTGTATTCAATGACGCCCTCGACCCGCACCGCCTTCTGCAGGGCATGAACCGCGCGTTGGGAGTAGCCGTGAACCTCACCGCCAGCGCGCTCCTTGTAGAAGCCGGGGTGATCCAACTTGACGTTGTCCGCAACGTAAACTGCGCCTTCGCCCTCGGGTTGACTGACCTCGCCTGCCTGAGCCGCGCGCAGCCGCGGGTATGCGTTAGCGTGCCAGCTCAGCACGATCCGCTCGACCTCAGGATACCCAATGCCGCCAATGCGCGAGGGGGTGCCCTCGAAGCATTCGTCAATCAGTCGCTTAGACAAGCCAATCGCCTCGAAGATTTGTGCGCCGGTGTAGGCGTCCACGGTGGCGATGCCCATCTTGGACATGATCTTGAGAATGCCCTTCTCGGCTGCTTTGATGTAGCGCTGGACGACGTCAACCTCGCTCAAGGTCTTGTCGCGCACCCGACCTTGCTGCACAGCTTCGCGCGCTGTGTCCAGCGCCAGATAGGGGTTGATCGCGCTGGCGCCGTAGCCGAGCAGCACAGCGAAGTGATGGGTTTCGCGCACCTCGCCGCTCTCGACAACGAGGCTGGCTCGGCTGCGCAGCCCACGGCGCATCAGGTGATGGTGCACCGCCCCGACCGCCAGCAGCGAGGGGATTAGTGCTCGCTGCGGCCCAGCTCGACGGTCGCTGATGATGAGGATCGAAGCGCCGACGCGCACAGCGCGCTCAGCGTCAGCGCACAGCTTGCGCACCGCCTGCTCCAGCGCGCATGGCTCTTCACCCGAGCTGCCATTTGCCGAGGTCGAGCTCCCTTTTGCGGGTACCGGAAAAGTTGCATCTAGGACGACGCTCTGGAAGTCCGGGTCATCCAGCCGCTGCAGCGCTTTCAGCTCCTCGTTGGAGAGCACAGGGCTTTTGAGGCGGACGAGATGCGCTAGCTCCTCAGTTTCTGCCAGCAAATTGCCGCGCCGCCCCAGCAGCACGCGCAGGCTCATCACCTGTTCCTCGCGCAGGTGGTCAATTGGCGGGTTAGTGACCTCAGCGAAGCGCTGCTTGAAGTAGTTGAACAGCGGGCGCGCCTTCGGCGAGAGCACTGCGTGCGGCGTGTCGTCGCCCATCGAGCCAACTGGCTCGGTGCCGTCCTCGAACATCGTCTTGACGATCAGCGTCAGCTCCTCCGTTGTCCATCCGAATTGCGCTTGCTTGACCAGCAGCGCCTCGGAGTTGACCGCAGGCTGCTCGATGACGATCTGAGCGACTTCCTCCAGCCGGACGCGCTGGCGCGTGGACCACTCGCGGTAAGGCTTGCGCGAGGACAGCTCGCGCAGGATCTCATCGTTGGTGAACAACCGCCGCGCGCGCAGGTCCGCGCAGATCATCTCGCCTGGACCGAGCTTGCCACTGACGACGATCTTCTCTGGCTCGACATCCAGCGCTCCAATCTCGCTGCCGGCATACACAATCCCATCGCGCGTCTCGAGGTATCGCGCGGGGCGCAGCCCGTTGCGGTCCAGCGCCAACCCGATCAACTCGCCGTCGCTGAAGACGATGGAGGCTGGACCGTCCCATGGCTCCATCAACGAGGCGTGGTAGCGGAAGAACCCCTTCACCGCAGGGGAGAGGTCAGGGTCCTTCTCCCACGCCTGGGGGATGCACATCTTGATCGCGTGCCGAATATCGCGTCCGCCCAGCGTGAGCAGCTCAATAACGTTGTCCAGTCGTCCGGTGTCGCTGCTGTTCAAGTCAACGATTGGCTTGAGGTTCTCGATTTCGCTGCCCCAGATCAGTGAATCCAGCTCTGGCTCGCGGGCGCGCATCCAGTTCTGGTTGCCTTCGATGGTGTTGATCTCGCCGTTGTGGCACAGGAAGCGAAACGGCTGCGCGCGCTCCCAAGTCGGCAGCGTGTTTGTCGAGTAGCGCTGGTGAAACAGCACGTGCGAGACCTTGAAATCAGGGTCGTTGAGGTCAAGGTAAAACCGACGCAGTTGTGTGGCGGAGACCAGCGCCTTGTACACGACCGTCCGGCAGGACAGCGAGCAGACGTAGAACCCTTCCAGCTTCTCCGCGCGAGCGGCATTTTCAATGCAGCGCCGCACAAGATACAAATGCTGGTCAAACGCAAGCTCTGTGCGGAAGTGAGCCGGACGAGCGATGAGCACCTGTTGAATGTCGGGCAGCATTTGCAGAGCACGCTGACCGAGCGCATTTGGCTCGTGGACAACGGTGCGCCAGGTCAAGACAGGCAGCTCACGTCGAGCAAACTCCGCTTCGACCAGCGCGCGGGCGCGTCGGTTTGCCATCGGGTCGCGCGGCAGGAACATCATCCCCACGGCGATCTCGCCCTCGCGGTGAGGACGCATGCCCAAGCGCTCAAGCTCACGGTTCAGCATCACATGCGGGATTGAGCACAGCACCCCCGCCCCATCGCCGCTTTTGCCGTCTGCATCCAGCGCACCGCGATGAGCTAGGCGCTCTAGACAGCGCAGCCCGTCGTCCAGCGTGCGGTGGGTGGCACGCCCAGACAGATCAGCGACAAACCCAATCCCGCAGGCATCGTGCTCAAACCGCGCCTCATAGAGCGGTGCACGACTTGTCCGACACTCTGTTGCTTGTCCGTCGTTATGCTGATTGCCCATCGCTCGATCCACACTCAGTTGCAAACCAATGACTTCTAGGTCACAAGCACAACTTTGCGCCAACCCTTGTTAGTGCGAAAGCAGCCGTGCCCACACCCGTGCAGGACAACGGCTGCCACATCTCCTACTTTGTGAACCGTAGAACGAATTGGGCGTAAGCATACGCGATCTGCGCGCCTTGTCAAGAGAGGCGCTGAAGCTTCAAGGCTTACGCAGCACAATGCTGGCTTTTTGCTCGCAGTGCTGTCTCACGCCGCGCAGAACCCTTGAAACGCCTGATGCGTAAACTCGGCGCTCAGTCCACATACATGTTACGCCTTGTGGGACTCGCAGTCCTTCCGGGGCATGGGAGGCAGTTCCTGAAGCTTGCGCATATTCCAGGCACTCCTACGGCAGCCTTCCAAGCGACGTACACTTGAACCGTGAGCAAGAGCACAACCCCTCGCTTGAAGACGCGCTACGTGTGCACTGTCTGCGGCAGCACGCAGCTCCGCTGGTCGGGAAAGTGCCCAGAGTGCGGCGAGTGGAACACACTGGTCGAGGAGGTTTTTGATGAGCGCGCCCAAGCCGAGGCAACCTCCAGCTCCCGCCCTATCGCCAAGCCACAACGCCTGAGTGAGGTCAAAGCTGATGCCTTGCAGCGCCTACCTCTGCCTCTGGGCGAGTTCAGCCGCGTCCTCGGTGGCGGGATTGTGCCCGGCTCGGTGGTGTTGATTGGTGGCGATCCAGGCATCGGCAAGAGCACGCTGCTGCTGCAAAGCGCAGTGCTGGTCGCGCGCCAAGTTGGCACGGCGCTTTACGTGAGCGGCGAGGAGAGCGCCCAGCAGATCAAAATGCGCGCCAGCCGGCTTGGCGTTGGCGACAGCGCGCTCTACTTGCTCACCGAGACGAATCTAGGCGCTGTCATCCAAGCCATCGAGTCGCTCCAGCCCAAACTGTGCGTAGTGGACTCGATCCAGACCATGTACGTTGAGGGCGTCGCTTCCTCGCCGGGCACAGTGACCCAGGTGCGCGAGAGCGCCCAGCGCCTGCAAGCTATCGCCAAAGCGACGGACACGGCGATCTTCATCGTTGGTCATGTCACCAAGGAAGGCAGTATCGCCGGCCCGAAGGTGCTCGAACACATTGTGGACACAGTGCTGCAGCTAGAAGGCGACCGCTTCCATGCCTTCCGCGTGTTGCGCAGCTTGAAGAACCGCTTCGGGGCGACCAGTGAAGTCGGCGTGTTCGAGATGACCAGCGACGGCATGCGCGAGATCGCCAACCCGAGCGAAATGTTTCTTGCCGAGCGCATGACGCATGCGCCAGGCAGCGCTGTCGCCGTGACGATGGAGGGCACGCGACCGCTGCTCGTTGAAGTGCAGGCGCTCAGCAGCCCAACGGCAAACCCGATGCCGCGCCGAACGGCAAACGGCTTTGACTACAACCGACTCTTTCTGCTGATCGCTGTGCTCTCGAAGCGCGTAGGAATCCGCCTGCATGACCAGGATGTGTTCCTGAACGTTGTCGGCGGGTTGACGATTGACGAGCCAGCGGCTGACCTTGCCGCTGCTGTCGCGCTGGCGAGCGCCTACCACGGCAAGCCTGTTCCGCCCGACCTAGCCATCATTGGTGAGGTGGGGTTGAGTGGTGAGGTGCGCAGCGTCAGCCAATTGACCCAGCGCCTGAACGAAGCCGCGAAGCTCGGCTTCAGGCGCTGCCTCTTGCCCAAGACTGCACGCAAGGTGGAGCATCCCCCAGAAGGGTTAGCGCTGATCCCTGTGCGCAGCTTGGGCGAAGCACTGGACGCAGCGCTGTGAGCGCCGCGTTCAAGCCTGGGCGAGCGGCGCTTCCTGCGCGATCTGGACGTACTCTTGGCGTAGCACGGCGTCGTCGCTGACGCCGAAGCGCGCCAGCAGCTTGCCGATTGCCGCCGCTTTACGCTCTGCGTCGCGCTGGCTCCAGGTGCGGCTTTTGATCTCCAGGTAGTAGCCTTCGCGCGCTGGTTTCGTCATGCGGTCGATGTTGATGAACATCTCCTCGTCGTCGTAGATAACCTCCCAGCGCAGGCGGTCTTTCTCAACGTGCACCTCGTGGTCGGGCTTAAAGTACTCGCGGTAAAAGCGCAAGCTGCGGTCGGCAGGCGACATGAAGCGCACGCGGCTGAGCAAGACCGAGTGGGGGTACTCGCGCTCACGTTGTCCGCTGACCAAAGTGAGCCGGTAGCGGCTGCTGACGACCCTGCCGTTCTCGTCAACGCGCTCGTCCTCGCGGTAGCGCAAGCGCGACGGCTCATGCTCGAAGAAGAAGTAGGTGTCATACTGGCGGTAGTGCACGTGGCGCACCACTGTGATCTCCTCGCCCTTGTTGATCAGGTCAATGATTGGCTGCGGGTCGTCAATGCGCGCCTTGACCTGCACCTCGAAGGACTCTTCCTGCTGCACGCCGCCGATTGCGGCGAGCTTGCGCAGCACATCGCCCTCGCGCGCAGCCAAGAAGCTGTGCACGCGGCGGGCAACCTCGCCCGCCTGGGCTTTCAGCTCCGCTTCATTGAGGGTGAGCAGCTCGCGGTCACGCATCAGGCAGCGACCGTTGACGAACACGTCGCGCACGTCGGTTGATTTGCCTGAGTAAACGATCTGGGTGTAGATTGCGTCGCTGCCAGGGGCAACGTCGGCGTAGCGCGGTGCAGTGTGCAGGCGGTCTATCTCGACAACGATCACATCTGCGCGCTTGCCTGGCTCGAGCGATCCAGTCTGGTCGCCGACGTGCAGCGCCTGCGCGCCCATGCGGGTCGCCATCAGCATCGCTGTGCGCGCAGGCACGGCGAGCGGGTCGCGGGTGCTGCCTTTCGCTAGCAGCGCCGCCAGCCGCATCTCCTCAAAGTGATCAAGGTCGTTATTGCTGGCTGGGCCATCAGTGCCGATCCCGACTTTCAACCCAGTGTTGAGCATCTGCTGCACGTTGGCGATACCGCTGGCGAGCTTGAGATTTGCCGAGGGGTTATGGGCGACGGTTGCGCCAGCGTTGCGCAAGGTGCGCATCTCGCCTGCGTCAATCGCCACGCAATGCGCAGCGATCACCTTTGCCTCCAGCACGCCGTTCTTCTTCACCCAGTTCACCACAGGCATGCCGTGCTCGCGCCGACACTCTTCGACCTCCTGATAGGTCTCGCTGATGTGGATGTGCAGCGGCACGTCGTAGCGGATGGCAATTTCAGCGCAGGCGCGCATGAGCTCGCCACTGCAGGTGTACGGCGCATGCGGCGCGACAACAGGGGTGATCAGGGGATGCCCCAACCATTTCTGGACAAACCGCTCGGCGAACTCAAGGCTCTCGTCCGCCGAGGCTGCGTCAGGGGTGGGAAACTGCATGATCGTCTGCGAGCACAGCGCGCGCATGCCGGCGTGTGCGATTGTCTCAGCGATGGTGTCCTCGAAGTAATACATGTCGTTGACGCAGGTAACCCCGCTGCGGATCATCTCGGCGCAAGCCAGTTTCGTGCCGAGCGCAACGAACTCTGGTGAGACAAACGCCCGCTCAACAGGGAGCATGTAGCCGTATAGCCAAACGTCAAGGCGTAAGTCGTCCGCCAGCCCGCGCAGCAGCGTCATTGGGGTGTGGGTGTGGCAGTTCACAAGCCCCGGCATGATCACGCACCCTGTGCAATCAATGATCTCCTGGGCGGACACTGCGGCAGTCACCGCGTCAACGTCACCAACCATCAGGATCGAGTCGCCTCGGAGGGCAACTGCGCCGCGGGGATACTGGCGGAAAGCCTCATCCATGGTGAGGACGATGCCATTGACGAGGAGGACGTCGGCTTGCTGCATACAGGATTTATAGCACAAGGGGCACACTCAGACTCAGCTACGTGCGATGTGGTACGGCGCCTCGCCTTCACCAGTATCTTCCTCTCGCTCAGGGCTTTTTACTACCCATGTCTCTGCCGTGCAAGCAGTTAGACCAGCACTCATGCTGAGCTGGGCAACAAGCGGTATGAGCGATCGCTCGTCCGACTTCTGGTTTAGGTGCGAGCTGTCCCTCATGCTACACTCTGCACCGCCATGCCAATGACATCCGAGAACAGCACTGTGCTCACGCTTGGCGCTTCCGCGCCAGACTTTGAGTTGGTGGACACCGTCTCCGGTCAGCGCCGCTCGCTGGCTGAGCTGAAGTCGGACAAGGCGACCGTGGTCATGTTCATCTGCAACCACTGCCCGTATGTCAAGCATGTGGATCAGGCGCTGGTGCAATTGGCGCGGGACTACATGCCGCGAGGCGTCTCATTCATCGCCATCAGCTCGAACGACCCAGTGAAGTATCCAGAGGACAGCCCAGAGCGCATGCGTGAGGAGGCGCTGCGAGTGGGATATCCCTTCCCTTACCTCTTCGACGAGACGCAGGATGTCGCCCGAACCTACGGCGCGGTGTGCACCCCCGACACGTTCATCTTCGATGGGCAGATGAAGTTGGTTTACCGCGGTCAGCTCGATGACACCCGCCCGAACAGCGGCATGCCCGCGACGGCTGCCGATGTGCGCGCAGCGCTAGACGCCGTCCTCGCAGGCTTGCCAGTTAACCCAGTCCAGAAGCCAAGCGTCGGATGCAGCATCAAGTGGCGCGACTGAGCCAACCAACTTGTCTCATGGACGACCTCACGGCTGCACTCTCAAGCTACATCGCGGGCACAATCCTCAAGAACCCTAAGCGGGTAATTCGTCCCGATGAGCCGCTGATCTCCAGCGGCTTGATTGACTCATTTCACCTGGTTGACCTTGGGTTATTCGTCGAGGAGCGGTTTGGTGTGCGCCTCGATGATTCAGAACTGAACGCGCAAACCTTCGACACACTGGCACAGCTTGCAGCGCTGATCCAACAGCGGCGTAGCTGAGCCACAACCCACTCGCGAAGAAGCCTGAGGCGAACGAGCTCGAGTGTGTGCACCCGCCTCAGGCTTCGTTGCGTTGCTGCGTTCCATGAGCCGCTTGCTCACCGATAGACCGCAGGTTTGAAGACACGCGACGCTGGGGACTGCACGCGCACTGCGCCGAGCACGTTCCATCCGCGCGCCGCATCCCAAATGTTCTGATTTGCAAAGCGAACGCTGTAGCGCGAGTCGTGGCGCAGGCGGACGTGCGGGTC